>CALZJQ010000005.1 GCA_945787895.1 uncultured Prevotella sp. | reverse complement strand
CCATCTTCGGTTAGGCTACCCTCTGCTTGCCACGGAACTTTTCACCTGCGCCCTTAAATCTCCAAAAATTGTTATTATTTATTAATATGTTGCCTCGTTAGCGATTACTTTAGTACCTTTGCAGAAAGTTTTAAAAAAATGGAAAGTAAGAGAAAGGACTGGAGAATCTATGAGTAAATTATTACCGTTGCAGGCAGAGCTGGGGAATACGTGGACGCATTTCTTCGGGGCGGTATTTGCACTCTCATCAATATGGCTCGTATGGCCGGCAGTGGAGATGGGATGGCAGATGGCCTTCGGCGTCATCTTCTTTGTTTCGGGAATGTTCCTCATGTTCCTTGCCAGCACGATGTACCACTGGTTTCACCCAGGCATGGCAAAGAAGGTGATGAGGAAGCTTGACCATATCAGCATATACGTCATGATAGCCTGTTCCTATACCCCGATTTGCATCGGCGTGGTAGGCGGATGGCTGGGATGGTTGGTCTTCGGACTACAGTGGGCAGCAGTAGTGGGCGGGGTGTTTTACAAGGTCTTTGCCTTTGGGAAATATCCGAGACTGTCGCTCGCCCTCTACCTCAGCATGGGATGGAGCGTGCTCTTTATCATGCCCGAGGTGGTGGAGAGGCTATCCAGTCTTTCCCTGATGCTGCTTTTCCTTGAAGGAATATTCTACACGTCAGGCACATATTTCTTCGCACATGACTCTCGGAAGCATTTCCATGCCGTCTGGCATGTCTTCGTATTGCTCGGTGCGATGGCTCATTGGGGTGCCGTCATTTCCATTCTCCTGGCATAGGTCTGTCTTGTTGTTTGGTTGTTTGGTTGTTTGGTTGATAGAAATCGACTCCATTGCGACGGCAATCAACTAAATAACAAGACAACAAACAACCAAACGACGGTTATAAGGTTAAAAGGTTTTACGGAAGTTACAAACAGCCTCTTCAAACCTCCGAATAAACATAAAACCACAAAACCGTAAAACCATAGAGAAAACAACCAAACAACATATTATGAAAGTCGTATCGATTGCACTGATTCTCCTGCTCAACGCCATTCCCGTCTTTTCACAAAAGGCTGATTACTCAAAGCTGTCGCCGTCACTGAGAAGGATGGCGATAGGACAGGCACGGAATGTCTCGAAAGCCAAGGAACTTAATGAAGGAAAGGGGAGCGGAAAGTGTGTCGTGGCATTTGTAAGGTGCGGTGACACCGATGTGCTGGAGAGCGAGGGGTGCAGGGTGCTTGAGTCCCTTGACGATATCCACATCGCAAGAATACCTCTTTCCAAATTGTCAGCACTCTCTCTCCTGCCAGAGATAAAAAGGATAGAGGCAGGCAGTCCATGCAAAGTCACAATGGATACTACAGGATACGTAGTCAGGGCAGACAAGGTACATGAGGGCAGGGGGGAGAACGGCTTGACGAATGCAGGGGGATATACGGGAAGGAATGTCATTGTAGGAGTGCAGGATATATGTTTTGACCTCACCCATCCCACCTTCAGGACGACTGACGGCAAGAGCTGCCGCATCAAGGCATTGTGGGACCAGTTGGCTGAGAAGGACAGCGAAGACAGCCCGTTGCCTGTGGGAAGGCAATATCTAGGGCAGGAGGACATACTCGCCCTGCAGCATACAAGGGACTGTCTTTTGGGGGTTCACGGCACCCACACCTCTGCCATTGCGGCAGGAAGCGGATGGGACGGCAGGACGTGCAGCCGCTACAGGGGAATAGCCCCGGATGCAGACATTTGTCTCGTGTGCAACTACAGTGGAGACAACAAGGATGTCGTTGACGAAGAAGACAGGCTGCTGTATTCCGATGCAATGGATATTCTCGGCTTCAAGTATATCTTTGACTATGCAGACAGGCAGGGAAAGCCGTGCGTGATAAATTTCAGCGAGGGCAGATATGAGGATTTCTATGGAGAGACAATGTACTACGAGGCCGTGGAGAAACTCCTTGGCCCGGGAAGGATAATATGCGCTTCGGCTGGCAACGATGGCAGAAGCAGGACGTATCTTCGCAAAAACAAGGGTGAAGACCATCTATCTACTTTCATACATTCGTGGTGGGGAGAAGAGACGATGTTCCTCAGGGCTGACGCCAGGTTTCGGCTGTCGCTCGATTTTATCTATTACAATGGAGACAGGGTGACGATGACTTACGACTTCGACAATGTACTCAATGCGGAAGACAGCATTGTAGTTGACACCATTGAAGTGAAGGGCACGAGGTTTCAGGTGCTGTATTGCGTATATCCTTCCGGACTGGATGCCGACGAGTGGGGGGCGGAGTTTTACCTTACCAGATTAGGTGAAGGCTCCATAGGCGCTGAGCCCCATGTCCTGCTGACGCTGAATGGCAAGGAGACGGAGATAGATGTCTATTCCGTGCGTGGGGAGCTAAAGGCCAACAAGACGCTGTGCGCCGATTCCAAGACGGCTGAGACAGGTCATCTGATACTGTTTCCCGGTGCTTCAAAGAATGTAATTTGTGTAGGCTCGACAACATATACCCGCACGTTGCTCAATCACGAAGGGAAAGCCATCAGTTTCAGGACCGATGTGGAAGGGGAAAAGTCGGACTTCAGCAGCATGGGACCTACGATACAGGGTTTCATCAAGCCTGATGTAGTAGCCCCGGGAGAGAATATAGTATCTGCAAACAGTTCTTTCTATTTGGAGAAATTCCCGGAAAGCCATGCAGACGTTGATGTGGAACGATTTGTCTATGAAGGTCGTACCTATGCTTGGACGGCACTGACGGGAACCTCAATGTCAACCCCCGTCGTCACTGGTGTCATCGCCTTGTGGTTGGATGCTTGTCCTACGCTGACACCTGAGCAGGTACTTCAGGTCATCCAGAATACGTCACAAAGAAAGCCGGGCATGGATTATCCAAACAATGATTATGGATGGGGAGAGATAGATGCCAAGGCCGGTCTTGACTATGTGCTTTCGGAGTATTGTGGTATCACGGATGTGGCGTTGAGAGAGGATGTCCGTTCGGGAAAGGTGAAATATTATTACGACATCAACGGCAGAAGGATCCGTTCCGTTGAAGGGCTTCGTGGAATTTTCTTTGCCGTTGATGAACGTGGTGTCGTAAGAAAGGTGGTCAGAAACTTCTCACAACCCTAATCCTCCTCCAAGTCAAGGTCGTCCTCATCGTCAAAGCCGAAGACAGCCGGGTCGATGAAGGCATCCATAGCCCTGCGGTCCTTCTTGGTAGGTCTGCCTGTTCCCCTTGCCCTATCAACGAAACCGCTTATACGTGACATCTCAAGAAGTTCGTATTGTTTGGCTTCAGTGACGTTTTCGTATATTTCGGGCAAGAGTTTTGCTCCCACACGGTTTTCTATTGCCTTCAGTATCTTGAAAGAATAGGTGATGGGAGGCTTTTTTACGCTGACCGTTTCCCCGGCTTTTACTACGTGGCTCGGCTTTATGCTCACACCGTTCTTGGTAACTCTGCCATTCTTGCAGGCATCAGCTGCGATGCTGCGTGTCTTGAATATCCGTACAGCCCAGAGCCATTTGTCTATACGTGCGGAGTTCCTTTCGTCTGAATTGTTGTTGTTTGCCACTCTTGTTGTTTAGTTGTTTAGTTGTTTGGTTGTTTGGTTGTTTGGTTGTTTGGTTGTAGTACCAGTTTTTTGGTTAGTTAGTCTTTTCATTTGAGAAACCTCCATTAGAAAAGCAAATCAACCAAAAACCAAAAACCAGGTACTACAACCATATACTTCCGACAAGACAAAGAGACATGAGGGAATGACTACTTCTTGTTGAACTGGTTCATGGTGACGTTGACACCGGCAAGCACGAAGCTCTTGATTATGTCCCTGGCAGTGTCTATGCAAGGCCGTAAGGCTTCCTTGTCTTCTTCACTGAACTTACCCAGCACCCAGTCAATCTGCTGTCCTAGTCCGAACTCGCTGCCTATGCCGATACGGAGGCGGGAATAATTCTGACCTATCAGCTGCTGGATATGTCCCAGACCGTTGTGTCCTCCATTGCTGCCCGACGCCCTGAGGCGCATCTTTCCAAGAGGCAGGGCAAGGTCATCTACTACCACAAGCAGATGCTCGTTGGGGATGTTTTCCTTCTCAAGCCAGTATCTCACGGCGTTGCCACTGAGATTCATGTATGTCGTCGGCTTGAGTACAAAGAGTTTACGTCCCTTTATGCTCGTCTCTGCTACGTATCCGTATCGTTTTTCTGCAAATTCGGCATTCTGTTCCCTTACGAAACTGTCTGCGACCATCCAGCCTGCATTGTGTCTCGTCTCATGATATTCAGGCCCTGGATTGCCAAGTCCTACTATTAAATATTTTTCCATTCTTTTTCCTTGTGCGTGTGACGATAATTCCAGCCCGCCCATTACGATTTCGGACGCCCAAGGAAGAACCAAGAGCGTCCGATAAGGCTTTTTTTATTGAGTGTCAAAAGAGAGCGATTACTTTTCAGCTGCTGCGGCTGCTGCGGCTGCTGCACGAGTCATCTTGACAGAGCAAACGACAACCTCCTTGCTTGTAGCAATCTCAAGACCCTCAAAGTGGAGCGAACCAACCTTGATTGACTTGCCAATCTCAAGACTTGTAACGTCAATGTCGAGCTTCTCAGGAATGCGGCCATAAGGAGCTGTAACCTTAATCTGACGGATAGAGAGTGCAAGGCGGCCACCTGCACGTACACCGGCTGCGTGACCCACGAGGTTTACAGGGATGCCTACTGTGATAGGCTTCTCAGGAGTTACCTCGAAGAAGTCAACGTGAAGGATAGCGTCAGTTACAGGGTGGAACTGTATCTCCTTCAGGATTGTCTGATGCTGCTCACCGTCGATGTCAAGGTTGATGATGTAGATGTTTGGAGTGTAAACAGCCTTGCGGAGCTCTGAGAATGAAACTGTGAACTGCTCAGCTACAGGAAGACCGTTCTCGCCTTTCTTCTCTCCATAGAGGTTACATGGGATAAGTCCCTCCTTACGCATCAGCTTGGATGCTTTCTTGCCCAAGTCAGTTCTCTTCTGACCTTTTACGGTAATTTCTAACATGATGTGTTACTCTAAATTAAGTTGTTAAACGATAAGTGTCATTGCTTAATTCGCCATCACACTGAGTCTCCTCAATAGGGGATGTGCTCAAAAAAGCGGTGCAAAGGTACATATTTTTATTGATATAGACAAAGATTGCAGGCAAAAACTGCAAAAAAATGATTAAAATCATGAAGATTATTTGCGTATTACGGGATATTTTGATACCTTTGCATCGATTGTCGGCCTGAGGCGCAGGTACAGCTAATGGAACAATCGCTAATTTAACACACTAACGAAACCCATGATTAATAGAGAACTTATCAGAATTAAGGAAGTGCAGCTGACTTATGCTTACTTCCAAAATGGTAATCACAATATTGACAAGGCGGAAAAGGAGCTTGTTTTCAGTTTGTCAAAATCTTATCACCTCTATAATTATCTCCTACAACTCATAGTTGCCATTACCCGAATGGCGAAAAAGCAGTATGACGTCAGTTGTGCACGTGCTCAGAGAGAAGGGACGGAGCTGCCTTCTTCCAAGTTCGTGGACAACAAGTTTGCGATTCAGTTGATGATGAACAATATGCTGTCTGCCTTCATCGAGTCGCAGAAGAACATCTGGGAGGACAATGCCGAGTTCGTGCGCAAAATGTATTTGCAGATAGAACAGAGCGAGGTTTATCAAGAGTATATGGCAAGCGAAGATGACAGCTATGATGCTGACAGGGAACTATGGCGCAGGCTCTATCGTCTGTTTATCCAGAACAATGATGACCTTGATGCCGTGCTCGAGGAGATAAGCCTTTACTGGAATGATGACAAGGACGTGGTAGATACGTTCGTGCTGAAGACTATCAAGAGGTTTACAGAGATGTCTTCGGAAAAGGAACCTCTTCTTCCGGAATACAAGGATGAGGAAGACAGGGAATTTGCACGCAAGCTCTTCCGAGCCTGTGTCCTCAACGCTGACCAATATCAGAAATATATGAGTGAGGCTTCGCTCAACTGGGACTTCTCACGGCTCGCCTATATGGATGTGGTCATCATGCAGCTCGCCATTGCAGAGATGCTTAATTTCCCGAATATTCCGGTCAATGTGACGATAAATGAGTATGTCAATCTTGCCAAAGTCTATTCTACGCCGAGAAGCGGCGGATACATCAACGGTATGCTTGATGCCATTGCACGGCATCTCATTGAATCGGGAAAGATGATGAAGGTGATGGGAAGTAATGACTGAGGCCGCCGTCGGGAAGTGTCTCTCTCATTACAGTAATGATTCTGCACATTATTAATATTTATTCTACTTTCGCAAGACTCTGACTTGCTCAGTTTCCTGGTTGTGGGTTGTGTGAGTTTTGGGTTGGTTAGCTTTTCTAATGGAGCTTTCTCAAGAGGAAAGACTAATTAACCAAAAACCCAAAACCAAAAACCCAAAACTAAAGCCAGAAGTTGAAGCTTGCGAAACTTAAGTAACATTATCAACATAAAAACTATGAATTCAATTATTCTTGCAGCACAGACCCAGCAGGGAGGTGGCTATTCTATGATTATCATGATGGTGGTAATTTTCGCCATCATGTGGTTCTTTATGATTCGTCCTCAGCAGAAGAAGCAAAAGGAAATACGCAATTTCCAAAACTCTCTCACAGAGGGAACAAAGGTAATGACCGGAGGAGGATTGTACGGCACGGTGAAAAAGGTGGATTTGGAGAAAAACTGTGTTGAGATAGAAGTAGCCCGCGGCGTAGTGGTATCATGTGACCGCTCCTATGTTTTCGCTGACGCTACAGGTGCCCAGTTGACAAAATAAGCCGGACGATGGGTTGGAAACACGCTGACACGATGCTCAGAAAACTCTTTTTCGGTCTGATAAACAAGGAGTTTCTGATTTTCCTCTTTTTCCTCGCTGTGAGTGCAGGCTTCTGGTGCATGATTACTCTAAACGAGACTTACGAGAAAGAGGTGAACGTACCGTTGCAGATGATTGGCGTGCCTGATAACGTGGTTATTACAGATCCTCTTCCCGACACTGTCAGGGCGGTGCTGAAAGACAAGGGATATGTACTCATGAGCTATATTTACGGAGAGGGTGTCAAACCTGTCGTCATCAATTTCAATAATTGTTCCAAGAAGAATGACAAGGGTATCCTATTGCAGGGAGAACTGGTCAAACAGCTTTATGGAAAACTTTTTGGAAGTACCAAGGTTGTTTCCGTAAAGGCGGAGAAATGGGATTTCTCTTACAATTACGGTTTGGCAAAGATGGTTCCCGTAGTCATTGACGGAGAGGTGAAGGCGTATGATGACTATTATATCGCCCGCACGGAGATTGTTCCAGAAAATGTCAAGATATTTTCTTCCAAGGAAAAGCTGGACAGCATTGAGGAGGTCTTTACAGAAGTGCTCAACATCGTAGATTTCAAGGATACTGTCTCACGCATTGTCAAAGTGAAAAAGATGCCGGGAGTAAAGATGGAACCTGACAAGGTAAAGGTGAAATTCTATGCCGACAAAATGGTAGAGACGGAAATGCTGATACCTGTAAGGGCAGTGAATATGCCTGAGCATCTCGTCTTTAAGCCTTTTCCCGCCAGAGTACCTCTGAGAGTCGTCGTAGGTAAAGCGCAATTCCAGAACCTCAATCCTGACCATTTCGTCGTAGAGGTGGATTACAAGGAACTTCCGACTAATCCCAATGAGAAATGTACCCTCAATCTGAGAACGGTTCCTGATTATGTCATAAGTGCTTCACTAAAAGTAAAGCAAGTGGAATATCTGATAGAAAAGGAGGAATGACCCGTGAAAAGGATTGGCATTACAGGAGGTATTGGCACTGGAAAATCATTCCTGTCACGTCTTCTCGCCCTCAGGGGAATAAAAGTATATGACTGTGATGATAATGCCAAGCGGCTTATGCTCTCCGACAGGATTGTAAGGGATTCCCTCATCAAGCTCATTGGTGCGGATGCGTATTCAGGCGTACAACTCAACAAACCTGTAATATCACAGTTCCTGCTCGACTCCGAAGAGAACAAAAATGCCGTCAATGCCATCGTGCATCCGGCAGTGATACGTGACTTTCACGATTCCGGACTGCAATGGATGGAGAGCGCAATACTCTTTGAAGCCAACCTCCAGTACTCTGTCGATGTCACAGTCTGTGTCTCTGCGCCTGAAAAGGTAAGGATAGAAAGGATTGTGCAGCGTGACAAAGTGACAGAGGAAAGGGCAAGGCAATGGATTGATACTCAGATGAAGCAGGAAAGAAAGGAGGAAATGTCAGACTTTGTCATAGTCAACGACGGCACCTCTCCCTTGGAAGAACAGGTCGATATGCTTCTCAAATCCTTGCAGTGACTCTGCGAAAATGCCTCATGAAGGGCATAAAGACAGTGTGAAGGCTCATTATTACAAATAAACCATCGTATAATAATATATTTATAAATAAATTCAAAAAAAGAAATGCAACAGACAATCCTTGCCATTTCTGGCAAACCCGGACTTTACAAACTCGTTTCTCGTGCAAAGGCAAGCCTGATAGTAGAGACTCTTGACGAGACTCATAAGCGTATGCCAGCCTTTGCTTCTGACAGGGTTACTTCTCTCGCCGACATCGCAATGTACACCTATGAGGACGACGTGCCTCTCATGACTATCCTCGCTTCTCTTCGTGACAAGGAAGAAGGGAAAGAGGCTTCCGTCAATTACAAAAAGGCAAGCGGAGAAGAACTGCAGGAGTATTTCTCTACTATCCTTCCAAACTTCGACCGTGAACGTGTACATACAAGTGACATTAAGAAACTGATACAGTGGTATAACATCCTCATAAAGGCTGGTATTACAGACTTTGAGGAGTCTATGTCGCCTACTGAAGGTGACAATGTTGATGACAGGAAATAAGTATTTGTTGTTTAGTTGTTTGGTTGTTTAGTTGTTTGGTGGGATGCATCCGTCTCCATTGCGCAGACAAACAACAAAACAACAAAACAACAAAACAACAAGACTGACAAACAACCAAACAACAAGACAACAAGACAACAAGACAAACAAGACAATCCCCCCCTACTTAAATGCTGATAGATATACTATTCATAGTATTAGGAATATACATTGTGCTGAAGGGTGCTGATTTCCTTACTGACGGAGCAGTCTCTTTAGCGCAGCGTATGAATATGCCTGAGATGGTCATAGGACTTACGGTAGTGGCTCTCGGAACATCCATGCCGGAGTTCTTTGTCAGCGTAACGTCCGCTCTTCAGGGCACTACTGACCTTGCTGTGGCAAATGTGGTGGGCAGTAATATCTTTAATGTTCTTCTTATTACCGGTGTGGCTGCTGTCGTTTCGCCGATGATTATCTCACGTTCTACAGTGCGGAGGGATATTCCTGTCGCTACTGTTGCTTCGCTTGTGCTCCTCTTTTTCGGAGTTATCGGAGAGATAAACAGATGGACGGGTCTGTTCTTTATCCTGCTGTTGATATTGTATGTCGTTTTTTCTGTCCGCACCGCTTCTAAGGATGAGAATATGGAAGTAGAAAGAAAATCGTATTCTCTCTTTGGAGCTATAGGAAGACTTGTAGTAGGATTGGCGGGTCTTGTCATCGGAAGTGAATGCTTCGTAAGCAATGCCACTGAATTAGCTGCAATTCTTGGACTCAGTGAAGCTGTCATAGGACTCACTATAGTTGCTGGAGGAACATCTCTTCCAGAACTTGCCACCAGCGTAATAGCTGCGAAAAAGGGACAGTCTGCCATTGCTATGGGTAACGTTATCGGGTCATGTGTATATAACATACTTTTCATTATCGGTATCACAGGCCTTATTTGTCCGATGACTATCAATGGGCTTTCCACCATTGACTTCGCCGTCATGATGGGTAGTATCTCCCTTCTCTGGTTTTTCTCCTATACGAAATACAAGGTGGAGCGATGGGAAGGCTTTCTGATGACAGGACTATTTGTCGGCTATATGGCTTTTCTGCTCTATAATGTTTAAGGTCATCGTAAGAGTGCTTGTAACCTCTTAAAAAACAAGAATTGACAGAGTGCTTGTAACCTCTTAAAAAACAAGAAATATGAATAACAAAAACAACAGTCACGTAAGTATGCTGTTTATGCTTTTCGGCGTACTTTTTTGTGTTTGCCTCATTGCGTCAAACATTTTTGAGACAAAGCAACTTTCTTTTTTCGGACATAGCCAGACTGGCGGAGTCCTCGTTTTCCCGATTTCTTACATTATCAACGACGTTGTCTCTGAGGTATGGGGCTTCAGAAAAACAAGGTTCATCATCTGGCTTGGCTTCCTGATGAATTTCTTCTTTGTGGCAGTGGGAGCTTTGTGCGACTGGTTGCCGGGGGCTGAGTACTGGAACAACGATGAAGGATTCCATCAGATTTTCGGACTTGCGCCCCGTATTGCAGCCGCGTCATTCGTGGCATTCGTCATTGGCTCCTTTATCAATGCTTATGTTATGAGCAGGATGAAGATTGTCAATAAGGGAAAGCATTTCTCTTTGCGTGCGATATTGAGTACTGTCTTCGGTGAAAGTGCTGACTCTCTTATATTTTTCCCGCTCGCTCTCGGAGGTATAGTGCCGATGGAAGAACTTCCTTGGCTGATGCTTTATCAGGTTATCCTCAAGACGGTCTATGAGATAGTGGCTCTGCCCCTTACTATACGCATCGTAAAGGCCGTGAAGAAATATGAGAATGAAGATGTATATGATAATGATTTAGTGTCATACAACATTTTCAAGATGTTCAATATCTGAGTGGTTTCTCTTTATTGTCCACTCAATATCGTGAGTCTCGATATACATTGTTCCACACCTGAAAGAGAAAACAAAACTCCATTATTATCATGAATAGAGAATCAGACAACCTTAATGCACTGGGCAAAAAGACGGAGTATTGCCAGGATTATGCTCCCGAGGTGCTTGAAAGCTTTGAGAATAAACACCCTGAAAACGACTACTGGGTACAGTTCAACTGTCCCGAGTTCACCTCATTATGCCCGATAACGGGACAGCCTGACTTTGCAGAAATCAGAATACAATATGTACCTGATGTACGGATGGTAGAGAGTAAAAGCCTGAAACTCTACCTGTTCAGCTTTAGAAATCATGGAGATTTTCATGAGGATTGTGTCAATATCATCATGAAAGACCTTATAAGGCTCATGAATCCCAAGTATATAGAGGTGACAGGCATATTCACTCCAAGAGGAGGTATCAGCATTTATCCATTCGCCAATTATGGTCGCCCTGGTACAAAATACGAGAAGCTCGCAGAGCATCGTTTTATGAATCATGGACTATAATCCCTGATTTACCCCATAGCCAAACAATGCGAAGTCTCCTTTGAGTGGGTCGTCCTGCCATATCTCACGCATCTTGTCAGTCAGTTTCAGTGCAGCAGCCATTGAAGCGGATTTTGACTGAATCATCTTCAGGCGCAAAGCCTGTTGCAGGACGTGGGTGTCCAATGGCATGATGAGAGACTTTCTGTCGATAAAGTCGCTCCAAAGCCCAATATCCACGGGGGAATCTTTTCTTACCATCCAGCGTAGGAACATACAGATTCTCTTGCAGGAGGACTTCGCATCCTTTGGTATTATCCCGTGGCTTCCATGAGAGGCAAACCACGCTGTGATGGCCTTGACTACATCGAGGGCATTGTCTGAACCTATATTCTCTACAAACTGCCGCATAGAGCCGTATTCCCCGACCATTGTAGCCAATGCTTTGAGGAAAGCGTTCATCATTGCGCAGGTGTAGAGACGGTAATAACAGTCAGGTGATGGTGGAACGGTGGAGTAGAAATCTCCATTTTTCAGCCATTCAGTTACCTTCCCTTTTGAACAGTCCAAGATAAACTGTATCTTTGGCATGAACTGCTTTCTGCTGCCGTAGCTGAGGGCAGAAGCAATAAATGCAAGGAGTTCCTTGTCGGAAGCATCCTCCACTTGGTGCATGAACCAACTGGGGTCTCCGTCAAGGAACTCTTTTCTTTCGTATTTATCGGCTAAAAGCCTTAATATCTGATGATTTTCAGATTCCAAAATAATGATAATTGTTTTGAGTTATAAACGCATTGGGTGTGATTCTGCTTTTAGAGAATAGACTTTACAGTCTCTATCATACCCTTGTCAGCAATATCATTGAGGAATCCCTCTACCATGTCGGTAAGTCCCGGGATTGTGTTGAGGTTGCCATGCTCACCCCAAATCCAGTCGGCTGCGAGTACGCCTTCTGCCACCTTGCGGGTGTCGCCGGTAGCCCAAAGCTCTGTGAGGAGGTCCATAATCTTCTGGTCGTCATTAGGCTGGATAGGAGCACCGTCAGCACGAGTGCCACCCTTATAATATGTGATGATGGCAGCAAGACCGAGAACGAGACCCTTTGGCAATTCGCCCTTACGCTCAAGATATACCTTAACTCCAGGAAGGTCACGAGCCTGGAATTTAGGGAATGAGTTGAGCATGATAGAAGTAACCTGATGGTCAACGTACGGATTGTCGAATCTCTCAAGTACGTCAGCAGCAAATTTCTGCAGTTCTTCCATTGGGAGGTTGAGGGTCTGCATGAGTTCGTCATACTGTACTTTCTTGATGTACGGACCTACTACAGGGTCATGTAGTGCGTCACGTACGATATTGATACCTGAAAGGTATGCGACAGGGGAGAGAACGGTGTGCGGACCATTGAGGAGAGTCACCTTACGCTCGTGGTATGGAGCCTCTGACTCAGCGATGAGTACGTGGAGACCAGCCTGGTCGGCAGGGAATTCCTTGCGCAGTTCTTCGCATGTCATATTCTCAGGACGCTCGATTACCCAAAGGTGGAATATCTCTGCCTGTACTACGAGGTTGTCCTTGTATCCTATCTTGTTCTGTATCTCTACGATGTCCTTGCGTGGGAAGCCCGGTACGATACGGTCAACGAGTGTAGCGCACACGTAGTTGTACTTCTCAAACCACTCGGAGAAAGCCTGTGCCTTCTCGCCAAAGTCAGGAGTCCAAAGCTCAATATACTTGCGGATGCAATCCTTCAGGTGATGACCGTTGAGGAAGATAAGCTCGCAGGGCATGATGATAAGACCTTTGGTAGGATCTCCGTCAAAGGCATTGAAACGATTCCAGAGCAACTGTGTCAGCTTTCCTGGGTAAGAGGAAGCAGGTGCATCAGTGAGTTTGCAAGCAGGATCAAAAGCGATGCCTGCCTCTGTGGTGTTGGAAATCACGAAACGTATCTCTGGCTGTTCGGCGAGAGCCTGGTAAGCCCAGTGCTGTGCGTATGGGTCTATGCCGCGCGAGATAACGTCGATACGGTCGAGTTGGTTGACAGGCTCACCGTTCTGACGGCCCTGAAGGTTTACGTGATAGAGGCAGTCCTGACCATTCAACCACTGTACCATACCTTTGTCGATAGGCTGAACGACAACGACAGAGCCGTTGAAGTTGGTCTTTGCATTCATGTTCCATACAATCCAGTCAACGAAAGCACGAAGGAAGTTTCCTTCACCAAACTGGATAATCTTCTCAGGCATAGCACTCTTAGGTGCCGTGCGCTTGCTTAAAGCAGGTAATTTTGTCATTTGTTAGTTATGTTAAGTATTAAAAGAATATGTTGTTCTGCGTGCAAAGGTAATAAAAATGAATGAGAAAGCAATCTTAAAAGAGTTTTTTTTCAAGGATTTTTCATTTCTCCGTGCCGTTTCCATGATTCTTCTTACAGTGCGCCTTTGGTAGAGGGCAGTTGATAGTGGTATATGTCACGCTTCACTGCCATGCGTACAGAGCGGGCGAAAGCCTTGAAGATACCCTCTATCTTATGGTGTTCGTTAGTGCCTTCGGCCTTGATGTTGAGGTTCATTCTTGAAGCATCGCTGACACTCTTGAAGAAATGCGGGAACATCTCAGTAGGCATTTCGCCTATTTTTTCGCGCTTAAACTCTGCATCCCATACTAACCAAGGTCTTCCGCCAAAGTCGAGAGCTACTTGACACAGGCAGTCGTCCATAGGAAGCGTGTAACCATACCGCTCGATACCTCTCTTGTCGCCGAGAGCTTTAAGGAGACATTCACCGAGTACGATGCCTGTATCTTCGATAGTATGATGCTCATCTACGTGCAGGTCGCCGTTGCATCTGACGTACAGATCCATCATTCCGTGGCGTCCTATCTGCTCCAGCATGTGGTCGAAGAACCCAAGTCCCGTCTGTATGTCACATTTTCCTGTGCCGTCGAGGTTGATTCTTACGGTAATGTCAGTCTCATGTGTCGTCCTTGTCATTTCCACGATACGCTCACCGGCAAACAATATCTCGGCAATCTTGTCCCAGTTCATTCCGTCTCGGCCGAGGATGAGTGACTTGCATCCGAGGTTTTCTGCCAGTTGTGCATCGCTCTCACGGTCACCAATGACGTATGAACCTGCGAGGTCATACTCCGGATTTTCAATGTATTCGGTGAGCATTCCCGTTCCAGGCTTGCGGTTAGGATGGTTGTCTTCTGGGAAATGCGGGTCGATGAACTGTCTGTCAAACTCTATTCCCTCTCCTTTCAGAGTCTGAAGTATGAAGTTGTGTACAGGCCAGAAGGTGTCTTCGGGGAAAGAGTCCGTGCCGAGACCGTCCTGATTGCTGACCATTACAAATTCAAAGTCAAGGTTTTTTCTGATGAAACTGAGGTTGCGAAACACCCCATCTACGAATACCAGTTTCTCGAAAGAGTCTATCTGTTCGTCTTCCGGCTCACGTATGAGCGTTCCGTCACGGTCTATGAATAATATCTTCTTCATTGCTTGGTTTGTTGTTTGGTTGTTTAGTTGTTTTGTTGTTTGGTGGTTTGGTTGTTTAGTTGTTTGTGTAGTTGTTTGTGTAGTTGTTTGTTGATAGAATTCGATTCCATTGTGTACCAAACAACAAAACCACCAAACAACTAAACAACTAAAGAACAAAACCACCAAACCACTAAACAACAACTCCATCCTTCTCTCTCTCATGCACGTTTACGGTGCCATAGAGATAGAGCAGGCAGGAGTAAGGTATGATGCTGATAATGATGGCTGCTGTGAGAGAAATGGTGTCAACTGCGAACATCAGCCACATACCAGAGGCAGGAATGGCAGAGTCGTCATTGTGTATCAGCATGGAAATGAAGCTGTTGCTCACTGCATTCTCTGAAATGACGAGTGGCAGGACAGGTACGATACAGAGAATAACTGCTATTATGGCAGACAGGGTCATCACCATAAATGTCTTTCCCTTGTGCCTGAAACCTATCTTGATTCCCTTCTTGAATGTCTCCCTTTCTGAGGCCTTCTGCTTGTTCCTTACCGTTATTGCCCTGTTGTACATGGGATATACGAGGGTGGTAAGGATGAAGGCAAGCAGGCAGAGACCTGCAAGGAATGCTGTTCCCACCATGCACTGGCGTGTCATTGTAGGTTGTGACATGATGAGTCCGTAGAGCAATTCGGAGATACCGAGGAAAGGACATTCCAAGATATACAGCCATAAGGTGTACGGCAGTGTGGAGGCAGTGACGCTGACAATCTCCTTTATCTTGTCTTTCTTGGTAGGAGTCTCCAGCTCCGGCAGGGTCACGTCCTTGCCTTGGTTGATTTCTTCTTCCAAAGCCTTGCGTTCCAGCATAGCCTCGGTCCTGCGGAACAGGATGAACAGTCTGGCTGTAAACAGTTGGGTTACAAAGCATAACAGGGGATAAACCACTGCTACCATGACAATGTCATTCATGTCATACACTCCCGTCGGCAAGGCATTGATGTTAGCCTTTGCCAGCATCCATCTGTACACGACATACAGGCAGGCGATGAGCACAGCCCACGGTCCCATCACTTTCGTGGTGAGCCATGGACGGTAGATGATATATCCTATTCCCCTGCGTATGCAGTCGATGTTGCTCCGTAGGGAATAAATCGTTTCGATGTGGGTCTGCATGATGATTATTTTCTCAATTCTGCAAGTGAAGCCTCAATGGCTGCAATTTTGTCGAGAGAATCCTGCTCCTTTTTGCGCTCAAGATCGACGATCTCCGGCTTGGCATTCTGTACGAAACGCTCATTGCCCAACTTCTTGCGTACACCGATGAGGAAACCCTGCAGATGTTTCAGCTGCGCCTCCAGTTTCTCTATCTCTGCCTCTACGTCGATAAGGTTGCCGAGAGGCACGGCATACTCGGACGTTCCTACCATGAACGCACTGGCATCAGCCGTCTTCTCTGCCACGAGCTCGATGCTTTCGAGGTTAGCCATCTTGCATACCACGCTGTCGTATGCTTCGTAGGTGTTGGCTCCTACAGCCTTCAGGGCGAGCACTTCCTTAGGAGCAATGTTCTTCTGGTTGCGTACGGTGCGCACGCCGGCAACGATATTCTTCACAGTTTCGATGTCGGCGATGAGCTTCTCTTCTGCTTCCGTGAGTGCATCAAACTTGACTGTGCTTACCATGATGCTTTCTCCATCCTTGCGTTCATAGATGTGCTGCCATATCTCCTCTGTGATGAAAGGCATGAATGGATGTATGATACGCATGAGATAGTCGAAGAATTGCAGCGTGGTGTCGTATGTCTGCTTGTCTATAGGCTTCTGGTATGCTGGCTTTATCATTTCGAGATACCATCCGGAGAACTCGTCAGTGAAGAGCTTGAACACAGTCATCAGAGCCTCGTTGAGACGATACTTGCTGTAGAGGTCGTTGATTTCAGCATAAGCAGCTTTCATCTTGGCTTCAAACCATTCCGTGGCTATCTTGCTTGCCTGCGGCTGCTCTATGTCTGCTGTCTCCCATCCGTTCACCAGACGGAATGCGTTCCATATCTTGTTGCAGAATCCCATGCCCTGCTGGCAGAGAGATTCGTCGAAGAGAATGTCGTTGCCTGCAGGAGCAGAGAGCATCATGCCCATGCGTACGCCGTCAGCACCATATTTCTCTATCAGATCTAACGGGTCGGGAGAGTTGCCGAGCGACTTGCTCATCTTGCGTCCGAGCTTGTCGCGCACGATGCCGGTGAAATAGACGTTGCGGAAAGGAATGTCCTTCATGTATTCGCATCCCGCCATTATCATGCGTGCTACCCAGAAGAAAATGATGTCAGGACCGGTGACAAGGTCGGAAGTTGGGTAGTAGTACCGTATCTCCTCGTTGCCGGGGTTGTTGATGCCGTCAAAGAGGGAGATAGGCCAGAGCCATGAAGAGAACCACGTGTCGAGGGCATCTTCGTCGCGTCTCAGCTGGCCGATAGTGATTTCCGGGTCTATTTCCTTTGCCTTTGCGAGGGCTTCCTCTTCGGTAAGCGCAACTACAAACCTCTCTTCTCCGTCAGCACTGTCGGGAAGGAAGTAGGCAGGAATGCGGTGTCCCCACCACAGTTGGCGTGAGATACACCAGTCCTGTATGTTCTCGAGCCAGTTTTTGTACGTGGTGACGTACTTTGTAGGATAGAATTTCAGTTCGCCGTTGAGCACGGGAGGCAGGGCGATGTCAGCCATGTGCTTCATGGAGAGGAACCACTGCTTGCAGAGGCGCGGCTCTACTGCTGTGTCCTGGTTTCTCTCGGAGTAGCCAACCTTGTTGTCGTAATCCTCTACATGGTCCATGAGACCTGCGCTTTCGAGGTCGAGGGCTATCTGCTTCCTGCACTCCATGCGGTCCATGCCGACATACATACCTGCCGCTTCGCTGATGGTGCCGTCAGGGTTGAAGATGTCAATGGTCTCAAGGTTGTGTGTCTTGCCGAGCATATAGTCGTTGGTGTCGTGGGCGGGAGTGACCTTCAGACAGCCTGTACCAAACTCAATATCCACGTATCTGTCCTCGATGACAGGGATGACGCGTCCTACGGCAGGCACGATGACCTTGTGGCCGCGGAGCCAATGGTTTTTCGGGTCTTTCGGATTGATACACATGGCGGTGTCGCCCATGATGGTCTCTGGACGGGTGGTCGCTACGACGGCATAATATCCCTTGTCGTCCTTGTGGAACACTTCACCCTCTTCGCCCGTCAGTTGTACGGGGTTCACGTCAGCATCAGCCACGTAGTACTTCAGGTGGTAGAGCTTTGATTTCTCTTCACGGTATATCACCTCCTCTGTGGAGAGCACGGTCTGAGCCTTTGGATCCCAGTTTACCATGCGCAGTCCGCGGTAGATAAGACCTTTCTCGTAAAGGTCCACAAAGACCTTGATGACAGACTCTGAACGCTTCTCGTCCATCGTGAAGGCAGTGCGGTCCCAGTCGCAGGATGCGCCGAGCTTACGGAGCTGCTTGAGGATGATGCCTCCGTGCTCTTCCGTCCAGTCCCAGGCGTGCTTGAGGAATTGCTCACGGGTGAGGTCACGCTTCCTGATGCCCTGCTGTGCAAGTTTGTTGACCACCTTTGCCTCGGTGGCTATGGAAGCATGGTCAGTGCCGGGCACCCAGCAGGCATTCTTGCCGTCAAGTCTTGCCTTGCGAACAAGGATGTCCTGAATAGTATTGTTGAGCATGTGTCCCATGTGTAGCACACCGGTGACGTTGGGTGGCGGGATAACAATAGTGTAGGGTTCTCTACCGTCGGGTTTGCTGCTGAAGAGTTTGTTGTCAATCCAGTACTGATACCATTTCGCTTCCACATCATGTGGAGCATACTTACTTGCTAATTCCATTTATGTATATGTTTGTTTTATTTCTCTTTTCGGTGAACATTAGGAAAATTTCCTGCAAAGGTACACATTTTTTTTTGTTTATAAAACAATAAACCGATTTTTTGATTTCACATCTTTCCATTATGTAAATAAATATTAAATACTTTGCTCTTTATGCTACAATATGGCTGTTTTTTATTAATTTTGCACTTTGTTAGGGTAAAAGTGGAAGAGCCAAAAAACAAAAAGCCACATCCAACAACCCATAATCACATTATCAAAAGTTAACCAAAACCCAAAACCATAACAAAAAAAATGTTTGAAAATCTTAGTGACAGACTTGAACGCTCGTTTAAGATACTCAAGGGTGAAGGAAAAATCACCGAGATAAATGTTGCCGAAACGTTGAAGGACGTACGCCGTGCATTGCTCGATGCCGACGTCAATTATAAGGTTGCCAAGACATTCACCGACCAGGTGAAGAAGAAGGCTCTCGGCATGAATGTGCTTACTGCCATCAAACCGGGACAGCTGATGGTGAAACTGGTTCATGACGAACTGGCAGAACTTATGGGAGGTGAGGCTACCGAACTCTCTCTTACCCAGCGTCCTGCCGTCATTCTCATGGCAGGTCTCAATGGTGCTGGTAAGACGACGATGTCCGGAAAATTAGCTCTCATGCTCAAGGCGAAGAAAAACCGCAAGCCTCTCCTTGCTGCCTGCGATACGTTCCGCCCTGCCGCCATGGAACAGTTGCGCGTACTTGCCGAGCAAGTGGATGTGCCAATATATCTCGAACAGGGTGCTACTGACCCTATAGCCGTAGCACAGAATGCTATACGTGAAGCAAAGGCTAAGGGGTATGATACCGTCATTGTCGATACTGCGGGTCGTCAGAGTATCGACGAGGAGCTAATGGTGCAGATTGAGAATATCAAGAAGGCGGTAAGTCCTGATGAGACGCTTCTCGTTGTCGATGCCATGACAGGTCAGGACGCTGTGAATACAGCAAAGGTGTTCAACGAACGTCTTGAGATAGATGGTGTCATACTTACCAAACTCGATGGTGACTCTCGTGGCGGTGCAGCCCTCAGTATTCGTTCTGTCGTGACAAAGCCTATCAAGTTTATAGGTACGGGAGAGAAGATGGAGGCTCTCGACGTGTTCCATCCGGAACGTATGGCAGACCGCATCCTTGGCATGGGTGACGTCGTCTCTCTCGTAGAACGTGCCCAGGAGCAGTTTGACCTTGAGGAAGCAAAGCGTTTGGAGAAAAAAATCAAGAAAAACCAGTTTGACTTCAACGACTTCCTCGGACAGATACAGCAGATAAAGAAGATGGGTAATATCAAGGACTTGGCTTCCATGATTCCTGGCGTGGGCAAGGCTATAAAAGATGTGGAGATTGGCGATGAGCCTTTTAAGAATATCGAGGCCATCATCTATTCCATGACTCCTAAGGAGCGTCAGCATCCCGAGATACTCAATCAGTCACGCCGTATGCGTATTGCAAAGGGTTCGGGTACTAACATCCAGGAGGTCAACAAACTCATCAAGCAGTTTGACCAGACTCGCAAGATGATGAAGATGGTCAGCGGCATGGGTTCGAGCAAGATGGCTCAGATGGCTAATGCCATGAAGGCTATGCGCGGTGGCAATCCTTTCAGGTAATCTCCCGTCTCCTTCCTCTTGCTTCTTGTTGTCAAGAACGCAATTTTTGCAATCATGATTTTCATTATAGGTTGTACGGTTATGCGGAAGTGACAATCTAGCTTCGGCAAATCTACATTTGATATTTGTTGCTTAGTTGTCTTGTTGTAGTACCTGGTTTTTGGTTGTGGGTTGTAGGTTGTTGGTTGATTTGTTTTTCTAATGGAGGTTTCTCAAATGAAAAGACTAACTAACCAACAACCAAAAACTAACAACCAAAAACCTGATACTACAACTAAACAACAAGACAACAAAATAACAAAACACCGAACAAATTGAAGCCTGCGACACAAAAATAAAACTATGGAATATAAGATTATTGACGGAAAGGCAACAGCGACAGCAATAAAGGCTGAAATAGCTGAAGAAGTAAAGAAAATAATGGCTGAGGGAGGAAAACAACCTCACCTCGCCGCAGTGTTGGTAGGTCACGATGGAGGGTCAGAGACCTACGTTAAGAACAAGGTGCTCGCGTGCGAAGCCTGCGGATTCAAATCCACACTCATACGCTATGAGGACGACATAACGGAGGAAGAACTGCTCGCCTGCGTGGCAAGACTCAATGCAGACCCTGACGTTGACGGATTTATCGTACAGCTGCCATTGCCAAAACATATCGACGAACAGAAGATTATTGAAGCGATAGACTACCGCAAGGACGTGGACGGTTTCCATCCCATCAACGTGGGAAGGATGGCCATTGGACTGCCATGCTTCATCTCTGCCACACCGCTCGGTATCATAACCCTCCTCCAGCGTTACGGCATAGAGACTTCCGGAAAGAAATGTGTCGTTCTCGGACGTTCTAACATTGTAGGTAAGCCAATGGCTCAACTGATGATGCAGAAGCAGTATGGCGACGCTACGGTGACTGTATGCCACTCCCATTCCGCCAACCTGAAGAAAGAATGTCAGGAGGCGGACATCATCATAGCTGCCATAGGACGGCCCGACTTTGTCACTGCTGACATGGTGAAGAAGGGAGCGGTAATCATCGACGTGGGTACTACCCGCGTTCCTGATGCTACACGCAAGAGTGGTTTCCGTCTCAATGGCGACGTGAAGTTTGACGAGGTAGCTCCTCTCTGTTCCTATATCACTCCAGTGCCTGGCGGCGTAGGTCCTATGACCATCTGTTCGCTTATGAAGAACACCCTCCAGGCTGGAAAAGGACTCCTGTCATAACCCTTCGGTTATTCATGAGTCGTCAGTTCTGAAGCAGGGTGTCCAGTCAGTTGTGTTGTTATGTAGAAAATACATAAAAAACAACACAACTGACTGGACACCCTATTTTTTATTACACTACCAGCCTGACCCTACCTAAGGAGAAAACTAAACCCAAATCTGTTTAGGCTCTAATGACCGATTTGCGTTAAAGATTGCCGCGCTCCTTGTCCAGATAATACTTGTAAGTGCCGACAGTGAGCTCGTCGCAGGCGTGCTCATCACAGACCACAATAGAGTGGGGGTGCATCTGAAGCATGGAAGAAGTCCACATATGAGAGACGTAGCCATCCACAAGATGCTTCAAGGCACGCGCCTTGTGGTGTCCATTGCATACGATGAGCACCTCCTTGGCAGCCATCACAGTGCCTATGCCCACGGTTAGAGCCTGTGTAGGCACTTTCGTCAAGTCACCGTCGAAGAAACGGCTGTTTGCAATGATTGTGTCAGTGGTGAGAGTCTTGATGCGGGTCTTGGAACCGAGAGAAGAACCTGGCTCGTTGAAGGCAAGGTGACCGTCAGGTCCTACACCGCCCATGAAGAGGTCAATGCCTCCGGCAGCCTCTATGGCAGCCTCGTAGGCCTCACACTCTGCCACGAGGTCTTCAGCATTGCCGTTGAGGATATGCACGTTCTCGGGACGGATGTCGATGTGTGAGAAGAAATTGTTCCACATGAACGAGTGGTATGACTCAGGGTGGTCCTCCGGGAGGTTGACATATTCATCCATGTTGAATGTCACCACATTCTGGAACGACAGCTCGCCGTTCTCGTATTTCTTTATCAATTCTTTATATAAACCAAGGGGAGAAGAACCCGTGGGGCATCCCAACTTAAATGGTTTCTCAGGTGTAGGATTAGCTTCCTTGATTCTTTTGGCTACGTAGTTGGCAGCCCATTTTGACATACTCTCGTAGTCGGGTTCGATGATTACTCGCATACTTTTTTTGTTATTGGTTGTTTGTATTTCTCCAGACCTGCCACTAAAAAGAAAAATGAGGGGGTTTCCGGAGCTTTTGTTTTATTATGTACGTGATGAGCAGTTCCTCGTTGTCTCATGAAAACCGTCACTGTCCATATCTTCGCGTCTTTTCAAGTCATTTGCGATACAAAGTTAACCATTTTTTTCAAACTTACAAACTTTTTTGCACATTTATTTATACCTTTATCCGCGCGGCCTATCAGAAACGGCGATAATCGCTTCTGAAACGCTGTTTCGTTCGTTTCAACTGTCTTTTTGTCTGTTTCGGTGTAATATTGTTATAAAATATTGATAAATGTAGTACTTTTGCAGAAAAACATGTAGTTTTGCAGATGATATGAACAAGGAAAACTCGTCATACGCATGAAAGGCTATCCCGATACAAGAATAACAGTCAACAAAGAAAAAGCCCAGCGGCTTAAAGAGTGGATTGACAGGTGAGGATAGCAGCACATGAAAACTTTGTCAAGTTTCTCAGGCTTCAACTTCTTCAGTTTTAAGGTCTTAAGATTTCTCTACGGTTATGTAGTTTTACGGTTTTAAGGTTATTCGGAGATTGGAAGAGGCTGTTTGTAACTTCCGCACAACCGTAAAACCTCATAACCGCACAACCGAACCAACGGTTCTACGGAGGTATGTCAAGGCTGATTGTAACTTCCGCACAACCGCATAACCTTATTTTATCCTTGATTCCTGAGTGTATTTCAAAGAAAAGGAATTGTCCGAATTGTCATAATTGTCGTTTTAGACTGAAGACAATTCCGGCATTTTATCCTGTGTGGTTGTCTTTACGGCATTATGTCTGGGGACACCAGGCTACCCGAGGCAAAGGCTTAAACCAGTAAGCGACTAAAATTCTATCACCCCATTCACTGACGCTCCGCCGCAGACCACTGAAGGGAGGACAACCAGTTGGATGTCATCTTTCCCCCTCCCAGTGCTTTTCTCCCTTCTCCTCGCCCTCCATCTATTCCATACAGGAAGGACGGCATAAGAGAGTTCGGCAGAGAGAATGCCGATTGCCGCGCCTGCAAGCACATCATGCGCATAATGATAGTCACCTGTGACCCTCAGCGCAGATGTGACGACGGCACAGGAATAGCCTGCAATACTTATCCAAGGGGAGATATGTCCGAACTCATGCCTTAACATATTGGCCGCCATGAACGAGCGTGCCGCATGACCTGACGGGAACGACCTGTTGTCACGACCGTCGGGGCGGCGCTCGCTGACAATGTGTTTCAGCGAGCCGGTAGTGCCATAAGTGGCAAGTACCGATGCGGCAAGAGTGAATATCCTGTCCTGCGGCGCATTCTTCGCCAGGGCGTTGCAGGCATTAAGGGCGACGTATGCGGCCAAGGGGGCATATTGCAGATAATCCTCCACCTGCGCACGGGCGCTGATGGAGGATGAGAGTACCATTATTGATATGAAAAGTTGTTTCATCCGCAGTGATGATTAGAAGTGACCGCCACCGCCCATTCCGCGCATTCCAGGACCCATGCCGCCCATTCCGCGCATTCCAGGTCCCATTCCCGGAGGACCGTCGAAGCCGCCCTCACGCTGACCCTTGCGGGCCTCCTTGCCTCCAAAGACGTTGAGACGGTAGGTGACTTTCAGCATGGCGTATGAGTTGATGCTGTTGTACCATGTGTCGTTGCGGGAGTAGGCGTTGACCGTGCGGGAGAAATTGCTCTGGTTCTGCAGGATGTCATAGAACTGCAATGATACGGAGAGTGGACGTCCGCGCAGGAAGCTCTGGCTTATCTGCGCATTCCAGACAAACTCATCGTTGTTCATGGAAGCGTCATTATATCCGCGGCGCGAGTTGTTGCTGAGGTTGGTAGTGAGTTCCGTACCCCAGGGAGCCCTTAGCGTGATGTTCATGCCGTAGCTGAACTGCCATGTATCGAGGTCGCTTGCGCTCTGGAGCTTGTTGCGTGCATGAGTGTAGGTGAAGCTGCCGTTCGGCTCTACCTCCAGCCAATCGTTGCGGTAGCTGAACGACAGGCGCTCGCCGATGCTCGTATTGTTGGTATAGTTCTTCTGCGGACCGACTGCGTTGCTCAGCGTCAGATAGCCTACGTCATGGCTGTGGCTGATGTTGGTCATCGTGTTTACGTTCCAGTTGCCAAGGGTATCTATGGAGGTGTTGAACATAAACGAACCTCCTGCATTCCATTTGCCGTTGATGTTTTCCGGACGCGTTATCCTTCCGCCCGTTATCTCGTCGTAGGTCACCATGTTTGAGATGCTGTTGCGCGTGGTACTGAAATTCATGTGTACCATCCACGACTGCATCCTATGCTGGCGATAGCCATTATAGAAGAGACGGAAATTGTTGGTAAAGGCAGGCTTCAGTCCCGGGTTGCCCTGTGAGATGTTGAGAGGGTCGGAGTTGTCCGTGATGTCAAGGAGCTGGGAGATGCTTGGCTGAGAAGTGTTGGCACGGTAGTTGATGCGCAGCTGGCTCACCTTGGATATCTTATAACGGAACTCCATTGTCGGGGTGAAGTTGGTCACACTTCTGGTGGTGTCGGCGGCCACGCCCTGATAGTCCTGTATGAAGTGGGTCTTCTGAGGCTGCACCTGCACGCCTACGTTGAAGTTGTACTTCTCCCGTATGATGCGTAGCATGAGCTCTGCCACGTGGGTGTATGTGGTGTATTCCGAGAAGCGGCTCAGGTCCTTGTCGAGATAGTTGTCAATGGGAGTCACGCCGTTGTCATGAAGGAACTCCTGCCATCCTCGATATACCATTTCCTGGTCGGTAAGGTTGCCCAGACTGCTGAAGTCGAACGTATTGCGGTCGCTCTTGCTGTAATTGTACTGATACTGATAGCGGAACTGCAGGAACGTAGCCCTTGCTATCGGCTCAGAGTATGTGGCCTGCAACGTATAGTTATGGCTCTTCGTCGGTGCCACGTTGTACCTGTTGGTCTGGTAGGTAGAGTCCAGTCCGGCAGCTGTCTGCATCTGATACAGGTGTACGTCGGCGGCACTGAGGCTGTTGCTCTCGCCCTCGGAGAAGCCTGCATCGACACGCAGCGTGACGTTTCTTCCGTATGGGTTCAGCTTCCTGTTTATCTGAAGCATGCCGTTTCCGTTCTTTGACATGCTGTAGGACAGGGAACGGTTGGTCCTTCCATTGACGTTGATGCGGTCACCGTCATTGTATATCTCGTCCACCTTGTCGTCGGCGAGAGGGTCGTCCACGAAGAGATATGGGTCGAGGTTGTACGTGCCTGAGAGACTGCTTGACCTTCCGTCGTTAGTGGAATAGCTGTATGACGGGCGGAACATGATATTGGTCAGCGTGTCAGGCTTCCACTCCAACCTTCCATTCATCCTCCATGAGTTTGAACGTGAATAATTCTTTGAGATGCTGTTGGAGAAAGACCCCGTCGTAGCCACGAAGTTCTCTGAAGAAGACTTGCTGAAGACATCGCCGTCAGAATGATTCCACATGACACCCATATCGAGCAAGAGCTTGTCATTCTCATAGTTCATGTTGAGGGCGCCGTTCTTGGCTGCGTTGAGACCATTCCTGTTGCCCCAGCCTCCACGTCTGCCACCTCCGGGAAATCCCTGGTCGTTGATATTGTTGGCACCGGCAAAACCTATGATACGGAAACCATCCTTGGAGTACATGCTCATCAGCTGCTCTGAGTAACGGTCTTCTGTACCTGCACCTACGTTGAGGTTCATCAGGTAGCCCTTGTTCATTCCGGGCTTGATACCGAAATCAAGCACGGTGGTTTCCTCACCGTCGTCAATGCCGGTGACACGGGCGAGGTCGCTTTTCTCGTCGTAAGCACGTATCTTGTCCACGATGGAGGTAGGAAGGTTTTTCAGAGCCGTCTTCGTATCGCCTGACATAAATTCCTTGCCATCCACCTTGATTTTCTTCACCGACTTGCCGTTGATGGTCACGTTGCCATCGTCATCCACCTCCGCACCAGGAATCTTCTTCACCAATTCCTCCAGTACAGAGCCTTCCGGCGTGCGGTAAGCAGAAGCATTATATATAAAGGTGTCTTCCTTTACGGTCACCTTGGAAGCAATGCCTTTTGCCACTACTTCCTTCAGCAGCACGGCATCCGTGGCAAGGCTGACCTTTCCGAGGTTTACATCCTTGTTGTCTGCTACTGTGACATTCTTCACGTAGTTCTTATATCCTATGTTGGTCATTTTCAGGATATAAGTACCATTCTTTGGAGCCTTGACCGTAAACCTTCCGTCCATGTCAGTCACGGCTCCTGCCACGTAAGAACTATCCGTTTTCAGCAGTTGAACCGTCGTCTGCATCAACGCCTCCTTTGAATCCTTATCCAGGACCATTCCCGTTATTGCCCGGTTCTGTGCCATTGCCACCACCGAGGCAAAGACAGCGACAAATGTGAGTAAAGTTTTTCTCATTGTTTTTATTTATCTGTTGTTCTTTTCATTCATCATTGATACATCCCTCAAAAGCAGTCACACAATCTATTGACGAGACGGATGGAGAAAAGTTTATACCGCAAGTAAATATTTTTTCAAATTAGTGTAAAATTAACATAAGGTTTTCTGTTTCGGTTATAAGGTTATGGGGTTATACGGTTGTGCGGAAATTACAATCAGCCTTTACAAACTTCCGTAAAACCGTAAAACCGTAAAACCACATAACCATAGAGAAAACCACATAACCGTAGAGAAACCGCAAAACCATAGAGAAAACATCATTATTGCGAGACATTAATGGAGCAAACGCAAGATTCTCACCCGGAATGTCTGCCGGCTGCGCTTTTTTTCCTGTTATCCTGCACGTAATTCAAAATAATAGTGTAATTTTGCAGATGCAAAGATTTTCAACTGCAAAACCATTGTTGCATACACAGAAAACAAACATGAGACTGATATTAGCAAGCAATTCGCCACGGAGGAGGGAACTCCTTGGCGGACTCGATATTCCATACGAAGTACACGTGATAAAGGGTATAGACGAAAGCTATCCTGCATCATTGCCTGCCGTTGACGTAGCAGGCTACATCGCAAAGAAGAAGGCAATGCCGTACAAGAGATGGTTTGAAGACATCAGGAACGTACCGGAAGGGGTGATGGTAGGCAGTGACACCATCGTCGTCACCGCTGACACGGTGGTGGTGGTGGATGATGTCATACTCGGAAAACCATCGTCGAGGGAGGATGCCGCCAATATGCTGAGGACACTGAGCGGCAAGACCCATCAGGTCTATACGGGAGTATGCCTGCTTTCCCCAGCGGATGAGAGAGGATTTTCAGTAAGGACTGACGTCACGTTCAGAAATCTTTCAGAGGAGGAAATAACATATTACATTGACAAATACCAGCCATTTGACAAGGCTGGAGCATACGGTATTCAGGAATGGATAGGATATATTGGTGTGACAAAACTTGAAGGCAGTTATTTCAATGTCATGGGACTCCCCGTCCAACGAATTAATGACGAACTGAAAATGATGGCACACCTTTTGCAATAAGGGTGATTATGAAATATAAGTATTCAGAACAACTGACATCGCTGCTGAGCAGGACAAAGCAATATGCCTCTCAGATGCACAGTCGAAGCATACGGCCGGAACATCTTCTCCTGGCAATGATAAAGGAGAAATGCGACTTTCCACGTGAGGCAATGAAGACGCTCAACGTAGATGAGCAAGTCATTGCCAGTCAGCTCATTGACACTATAGAGAACATATACAACAAAGCTGAGGAAACGATTACCGATGACGGCGGACAGCAGCTGGCATTCAACGACCAGGCAAGCAGCATCCTGCGCCTTGCCGACCTTGAGGCACGCATGAGCCACGACCATATCGTAGATGTCAAGCATGTGCTTCTGGCAATGCTGCACGATGGTATCAACAGCGCAGCAAAGGATATAATGGAAGAAAACAACATGAATTACGACGACGTACTGACATTCAGCGAGAAATATCAGTCGGACAACGCAATGGAGCCATTGACCAACGGACTCAACCTCACCGAAGACGACTTTGAGGAAGAGGATTCCGGCGAGAAGGAAAAAGAGGTCTCCACGACATCAAAGTCGAAGACGACGGGTCAGAAGCCGAAGAAGACTCCCGTCATCGACAACTTTTCCTTTGACCTCACGCAGGCTGCAACGGAGGAGAAACTGGACCCATGCGTAGGCAGGGAGAAGGAGATACAGCGCATTGCAGAGATACTCTGCCGCCGCAAAAAGAACAATCCCATACTGATTGGCGAACCGGGCGTGGGCAAAAGCGCCATAGTAGAAGGTCTTGCGCAGCTGCTCTGCAGCAACAAGGTCTCTCCCATCCTGTACGGCAAACGTCTCGTCTCATTAGACCTTGCAGGCTTGGTAGCAGGCACGAAGTACAGGGGACAGTTTGAAGAAAGGATAAAGGCCTTGATAAAGGAACTGGAAGAGAATCCGGACATCATCGTCTTCATTGACGAAATCCACACCATAATAGGTGCCGGAGGCGGCGGGGGGACTATGGATGCCGCCAACATGCTCAAGCCCGCCCTTGCAAGAGGCAAGGTTCAGTGTATCGGAGCCACCACCCTCGACGAGTATTCAAAGTCCATCGAAAAGGACGGAGCCCTGGAACGCCGCTTCCAGAAGATAATCGTTAAACCGTCAACGCCTGACGAGACGCTGCAGATACTCCAGAACATCAAGCCAAGATACGAGGAGCACCATCACGTGCAGTTCACTGACGATGCGCTCAAAGCATGTGTTAAACTGACAGAAAGGTATGTCACTGACCGCTCATTCCCTGACAAGGCGATTGATGCACTTGATGAGGCAGGCTCACGTATGCACCTGAAATACATCGACATACCACAGGAAATCCTCGACCTTGAAAAAGAATTGTCGGATGCAAAGGAAAAGAAAGTGGAGGCTGTACAACAACAGAACTTTGAACTTGCGGCTGAGTATCGTGACAAGCAGAGCGTTCTGGAGGAGAGACTTTCTGCAGCAAAAGAGGAATGGAACGCAAAAGAACCTTCCGACGTAAAGACCGTGGGAGAGGAAGACGTCGCAGACGTGGTTGCAATGATGACCAACATCCCCGTGCAGCGCATGAAGGAGAGCGACATGGAGAGACTGCGCAACATGGACAAAGTGCTGAAAGACGCTGTCATAGCTCAGGATTCCGCCATCGACAAGATGGTAAGGGCTATACGCAGGAACAGCCTTGGACTGCGTGACCCCAACCACCCCATCGGCATTTTCATGTTCCTTGGACCCACCGGAGTGGGAAAGACCTATCTTGCAAAGAAACTCGCACAGCATATGTTCGGCTCTGCAGATGCGCTGATACGCATCGACATGAGCGAATACACCGAGGCATTCAACACTTCGCGCCTTGTCGGAGCTCCTCCGGGATATGTAGGATATGAAGAAGGCGGACAGCTGACAGAGCAGGTCAGGCGCAGACCTTACAGCATAGTGCTTCTCGACGAGATAGAGAAGGCGCACGGCAACGTCTTCAATATGCTGCTGCAGGTGCTCGACGAAGGCCGCCTCACCGACGGCAACGGAAGACTGGTGGATTTCCGCAACACCGTAATCATCATGACTTCAAATGCCGGCACGAGGCAACTCAAGGAGTTCGCTCACGGAGTAGGCTTCACGGCAGGCAACGGACTGTCAGTCAACATGAACGAGAAAGACAAGGAATATGCCCGCTCCATCATCCAGAAAAGCCTCAGCAAACAGTTTGCACCGGAATTCCTCAACAGACTGGACGAGATAATCACGTTCAACCAACTGGACCTTGAAGCCATAAAGCAGATTATCGACATAGAACTTACCGACCTGCTCCGCCGCATCGAGGCTCTGGGCTACACGGTACGGATAGAGGACGACGCAAAGACCTTTGTCGCAGAGAAGGGATATGACGTGCAGTTTGGAGCCCGCCCACTGAAAAGAGCCATCCAGACATACATCGAAGATACCGTATGCGAAAAGATCATGAGCAACGAACTGCATGAAGGCGACGAAATCTTCATTACCAAAGAGATGATTGACAGAAAGGGGTGATTATCCTCATGAAACCAACAACATACATATTCGACCTTGACGGCACACTGCTAAATACGCTGGAAGACCTCTCCTCCAGCGTAAATCATGCAATGGAACAATGCCACTACCCCACCCATTCTACAGATAGAGTGAGGGAAATGGTAGGAAACGGGGTCAGGCGACTTATCGAAAGGGCAGTGCCGCAAGGCACTCCTGCAGATGACACGCAGCGAGCCCTGAGCATCTTTCAGGAATATTACCTCGCCCACAACGAGGACAAGACACAACCGTATGACGGCATCCTTCCCATGCTCAGGACATTGAAGCAGAGAGAATGCAAGATTGCCGTAGTGAGCAACAAGTTTGACAAAGCCACGAAAGCACTGTGCCAAAAGTATTTCCCCGACCTGATTGACGTGGCGATAGGAGAAAACGAGTCACAGGGAATAAGGAAAAAGCCTCATCCCGACATGGTTGCGCTGGCCTTGCAGCAACTCTCATCATCTGCTGGAGAGGCCGTGTATATAGGAGACAGCGAAGTGGACATTGCCACGGCGCAAAGTTCCGACCTCCCCTGCATTTCCGTATTGTGGGGCTTCAGGACCAAAGATTTCCTGTCAAGCCACGGAGCAAGGATTCTTGTTGACAAGCCAAGCGACATCATCAATTTATCTGTGAAACCTCTACGGTCATGAGGTTATGAGAGGTTTTGTGGTTTTGCGGTTTACTTTTGTTGTTTAGTTGTCTTGTTGTTTAGTTGTTTTGTTGTTTGTCACTCTTGTTGTTTTGTTGTTTAGTTGTCTTGTTATTTTGTTGATAGAAATCGACTCCGTTGCGAAGACACTCCACCAAACAACTAAACAACCAAACAACTAAACAACCAAACAACTAAACAACTAAACAGAGGTATGCCAAGGCTGATTGTAACTTCCGCACAACCTTATAACCTTAAAACCTTATAACCGAAACAGATAACCTTATGACCGAAACAGAAGCCTCTTAACCGTATAAACACACAAACTATAAAGTGCTTGTTACAAGTCATTTACAGAAAAACAGAAACATTGTTACTTTAACGGAATATTGCCAAGCATGAAAGGAGTCAGCCAAGGGAAAGAATGATGATTTTGTCCTATTCCCTGCCGCCAATCAATACAACCGCAAATCACTAAGAATCAAGACTATACACAACAGCATTGACATTACGTCACGAAAGCGCCGCTTTTACCCGGTAAAAGCGGCGCTTTTGCGTGCCAATACCGCCGATATTACATTGCAATATCCAAGAGTTTGTTTTTGTCCTATTTTTCACATGACGGACTCAATGAGCGGCAATGAGCACGCCCCGTCACTTCCCGCCTGCTCCGCCGCATGAGATTTTGAGCGCAAAAGGTTTGTTTATTTCATTAATTATGTGTAACTTTGCAAGCGAATAGCAACAATTTTCCATTTTGAACACTTGACATGACATTACAACTCTAACGACGGTGGGACTATAAAATTGATAAACACATCGTTAATGAACAACGAGCGATTAATCAACAGAACCCACCATAAAAGCTAACAACTGACATGAAAAAACTACTACTATCCGCAATGGCCGTGATGCTGATGACGACAACAGGCATCAAAGCTCAGCAAACAAAAGAGAAGCTCAACCGTGCCCCTGTCGCCGTGAAGACGTCAAAGGGTGTCCTCGTGTCATGGAGGTCTCTGACTTCCGACCCCAAGGACCTTTCCTTTACCGTTTACAGGAACGGCACGAAAATCTTTTCAAACGTAACTACTTCAACAAACATCCTCGACCCTATCGGCAGCGTCTCAAGCACTTACAGAATAGAGGCAAGCAACGGCGAGACGTTTGAAACCAAGACTTGGAACAACTTCTACAAGACCCTGACACTGGAACGGCCCGAAGGAGGCACTATTGCAAAATGGAACGGACAGACAAACGTGTCATACCATTATACGCCTAACGACATGAGCATCGGCGACCTTGACGGCGATGGAGAATACGAGTTGGTACTGAAATGGGATCCCTCTACATCGCAGGACAACTCATTCTCTTATGGTTATACTGGAAACGTATATATAGATGCCTACAAACTTGACGGAACACGCCTGTGGCGTATAGACCTTGGCAAGAACATCCGTGCCGGTGCACACTACACGCAGTTCCTCGTCTATGACTTCGACGGAGACGGAAAGGCCGAGATGATATGCAAGACCGCACCCGGATCTATTGACGGAAAGGGACAGTACGTGAACAAAGCCGCCACAGATACAAATATCAGCAATGCCACCGACAATACGAATGACTATCGTAATTCCGGAGGTCACATCCTGTCAGGATCGGAATATCTGACCGTCTTCAACGGAGAGACCGGACAGGCTATGCACACTGTGTGGTACAACCCCAACCGCGCTCTTACCGTATTCCCGCAGAAAGCAGGTGCCTATACAAGTTCGTGGGGAGACAGTTACGGCAACCGCGGAGAGCGATACAATGCTGCCGTGGCATACATAGACGGAATGGACAAGACTCCATGCGCCATAATGCAAAGAGGTTACTACAAGCAATGCTTCCTCTGGGCTGTGGCGTGGGACGGCAAGGAACTGTCCACCCGATGGCTGCACTATGGAAATTCCAAGACAGCATGGAGCACGTACGACGGCAACAAAGCCAAGACGGCATTTGGCTCCGGCAAGTCAAGTTACGGGCAAGGCGTTCACGGAATCTCTGTAGGAGACGTAAACAATGACGGTTACGACGAGATAGTCATCGGATCAGCCACCATCGGGCACGACGGCTCACTGCTGTGCTCCACAGGCTTCGGGCACGGTGATGCCATACACCTTGCAGACCTCTGCCCAGACAGACCGGGACTCGAGATAATGATGCCGCACGAGGAAAGCGTGGGAGGATACGGCTATGACGTGCATGATGCTGCGACAGGCGAAATACTCGTGAGAGGAACGAGTGCTGAGGACAACGGACGTGGACTTGCAGCCAACTTCATGCCTGGCAAGAACGGTTACGTGTTCTGGAGCTCGGCAGACAACAACATGTATTCATGCGTGACGGGAGAACTAATGGCGTCAAAGAAGCCGGACACCAATTTCCGAATATATTGGCGCGACTCTCCCTATGACCAGACATTTGACGGAAAATATAACAAAAACACAGGCACCTGCTCACCACGCATACAGTACTACGAAAGCTCTTCCATCAAGGAAGCCATCTCATTCTCATCATACGGCTCACCCCAGACCTGCAACACCACTAAGAGCACGCCATGCCTCCAGGCAGACTTCCTCGGCGACTGGAGAGAAGAGATAATCATGTGGAGTCAGGAAAGCACTACTTCCCCTACATGCAAACTCCTTATCTACACCACCAACGAGGCTACGAAATATAAAGTGCCCTGCCTTATGGAGGATCACGTGTATCGCATGGGAGTGGCATGGCAGAACAGTTCATACAACCAGCCTCCTCACCTCGGATACTACCTCCCCTATTATCTCGGGATAGAAAGTCCGACAGGAGAGACTGAAAAACCGGAAACCCCCGACACAAATGAGAAGACGGAAGAACTCACAGTGGCTCCTGCTGACAAAGCCGTGCTGACAGAAAAGTCATTCACGACAGGATTGTTCGAAGAAATAACCAGCAGCGAAAGCAACGGATATATCAAGGTTCGCACCGGTAATAATGACAACAATATTGTCCTGCAGGTAAACAGCGGTTATATCATTACCGGGATAACAATCACAGGTTATAGTAACAATACATCATCCATAGCCGACCGCTCCATCTACATGACCGGCGTATATATCGATGATGCTTCAAATTCCATACTCGCTAACAGGTTTACTTTCCCCGGAGGAACAGCCAGACAAGAAGCAAAGACTATCACCCTCAACGGATTTGAAGCAAAGAAAAATATCAGACTTGCTTTCGACAACTCAAATATCGTAGATAAAGAAACAGATGCTTCCGGAAAGAACAAGCAGATAATGACCAACATCACTGTCACATACAAGGAAATATCTACAGGCATCGAACACGTTTCACATATTTCAAGCCAATCTGGAAAGACATACAACCTGAACGGTCAGGAGATTTCCGCTCCCCGTCAAGGCAGTATCTATATCAAGAACGGCAAGAAATACATCCTTAGATGATTCGGTTTTGAGGTTTTACGGTTTTGAGGTTTTGCGGAAGTTACAATCTGCATTCATATATTTCATTAAACCCCCACAACCGTAAAACCCCATAACCGTAAAACCCCACAACCGAAAAGAAAAAATGCAACGCGTAATCATATCCAAAGACCTCAAGGCAGAACTTGCAGCCGCCATAGCAGACTGTGAGCACGACCGCATCTTCGTACTTACTGATGACACGACACTAAGACTCTGCTGGCCTGTAGTAAAAGAATACGAATGTCTCAACGGCGCAGAGATGATAACAATAGGTGCGACTGACGTGGCAAAGACCCTGCAAAGCACAGCCCATGTCTGGGAATGCCTTCAGGAGGGAGGAGCCACACGACACTCCCTGCTCATCAATCTCGGCGGAGGCATGATTACCGACCTTGGAGGTTTTGCAGCCTCCACTTTCAAAAGAGGCATCAACTTTATCAACATCCCCACTACCCTACTCTCCATGGTGGATGCCTCGGTAGGAGGAAAGACAGGCATCAACTTCGGAGGGCTCAAGAACGAAATAGGAGTCTTCAACGATTCAAAATACGTCATCCTGTGTACAGAGTTTCTCAAGACTCTCGACAGGGAAAACATACTCTCCGGCTATGCAGAAATGCTGAAACATGGCATCATCAACCGCGACTCCCAGAGTATGTGGGCGGAACTCATCAACTTCGACTTGGACAACATTGACCTGCAAGTCTTGCAGAAAATGGTGGCAGAAAGCGTTGCAGTCAAAGAAAAAGTCGTGCTTGAAGACCCTCATGAGCACAATATCCGCAAAGCCCTGAACCTCGGTCACACCATCGGACACGCCTTTGAATCATGGGCCATGCGCATGGCTGGACAGGAAAATGGCACGAAAAGGATAAGCAAGCCTATCCTGCATGGCTACGCCGTGGCTTTCGGCATCATATCGGAGTTGTATCTCGCAACGAGAAAAACCGGATTTCCTTCTGAGACAATGTACAAGACGGTAAGGTTTATCCGCGAGAACTACGGTTCCCTGCCCATAACCTGTGATGACTATCCCGCACTGCTGGAGCTCATGACGCACGACAAGAAGAACGTCGCAGGACTGATCAATTTCACCCTCATGGGCGGCATTGGAGACATCCGCATCAACCAGACTGCAACAAAGGAAGAGATACTCGAAGCACTCGACTTCTTCAGGGAAGGGTAAATGGATTAGTATCTGGTTTTTGGTTTCCGGTTTTCGGTTGGTTTGCATTTGCTGACCGTTATTGGTTTCTGGTTTCCAGTTGAAATGTTTCCCAAAGAGGCATTCTCAAAAGGCGAGTCTATCTCACCCATAACCAAAAAACCACAACCAAAAACCGGGAACTACTTGCCAAACATAAAGTAAATAATTCACGGTGCAGGAGCAATTATTCCTCCTTTTTCTGTGATAATAGATAAAAAAAGCGTAACTTTGCAACGATTTCCACAAATAGCCAATGAACACGCAACCATACTCTCACACCAACAGGGGAAACACGTCAGTACTCATAGTCGATGACGTTCCTATCAATGTCACGTTGATAGAGAAGATGCTTACTCCCTTCCATTTCTCCATACGTAAGGCGTATGACGGACAGACGGCACTCGACATGGTGGCGGAACAGAAACCGTCACTGATAATCCTCGACCTTATGATGCCCGGTATCAGTGGGTATGACGTAATAAGGCAGTTACGCAACAACGACGAGACAAAGAAACTGCCTATCATCATAGTCTCAGCCCTCAACTCCCATGAAGACATAGTCAAGGGATTCAATCTCGGTGCCAATGATTTCATCACAAAACCCATCATCGTCAATCGTCTTCACGACAGCATCAAGACGCAGCTTGACAATACGTATGGTATAGAAAACGAGTAAGACTATGGCATTACTGTTCATCATCATACTTGTCACCTCATGCTGCCTTCTCGCCCTGCAACTGCGCAAGAGCATCACAGAGCGGAAAGACAGGGAGAAAGAAGTGGCTTCCCTGAAAGAAAAATGCAGGGAATATGAGAAAGAGTCCAGACTGAAGGACGTCTATCTCCAGAACATGAGTCACGAAATACGTACTCCGCTCAATGCCGTGACAGGATTTGCACAACTCCTGGCAATGCCTGACGACATCATTTCCCTTGAAGAGAAAGGGGAATACAACGACTATATCGTGCAGAACACCAACCTTCTCGTCACAATCATTGACGACATCCAAAACATATCGGAAATTAAGAGCGGGAACTACGTGATAAACAAAAGCCAATATCCACTCAACAACATCTGCACGTCAGCCATTGCAAGCATAAAGTACAAGCTGCCTGCCAGCATACTGCTCTCATTCACGTCTGACTTCGATGACGGATACACCATCAACACTGACATGGGAAGGGTGCAGCAGATTCTCATCAATCTCCTGTCAAATGCGATAAAACATACAAAGGAAGGCTCTATACTCCTGCACTGCTCAAAAGACGAACACCCGGGAAAGGTCACTTTCTCAGTCACTGACACCGGAGAGGGAATACCTCTCGAAAAAGCCGATGACATCTTCTGCAGGTTTACAAAACTGAATGACAACGTCGAAGGCTACGGACTTGGACTCAACATTTGCAGGACACTTGCAGAAAAACTCGATGGAAGTATCTACCTCGACAAACAGCATACAGGAAAAGGAGCGAGATTCGTATTTGAGCATCCTGCGGAATGACAAGACAACATCTCCCCTTTTGACCCTTACATAATTTGAAGACACATTAAAAGGACAGAAAAATATTTTGCAATAACTATATGAACATCTTAGAACTAAGCGAACAGGAAATAGGCAGAAGAAACAGCCTGCAAGAATTACGCAACATGGGCATCGACCCATACCCAGCAGCAGAGTACGTAGTAAACGCATGGAGTGACGACATACGCCAGAACTTCGTAGAACTCCCGGTAACAGGAAAAGACGAGGAAGGCAACGACATCCACGAAACGGCAACGCCTGAAAACAGCCGTTGCGTCTCAATAGCAGGAAGAATGATGGGACGACGCATCATGGGAAAAGCGGGCTTTGCCGAACTGCAAGACTCAAAGGGACGCATCCAGGTATATGTACAGCGTGACGAGATTTGCCCTGGAGAAGACAAGACTCTGTACAACAGCGTGTTCAAGAAACTGCTTGACATAGGTGATTTCATCGGAGTCAAAGGATATGTCTTCCGCACCAAGACAGGAGAAATATCTGTACATGCGCAGGAGATAACCATCCTATCCAAATCACTCAAGCCACTGCCTATCGTGAAATATAAGGACGGCGTGGCTTACGACAAATTCGACGACCCGGAACTGCGCTACCGCCAACGCTATGTGGACCTCATAGTGAATGACGGAGTAAAGGAAACTTTCCTCAAAAGGGCTACCATCATACGCACGATGCGCTCTATCCTCGACAATGCAGGATATACGGAAGTAGACACTCCTATCCTGCAGAACATTGCCGGCGGAGCATCTGCCCGTCCTTTCATCACGCATTTCAATGCCCTCAATCAGGATATGTACATGCGTATCGCTACTGAGCTGTACCTCAAGCGTCTCATAGTAGGCGGTTTTGAAGGCGTATATGAAATGGGCAAGAATTTCCGCAACGAGGGAATGGACAAGACCCACAACCCTGAGTTTACCTGCATGGAGCTCTATGTCAGCTACAAAGACCTCAACTGGGGTATGGGATTCACGGAGAAGATGCTTGAACAGATATGTATCGCCGTAAACGGAAAGCCAGAAGTGGAAATCGACGGCAAGACAATTTCATTCAAAGCACCGTTCAAGAGACTTCCCATTCTCGAAGCCATCAAGGAAAAAACAGGCTATGACCTCTACCCTATGACTGAGGAAGAGATAAGGGAGACTGCCAAGAAACTTGGCATCGAAGTGGATGAAAGCATGGGTAAGGGCAAACTCATTGACGAAATATTCGGAGAGACCTGTGAGGGAACTTTCATCCAGCCTACGTTCATTACCGACTATCCCGTGGAAATGTCACCTCTGACAAAGATGCACCGGTCTAAGCCAGGTCTGACAGAACGCTTCGAACTCATGGTGAACGGAAAGGAACTGGCAAACGCTTACTCTGAGCTCAACGACCCTATAGATCAGGAACAAAGATTCATAGACCAGATGAAACTGGCTGACAAGGGTGATGACGAAGCAATGATTATCGACCATGACTTCCTCCGCGCACTTCAATACGGAATGCCTCCTACATTCGGCATAGGCATAGGTATCGACCGTCTTGTAATGCTCATGACAGGAAAGTTTGCCATAGGAGAAGTAATGCTCTTCCCACAGATGAAACCAGAGAAGAAGGCACCACGCTCTACTGCGGCAGAATGGACATCACTCGGAGTACAGGAAGAATGGATTCCGCTCTTCAACAAGGCTGGTTACTACCTCGTGGCAGACATCAAGAACGTAAAGGCACAGAAACTGCAACAGGATGTCTGCGGTGTAAACAAGATGTATAAACTTGGACTTGAAAACCCGAAGGTAGAAGAGTTCCAAAAATATATCGACAACGCCAACATTTCTAATGAGTAACTGAAGTAGTATCAGGTTGTTGATCTTGTTGTCTTGTTGTTTAGTTGTCTTGTTGTTTAGTTGGATGTCTCTACAAATGAGAAAAGCTATCATCTAAACAACTAAACAACTAAACAACTAAACAACAAAAAACACTTAAGTAACTGAGAAAAAATGTTCAACTGTGGCAAAATAGCAATAATCGGCGGCGGTAGCTGGGCAACAGCTATTGCCAAGATTGTTGTAGCCAACACCCACCACATAGGATGGTACATACGACGTGACGACAGGATAGAGGAATTCAAACGCTTCGGACATAACCCAGCCTATCTGACAAGTGTCCACTTCAATATAGACGAGATATTTTTTTCAAGTGACATAAACAAGATAGTGCAGGCTTACGACACTCTCGTATTCGTCACACCGTCACCTTATCTCAAGAACCATCTGAAAAAACTAAAGGTCCGCATTCGTGACAAATACGTAGTTACCGCCATAAAGGGTATCGTACCGGACGAAAACCTCGTATGCTCAGAATATTTTCACGACGTGCTCGATATTCCTTACGACAACCTTGCGTGTATCGGAGGACCGTCACATGCAGAGGAAGTGGCTCTCGAAAGACTGTCATACCTTACCATCGCCTGCTCCGACACTGACAAGGCCAAGGCCTTTGCAGAGGTAATCAGTGGACGTTTCATCAAGACAAAGGTGTCAAGCGACGTATTGGGAATAGAGTATTCTTCCGTGCTGAAGAATGTATATGCCATTGCTACGGGAATATGCTCAGGACTGAAATATGGTGACAACTTCCAGTCGGTACTGATAAGCAACGCCCTGCAAGAGATGAGACGTTTCCTTGACAGCGTACATCCACAGGAACGCCATATCGATGACTCTGCATACCTCGGAGACCTCCTTGTCACGTGCTACTCCAACTTCTCACGCAACCGCACCTTCGGCACCATGATAGGCAAGGGCTATTCCGTGAAATCTGCACAGCTGGAGATGGAAATGATTGCCGAGGGTTATTTCGGCACGAAATGTATGAAGGAAATAAACAAGCACATGCACGTCAACATGCCTATCCTTGATGCAGTGTATAATATCCTATACGAACGCATTTCACCACAAATAGAAATAAAACTCCTCACGGATTCCTTCAGATAAGTAGTTCCTGGTTGTCGGTCTTAGGTTGCTGGTTAAGATAGACTTGCCTCTTGAGGAATACTCCATCAGACAGGCAAACCAACCGAAAACCAACAACCTGAAACACTCAATTATTTCTTGTAATAAGAAGTATTATAGGTCAGGCGCACGCCTCCGGAAATCTTTGAAACGGTTACCGTAGTGCCATCGGCAGACACGGAATAACAGATACCCTTGTCACATTTGCCTATCTGATGGTAAATGACATTGAAAGTCTTGGATATTACCTCCAAGGCATCAGCTTCCGCCATCGGAATATCTACGACGAGCTGACCTATCTTACCAGACTCCGTGACATCTACATAATTGAAGGTAAGATAAATCTCCGTGCCCTGACAATTTCCCTTCAAGGCATTCCTTTCCTGGTCAAATGCATACCCCTTGGCACTTACCTGCTTCGTAACATCCGCAACATTGCCGTTAAGGTCGATTCCGTCAAACTCAAATGCGTTTGCGCTGATGCTCATAAATAGAGTCATTACAGCAATAAATAGTTTTTTCATAGTTTTAGTTTGTTTTGTTTTTTTGTTGTCTGTACTGTTGTCTTGTCATTTAGCTGTTTGACATTGCAATGGAGTCGAATACCATTAACAAAACCACTAAACAACCAAACAACAGGTTAGTCTTTCTTATTTTTTGCAAAAGTACAAAAAAAGTCGTACAATCAATAATCATAACCATTTTTTTTGCAGAAAAATTTTGTATATATTAATTATTCTTTGTATTTTTGCAATGTGTAAGTAGTTACTGGTTGTCGGTTTCAGGTTTTAGGTTATTGGTTAGACAGACTCGCTTTTTGAGAAGACATACAACTAAATCACAAGACAACAAAACAACTAACAAAGCACTTTTTTCAAATCAACAAAATATTACTACTATGAAAAGTATCTCACTTGACATTACAAAAGCCCAGCAGTTTCTCCCAGCAGGAGCAATATCAGCTTACGCTACAAAGGTAGAAGAAGCACAAAAGGCTCTTGAAGAGGGTACGTGCCCGGGCAGCGATTTCTTGGGATGGCTGCACCTTCCTACAAGCATCACACCAGAGTTTATAAACGAAGTAAAAACCGTAGCAGATACTTTGCGTCAAAACTCTGAGGTCGTAGTAGTTGCAGGTATCGGAGGTTCATACCTCGGTCCACGTGCTGTCATCGAAGGTATATGCAACTCCTTCACGTGGCTTATCCAGGACAAGAAAAATCCTATCGTCATCTTTGCAGGAAACAATATCGGTGAGGATTACCTTGCAGAACTGACAGAATATCTCAAGACCAAGACTTTCTCTATCATAAACATTTCCAAGTCAGGTACAACGACTGAGACAGCCCTCACATTCCGTCTCCTCAAGACTCAACTGGAAAACCAAGTTGGAAAAGAGAAAGCAAAGGATCTTATCGTTGCAGTTACTGACGCAAAGAAAGGTGCCGCACGCACCTGTGCAGAAAAGGAAGGCTACAAGACTTTCGTTATTCCAGACAACGTCGGCGGACGCTTCTCCGTGCTCACTCCCGTAGGACTGCTTCCTATTGCCTGCGCCGGAATAGACATCGAAGCCCTCGTTGCAGGTGCACAGGCCATGGAAAAGCAATGCGGAACAGATGTTCCATTTGAAGAAAACCCTGCCGCTGTCTATGCCGCCGTACGCAATGCTCTCTATGCAGAGGGAAAGAAGATTGAAATCCTGATGAACTATCAGCCTAAGCTCCACTACTACATGGAATGGTGGAAACAGCTTTTCGGAGAGTCTGAAGGCAAGGAAGGCAAGGGAATATATCCCGCTTCATGCGACTTCACTACTGACCTCCACTCCATGGGTCAATGGATACAAGAAGGAGAGCGCACAATCTTTGAAACCTGCATCTCAGTAGAAAATCCGGAAAGAAGTCTGCTTTTCCCACATGACGAGGAAAACCTCGACGGACTCAACTTCCTTGCAGGCAAGCACATTGACGAAGTGAACAAAAATGCAGAGCTCGGTACGAGACTTGCCCACGTTGACGGCGGAGTACCCAACATCCTTATCTCTATCGAACGACTGGATGCCTACAACTACGGACAACTCATCTATTTCTTTGAAAAAGCCTGTGGAATAAGCGGTCAGCTCCTTGGAGTCAACGCATTCAATCAGCCTGGAGTAGAAGCATACAAAAAGAATATGTTCGCCCTTCTTGAAAAACCTGGATATGAAGAAGAGACAAAGGCGATAAAGGCAAGGTTGGCGGCAGAATAATATCTGGCTGTACAAATTGAAAGCATGAAAGAAGCAATAAGCAAATACATGAAAGAGCACGGACTTGAGGTTTATAAGCCCAAGTCCGTGCTCTTCGACATGGACGGAGTGCTGTACGACAGCATGAAATACCATGCCATTGCATGGAATAAAGCCATGGCAAAATACGGCATTGACATGACCGAGCATCAAGCATATCTCTATGAAGGAATGCGCGGAGTAGAGGCAATCGCAATAATGTGCAGAGAGCAATGGGGACGTGAGATACCTGAGAGTGAAGCGATGGAGATGTATATGGAAAAGTCCCGTATATTCCATTCGCTTACTTCAGCGGAGATAATGCCTGGAGTAAAGGAACTTCAGCGCACGATGCTTGACATTGGACTGAGCATCAGTGTTGTGACAGGCAGTGGTCAGCCGCCTCTTCTGGAGAAGTTGTCCAATGATTTCAGAGACTATATCGACACTGCCCGCATCGTCTCGGCAAAGGACGTAAATAAGGGAAAACCAGCACCAGACCCTTATCTTCTTGGCATGAAGAGGGCAGGAAGCACCCCAGCGGAAACCATTGTGGTAGAGAATGCACCTCTCGGAGTACAGTCTGGAAAGGCAGCCGGCTGTTTTGTCATCGCAGTAAATACTGGTCCCCTGCCCGATTCCGTACTGTCAGAATCCGGGGCAGATATCATATTTCATGATATGTTTGTAGTGCGAAAAGCTATAAACGAGTTTTTCAGCAATGAAAAAACGCTTTGCTAATATCCAACTATTAGCAAAGCGTTTTTATTTTTTCCATATAAGCGGACTTTCACCATCATTCAACTACTGCGTTGAATAGCTCGATGCACGCCTGTCTGTCATAGATTATCCAATGTCACTTCCTCTTCTTTTTCTTCCGGCTTTTCCAATATCGGAGCTGACTGAATGTCTCCATCTATGGGATTGCCGTTCTCGTCAATCAATATAAGTGACTCCACCGTATCGAGGGAATCTACATCTGCCGTGTCCCGACGTGTTCCCACATACTGACATTCATACATGGAAAGGTCAACATCTATTCCATTGGGGCGCATGAACTTTCCCCTGTATTTTGAATACTTGGGGTCTGACAATACCGACTGAAGGAAATAGCCGCAGATAGGAAGTGCAGTCCGCGAGCCTTGTCCCAATGCTCCGGTACGGAAATGGATGCAGCGGTATTCTCCTCCTACCCATGCCCCGACAACGAGATGCGGGCTTACCCCCATGAACCAAGCATCGGAATGATTGTTCGACGTTCCTGTCTTTCCTCCAAATTCCGTGTCACGGAAATCACCGACGTAGCCCCATAGGCTCTGTGACGTACCGCCTGCATCCCGCATACCAGCCTGCAGCATCTTCTGCATCAGATAAGCAGCCTTGAGACTGATTGCCTGTTTCTGTTCTGTAGGAGCGACGTATATTTCCTTACCGTCCCTGTCAAGAATCTTTGTCACGAGGATAGCCTCGGAATGTGCCTTTCCGTTGTTTGCCACCGTGCTGTAAGCATTTGCAAGTTCCAAAAGATTGACGTCACTCGAACCGAGAGCCAAAGAAGGAGCGTCATCGAGTTTGCTCCTGATACCCATTGCATGGGCAGTCTCAATAATATTCTTGATTCCCATCTCCTGTCCGAGCCTTACTGCAACAGAATTGATACTTCTGGCAAAGGCAGCCCTCAGCGGCATGGAATCATTGGAGAAATATCCGTTGGCATTGGTCGGAGCCCATACCACGTCCTTCTTCTGTACGGCATCCCATACGTGCATGGAGAAATACTCATCCCTGCGTTTGTCACATGGAGTAAGTCCCTGCTCCATCGCCTCTGTATATACAAAGAGCTTGAAAGTGGAGCCCGGCTGACGCTGGGCAGTGACCTTATCATATTTCCAATGATTGAAGTCTATGTCTCCCACCCATGCCTTGACGTGCCCCGTCTCCGGTTCCATAGCCACAAAGGCACAGTGCATGAAGCGTACCATATATCTTATGGAGTCCATGGTTGACATTTCCATATCAATCTCTCCCTTGTCATAGTCAAAGACCTTCACTTTATGAGGCTTGTTGAGATAGTAAGTCACGGAGTCCGGCTGATTGGGAAAGAGAGCCTGCAGATGCTTGTAAACACTTTGCTTTTTCGCAATGTCTTCTATGAAGCCCTCTATTTCCTTGTGATTCTCGTCTTGCCAGGGATTTACGTTGCCCCAATGGTTCCTGAAATTTCTTTGCACCTGACGCATTTGCTTGATTGCGGCATCTTCGGCATATTTCTGCATCTTGGAGTCAATGGTGGTATAAATCTTCAATCCTGACGTGTAAAGGTCATTTCCTGTCTCCTCACACCATGAAGACAAGTATTTTGCTATTGCCTCACGGAAGTACTTTGCCTGACCATCATAGTTTTCTTCCACCTTAAATTCAGAGACATCAATGCTTTTTTCCTTTAATTCCGCAAACTCCTCCTCCGTCAAATCTCCATGAGTCCTCATATTGTCCAAGACTACGTTCCTGCGCTTTATACAGTTGTCAGGATGGGAAATAGGATTATAAAAAGTAGTGGCTTTCAGCATTCCCACAAGAATGGCGCACTGGTCTGGCGAGAGTTTGTCCGGAGTAGTGTTGAAGTACGTCCTTGCAGCCGTTTTGATACCATAGGCATTGTGACCGAAATCCACGGTATTGGCATACTGAGTAAGAATCTCCTTCTTGCCCTCCTTGCGTCCTTTCGTATAAGAGAAATAGATTTCAAACTTTATTGCCGTAATCCATTCCTTTGTCTTCATGATGAGAATCTTGACACCGGGAATTTTTCCCATGAGACCGGTACTGTATTTTGTACGTACACGGAACATATTCTTGGCGAGTTGCTGAGTGATGGTGGAAGCTCCACGTCCTCCCTTGCCTGTGACAGCATCCTTTGCCGCACCGAGGAGTCCAAGGGGGTCAATTCCCCAATGGTCATAATATCTCTCATCCTCCGTGTCAATGAGTGCTTTCCAGAAAACAGGGTTTACATCCTCATACTTTACGGGAGTACGGTTCTGATTGAAATATTTTCCAAGCAGCACCCCGTCAGCAGAGTATAATTCACTTGCTTCGTTTGTCTTGTGCTCGCTGATGTCCTTCCATCCCGGAGACCTTCCAAAGAGCCAGAAGAGGTTGACATCTACAGCTCCAAGGTACAAAAAGAAAAGTACGACAAGCGTGGAAACAAATGCCATTGTCTTGACATACCATTTTCGTCCCACGTACAGAGCCTTGTACCATCTCAGGAAGGATGCACACATCCTGAAGATATTACGTAATAATGATTTTATGTATTTCATTGTTTTATTTATGTGTAACTGGTTGTGTATTATGGGTTGTAGGTTGTAGGCTGGAATGGCTGACTAATGGAGCCTCCTCAAGAGGAAAGACTAACTGACTAACAACCAACAACCCACAACCTAAAACCTACAACCAGAAATTACAATATGCAAAATTAATAAAAAACATTGATATTATCTGCTTGTCATACGCACACATCTATATAATTTATGATTTCTTTAACATTATCGGGATGAAACCATTTCATTTCTTCATCTCTCTTATACCAGGTCATCTGCTTTCTGGCATATCTCCGGCTGTTGCTCTGTATTTGCCTCACAGCCTCATCAAGGGAAATGTTGCCGTCAAGATACTGAAACATTTCCTTATAACCGACAGTATTGAGGGAGTTCTCATTCCTGAAGGGAAGCATTCTCCTTGCTTCTTCTTCAAGTCCATCCCGAATCATTTCAATTACCCTGCCGTTTATGCGTTCATACAGTTCCTCACGCTCCCTGCACAGTCCAATCTTTATGATTCCGAAAGGTCTTGTTTTTTTTTCTCCCCGCCTGAAAGAAGAATAAGTTTTTCCCGTCTGATGGCATATCTCAAGGGCATGAATGACCCTTCTTGGATTCTTCTTGTCAACGACTTCATAGTGTTCCGGGTCAAGAGTCCTGAGTTCATCAAGCAGGCAGTCCAAGCCTTCTTCCTCATATCTTCGTTTCATCATCCGCCTAACATCCTCATCTATTGTCGGAATATCATCTATACCATTGCATACTGCGTCGATATACATCATAGAACCTCCTGTAAGAAGAAACAGCCGGTCGTCTGAATTGTCAATGAGACTCATGACATCCTGCTCGTACATCGAAGCGGAGTAATAGTCGCCGACATGCTTCGTACCGACAAAATAATGCCGCACCCTCTGCATTTGTCGTGCAGAGGGAGCGGCAGTACCTACCGGTAATTCTGAAAAAATCTGGCGAGAGTCAGCATTTATGATGTCAATACCATAATATTCTGCAATCTGGAGACACAACTCAGTCTTACCTACTCCTGTCGGTCCCGTTATTACAATAAGGTGCCTGTCCATCATTCAGCGGATGATTCCACGTTGAGCAGTTTCAAGAAAACTGATAATATACTCTATTTCCTTTGTCTCAGGCATGGTTGCCTTGATTTCTGCAATTCCTTCCTTAAGAATGCCTTTGGAATAGAGCAAATCGTACGCTTTACGGATTTTCTCTATAGTCTCTGCAGAAAAGCCTCTGCGCCTGAGTCCTATGAGGTTCAGTCCTGCGTATCTGATAGGTTCCTTTCCTGCAATGACGTACGGAGGAATGTCCTGACTTGTACGACTGCCTCCCTGTACCATCACATATCCACCGATATGACAGAACTGATGCACGAGTACAGAAGCAGAGATAATGGCGCAGTCATCCACTACTACCTCTCCAGCAAACTTTGTGGAGTTGCCGATTATGCAGTTGTTTCCGATTACGCAATCGTGCGCTACGTGCATATTCTCCATGAGAAGGTTGTTGTTTCCCACCTTTGTCGTACCTTTGGAAGCCGTTCCACGTGAGACTGTTACGTTTTCACGTATTGAATTATTGTCTCCTATTTCACAAAGCGTAGCCTCTCCCCGATACTTCAGGTCCTGCGGCTTTGTAGAAATGCTTGCACCTGGGAATATTTCATTACCAGACCCGAGACGCGTTCCCTGATTGAGCGTCACGCTGTTTTGGAATACATTGTTGTCACCAATTACAACATCTGCGTCAATATAGCAGAAGGGACCGATAATATTGTTGTCTCCTAATTTCGCATTTGGATGTACGAATGCTAATGGGCTAATCTGATTCATAATAATGGTTTTCAATAAATACTGTAATTGTGGTTTTGTTGTCTTGTTGTTTAGTGTTTTAGTTGACAGCTATTCTCTTTGAGAAGTACACCAACTAAATGACAAGACAACTGAACAAAAAGACAGAAAGCCAGTGACTCACGTGCTGTTCCTGACCTGCTATTCCCTATTCTTGATGAGCTGGCAAGCGTAAGTGGCTTCACATACGAGGTCATCTCCTACAAAGGCATATCCATGTAGGGTGGAAATACCATGACGTACAGGACCGAGAAGATTTACCTTGAATATCAGCGTGTCACCGGGAACGACTTTCTTTCTGAACTTCACCCCGTCAATCTTGATGAAATAGGCAGTGTATCTCTCCGGGTCTTCCATTATGTTGAGGAGGATGAGTCCTCCACATTGTGCCATGGCTTCAATCAGCAACACGCCGGGCATGACCGGTTCCTCTGGGAAATGTCCGACAAAGAAAGGCTCGTTTATCGTAACATTCTTTACGCCTACGATACTTGTTGCACCGATAGAAGTGATTTTGTCCACGAGCTGCATGGGGTAACGGTGAGGAAGGAGTTCACGTATGCGCTTGATGTCGAGAACGGGAGCTGCGTTGGGGTCATAAATAGGAACCTGGACTTCATGCTTCCTTATCTCCTTACGCATCTGCCTTGCAAACTTGTTGTTGATGGTATGTCCCGGTCTTGTTGCAACGATACGTCCCTTTATGGGTTTTCCTATGAGAGCCATGTCTCCTATCACATCAAGCAACTTATGGCGCGTGCATTCATTTTCCCACACGATAGGCTTGTGCTGGATATATCCGAGTTTGCTTGCATCCAGTCTCTGCACCTTCAGGTAGTCGGCCAGTTCGTCAAGTTTCTCCTGTGGCTGTTCCCTTTCATATATGACAATGGCGTTGTCGAGGTCACCACCCTTTATAAGATTTGCCTGAAGAAGCGGCATGATGTCCCTGACAAAGACGAACGTGCGTGCCGGAGCTATTTCCTTTGGAAAGTCTGCAACGTTGTCAATGGTAGCAAACTGAGAGTTGATAAACTTTGACTCGAAAGAACACATAGCCGTGATACTGAACTGCTCATCAGGGAGAATGGTGATGCAGGAACCGGTCTTGTCGTCCTTCACCTCGATTTTGTTACGTATGATGTAGTAGTCTTTGGGCGCATTCTGTTCAACGATACCAACCTCCATTATCTTGTTGACATACATTATGGCAGAACCGTCAAGGATAGGGAACTCCGGTCCGTTGACCTGTATGAGACAATTATCAATGCCAAGTGCGTAAAGAGCTGCCAGAGCGTGCTCAATGGTGGAGATGCGCACGTCTCCCTTTCCTATTACAGTACCTCTCTGAGTATCTATGACGTTTTCTGCCACAGCGTCAATGACCGGCATACCTTCGACATCAATCCGCTGAATCTTGTAGCCTGTATTCTCATCTGCCGGGTTGAAAGTCACCGTTAGACTAAGACCTGTATGAAGTCCTTTGCCGCAAAGCGAGAAACTTCCCTTTATTGTCTGCTGCTTTAACATTGTTTTCTGTGTAAAATAATTTGGTGTGTCGAGTTAAAATAATTCTTGTTGCTTTCTTAGAAAGCCTTACTCCTTAGTTCCTCCTACTTTATTTTGGAGTTCGGCAATCTGTTTTTTCAACGCTTCCATCTCGCGGTACATATCTGGGAGGCGTCTAAATACTGCCTGTGAGCGGAAGTATTGCTTCATTGGCATCGGAGGTGTGCCTATCAGCTGTTCTCCATCCTTAATGTTACCCGGTACTCCGCTCTGTGCTCCAAGCTGCACCCTGTCGCCTATTGTAATATGTCCTGCAAGTCCTACCTGACCTCCGAACATACACCATTGTCCGACCTTCGTGCTGCCAGCTATTCCTACCTGCGCAGACATTACGGTGTTCTCCCCGATGTCTGTGTTGTGGGCTATCTGCACGAGATTGTCAAGTTTGACACCCTTTCTGACGTATGTGCTTCCCATGGTTGAACGATCCACGCATGTATTCGCCCCAATCTCCACGTTGTCTTCTATGGTCACTATTCCTATCTGCGGGATTTTGTCATAACCATTTGCAGAGGGAGCAAAGCCGAATCCATCTGCACCGATGACACATCCGGCATGAAGGATGCAGTTGTTTCCTACCTTACAATGATGATAAACGACTGCGTTGCTGTAAATTTCCGTATTATTGCCTACCGTTGCTTTTTCTCCTATCGTGACATGGGGATGCAGTACGCATCCATCACCTATTACCACGCCAGGCCCGATAGCCACGAAAGGTCCGATATAACAATCCTTTCCCACCTTTGCAGTAGGGTCGATGAATGCCAAGGAGTCGATTCCTTTCTTTTTTGGTTTCAGTGACTGATACAACTGGAGCAGTTTTGCCACTGCCTCATAAGCGCTCTTTACACGAATAAGCGTAGGTTTCACTTCATTTTCAAGAACTACACTCTCGTCAACCAAAACGATACTTGACTCCGTGTTGTAAATGAAATGAGTGTATTTGGGATTTGAAAGAAATGAGATTGCCCCCGATTTACCTTCTTCTATTTTGGCAAAATCACTGACTGTGACATTCTCATCACCTTCTACACGACCTTGAACAAGTTCTGCAATCTGTTTTGCTGAAAATTCCATATATAAATTGTTTTCGCGAAAACCTGCTTTCCCCAATGTTTCACTCAGGGTGTACTGACCTGAATGTCATAAATTACAAAGTGGACGAAACAGGATAATGGGTAATTTTGTTGCAAAATTACGAAAAAAAACGAAATCTACGAAAACTATTGGAAACTATTTGCGTTTTCCATAAATGTTTTTGGATAAGATGAACATATTTTTAGACTTTTCATTCACAAATGGATATGTTCACATGAATTTTTCTCCTGAATTGAGTAGTTCCTGGTTGTCGGTTGTTGGTTTTGGATTGTTGGCAGGTTAGTCTCACCTCTTGAGAAAACTCCATTTGCCAAGCATTCCGCCCCCCCAAAAAACAACAACCGACAACCTGAAACTACATTCCAACCAAAAACCAACAACCAACAACCAGCCCTTCCCCCCTGTCACAAAAAAAGTGGAAAAATCAAAGTTTGTCCAGTTCTGCAGCCATTTCTTCCTGCAACTTCCTTGCACTTTCCGCAGCAGCCTGGGCAAAGTTTTCTGTCTTGTCTGCATAGATGATGCCACGGGATGAATTGACTATAAGCCCACAGTCCTTAGTCATTCCGTACTTGCATACGTCCTGCAAGCTGCCACCTTGTGCGCCGACACCAGGAACAAGAAGGAAACTCGTTGGAGCAACCTTGCGAATATCTGTGAACATTTCGCCTCTTGTGGCTCCTACCACATACATCATGTTCTCATCATCACCCCATTGCCGGGACTTCTTGATTACTTTCTCAAACAAGCGTTCACCGTTGTTGTCTTCTGTGAGCTGGAAGTCGAAACTACCCTTGTTACTCGTAAGTGCCAACAAGATGACCCACTTACCATCGTATCCATCAAGGAATGGCACTACGGAGTCCTCTCCCATGTATGGTGCCACAGTAAGGGCATCTACGTCATACTCTCCAAAGAACGTCTTTGCATACATCTTTGAAGTGTTGCCTATGTCTCCGCGCTTTGCGTCAGCAATGACAAACTGCTCCGGATAATTCTCTTTAAGGTACGCTATTGTCTTTTCAAATGCTGCAATACCTTTGAGTCCGTATGCTTCGTAGAATGCGAGATTGGGCTTATATGCCACACAATATGGTGCTGTTGCATCGATAATTGCCTTGTTGAAGGTAAAGATAGGGTCTTCTTCCTTCAGTAGAAACTCTGGAATCTTATTGAGATCCACGTCAAGTCCCACACATAGGAAACTCTTTTTCCTGAATATTTCCGTTACAAGTTGGTCTCTGTTCATATTTATTGATGTTTGGTTATTTATTATGGTTTACAGTTCTTGTGTCAGCAGTTTTTGTGTCAGCTAATCAAAAATCGGTTACTGACAGAGTAACTAACAGACAATCTTCCATAGTCATTTCTGCCTTTCCGTCCTTGGCAACTCAATATTTTCATCGGGCACACGACGGGAGGAAATCATTCGTTGAATGAACTCTGTAGCATTGACTGTTTTGTCGTCAGCCTCTTCCTTTTTCCTTGTTATCGTAGCGTATTTTGCCATATAGAAAATAAAATTCTCAAGGTTATGAAGTTTCTTTTCGGTTTTAGGGGTGTACGGTTTTTAGGTTTTTAGTTTTTTAGGTTTTTAGTTTTTTAGGAAGTTACAAACCTCCGTAAAACCGCAAAACCGCAAAACCGAGGATGTTAAAGACTGCCCCAAACTTTGTCAAACACGATGCAAATGTCTATCTACAATTCAGCCTCCTTCATTCTCTCTGCGTTCTCGGCCACCGTGAGTGCATCAATCATTGCCTGAATGTCGCCACCGAGAAAACCACTCAAGTCATGAGTGGTGTAACCGATACGATGATCCGTGACACGTCCCTGAGGGAAATTATATGTACGTATCTTTGCCGAACGGTCACCAGTGGATACAAGGCTCTTGCGGCGATTAGCAATGTCATCGACGTATTTCTGGTGCTCACGGTCGTAGATATATGTACGCAGGCGAGCAAGTGCGCGCTCCTTATTTTTAGGCTGGTCACGCGTTTCAGTACACTCGATGAGGATTTCTTCCGTCTCGCCGGTATTTGGATTTTTCCACATATACCTCGCACGGACTCCTGACTCAACCTTGTTGACGTTCTGTCCACCGGCACCAGAAGAGCGGAACGTATCCCATTTGATTTCTCCCTCATTGATACTTACCTCAAAAGGGTCAGCCTCAGGCAGTACTGCAACGGTTGCGGCACTTGTCTGCATACGTCCGTTTGACTCAGTGACAGGAACACGTTGTACGCGGTGTACTCCAGATTCGTATTTCAACACTCCATAGACATCATCACCGCTCACGGCAAAGTCAATCTCCTTGAATCCACCTACTGCGCCTTCACTGACATCCGTGACAGAGAGAGTCCATCCCTTTGACTCACAAAATCTCTTGTACATCTGGAAAAGGTCACCTGCGAAAAGACACGCTTCGTCTCCTCCTGTTCCTGCCCTGATTTCCATCTGCACGTTCTTCGCATCCTCAGGGTCTTTGGGAATGAGGGCTATCTTTATCTCTTCTTCAAGATTTGGTTGCAGTGCCTCGTTCTCTGCCAGTTGCTCACGAGCCATTTCCTTCATGTCAGCATCTGTCTCATTCATGAGCACATCCTTTGCCTCAGATATCTGCCCGAGACAATTGATATACTTCTGGCGGAGTTTCACTATATCCTCTAAGTCCTTATACTCTTTTGTCAATTTCACATACCTCTGCTGGTCTGCAATGACCGAAGGGTCTGTGATAAGGGTACTTACCTCCTCATAACGGCTCTCAAGACCGTCAAGCTTTTGCAAAATATTGTTACTCTCCATTAGGTTATGGTGGGGTTACATTTTTTAATCTCTTAAGTTTGGCAGGATTCAACTGTCACGTTTTTTTTGTTGTTTTGTTGTCTTGTGGTTTTGTTAATAGAAATTGACTCATTTGCAAAGACAAACAACAAAATAACTAAATAACTAAATAACTAAACAACAAAACCACAAAACAACAAGACAACTAAACAACAAAAAAAACAAAAAAACCGCGACAGTTGATTCTTGCCGACTCTTACAAAGCGAATCAATAATCAAACTCTCCGAATTCGGACTTTATGGTCAGTGACTTCCTACCCTCCTCAATGCGTCCGATGACCTGAGCATCGATGCCAAACGACTGGCTGATGGAAATCACTTTCTCAGCAACCTCCGGACGAACGTATATCTCCATACGGTGACCCATATTGAACACCTGATACATTTCCTTCCAATCCGTTCCGCTCTCATCGTGAATCATCTTGAAGAGTGGAGGCACGGGGAACATATTATCCTTAATCACACGACAGTTGTCACTGACAAAATGTAGCACCTTAGTCTGGGCACCGCC
>CALZJQ010000004.1 GCA_945787895.1 uncultured Prevotella sp. | reverse complement strand
TGACCCATTGGGACATAGTATGTTCAGATTACCACGCAAAATGACCTATACGCCTTTTTTCCTTGTGTCAGTGTACTGACAGACAAGCGGATGGAGATTGTCAAAATCAGATATGTGGGGTATGTAGAACAGTAATTTCTACATACCCCACAATATTTTTGTGTTATGTAAAACGTAAAAAATCAAATCTTATCAATGCGAGCCTGATGGCGTCCTGCTTCGAAAGGAGTCTTGAGGTATTCGTCCATTATCACCTCTGCTTCACGATTTGTAATAAATCGTCCTGGCATTACAAGGCAGTTGGCATTATTGTGCTGTCTGATAAGATGAGCAACCTCAACATTCCAACACAATCCGGCGCGAACGCCGTGATGCTTATTCAGCGTCATTGCCATTCCTTCACCAGAACCACACATTGCAATTCCACAATCCACTACTCCACTTTCGATTGCATCTGCAAGTGGATGAGCAAAATCAGGATAATCAACAGATTTGTCGCTCCATGTGCCGAAATCCTTTATTTCATATCCTTTTTCCTCAAGATATTGAAGTACGAATTGTTTGAGAGGAAAACCTGCATGGTCAGTAGCTACACCGATAATTCTCTTTTCCATAGGACTATTAGATTTAATTGTTAATGTTGGATATTTTTTTCAAAGTCTCGGAGAAATAGTCGTGTAAATGTAAACGAAATGACTGAGACTTTTACTATAAATATCAACAAATAGAAATAGATAGAACCCTATATATGTTTGGTATTGATACCATTAGAATATCCTATATAAATCCATTTGCTGATATTTTTTATTTGATAATCTTGACAACCTTAATCAAGGATTGCCTTAACCTGATTGTAAACATTCTCTGCTGTATAGCCGAGCTTCTCATCGAGCACTTTGTATGGAGCTGAGAAACCGAAGCTCTCGAGACCCCAAACCATAGATTTCGGATCAGCACCGATAAGGAAGCCTTGAAGATTTACAGGAAGACCTGCCGTCATGCCAAATACCTTTGCACCTGCAGGTACTACACTCTGCTGATATTCTACAGGCTGTTCGCGGAAGAGACCTTCGGAAGGAACACTGACGATACGAACCTTCACACCGTCCTTGCGCAGAAGTTCTGCACCGCTTACAAGAGTAGAAACCTCAGAACCAGAAGCTACACAGACAACATCAGGGTTTTCGTCAGAACCTGCAACGATATAGGCACCCTTTGAAACCATTGAGTAGTCATTGCCTTCAGGAAGGTCATTGATGTTTTGACGAGAGAAGATGAGGGCTGTTGGTGTTGCCATATTCTCCATTGCGAGTCTCCATGCTTCTGTTGTCTCTTTTGCTTCAGCTGGTCTGAGTACGAGTACTGATGGCCTACCAGCATGGTTGCGGAGTTTCTCCATGAGGCGAATCTGTGCCTCCTGCTCCACTGGCTCATGCGTAGGACCATCTTCTCCTACACGGAAAGCATCGTGAGTCCAGATAAACTTGACAGGAAGCTGCATGAGAGCTGCCATACGTACTGCAGGCTTCATATAGTCTGAGAATACGAAGAACGTACCACATGCAGGTATTACACCTCCGTGAAGAGACATTCCGATACAGCAGCATGCCATTGTAAGCTCAGCAACACCTGCCTGGAAGAATGCTCCTCCGAAATCATCCTTTGTAAGAGCACGTGTCTTCTTCAAGAAACCATCTGTCTTATCAGAATTAGAAAGGTCTGCAGAAGCACATATCATATTTGGAACCTGTTCTGCCAATGCACCGAGACAAGCGGCTGAAGCGGAACGGGTTGCATCATTTGCCTTTTGTTCTACTTTAGACCAGTCGATGGATGGGGCTTTGCCAGCAAACCAGTCTGCCTGTTGAGCGGCTTTCTCAGGATTAGCATCAGCCCATGCTCTCTCTTCTGCATAACGCTCAGCACAGATAGCCTCAAGTTCCTTTGCACGGTTAGCATACAATTCCTTTACGTCATCAAAAATCTGGAATGGATTTTCAGGGTCTCCACCAAGGTTCTTGATAGTGTTCTTGAATGCGTCACCGCCGAGAGGAGCACCGTGTGTCTTGCAGTTTGCTTCATAAGAAGTACCGTCAGCCTTCAGCGCACCCTTACCCATGATACACTTACCGATAATGAGAGCAGGCTGCCCCTTTACTGCCTTTGCTTCTTCTATTGCCTTACGAATCTGAGCAGCATCGTTACCGTTGATTTCTGTAACCCACCATCCGAGAGCACGATACTTTGCGGCGGTATCTTCGTTCATTACTTCCTTTGTCTCAGTAGAAAGCTGGATGTCGTTAGAGTCATAGAACATTACCAGATTGTCAAGACCAAGAGTGGAAGCAATGCGTGCACCTCCCTGGGAAATCTCTTCCTGTATGCCACCGTCAGAAATGTATGCATAGATTGTCTCTTTGGCGAAAGTCGGGTTTCCTGTATGTGCAGCAAGGAATTTTGCAGCGATTGCAGCACCTACGGCAAATACATGACCCTGACCGAGAGGACCTGATGTGTTCTCAATTCCGCGGGCAATTTCAAACTCGGGGTGACCGGTAGTAGGAGAACCCCACTGACGGAGCTGCTGTAATTCATCAAGAGTAAACTTTCCTGCAAGGCAGAGCTGTGAGTAGAGCATTGGTGCCATGTGACCGGGATCGAGGAAGAAACGGTCACGACCCACCCATTCTGGATTCTTTGGGTCATATTGCAGATATTCTGAATAGAGCACATTAATGAAATCTGCACCACCCATTGCACCACCGGGGTGACCTGACTTTGCTTTTTCTACAGCTGACGCAGCAAGGATACGGATATTATCCGCTGCATGATTAAGAACTTTAATGTCGTTTACCATATTAGAATTATAATGTTTAAGTTATAAGTTTAGAACCACTGTTTTGTTTTGCTTTACAAAATTAGCAATTTTTTCATGAAAAGCAACTGTCCTGCAGTTATCTTGACATGAGAAAGCAACACAAAAGAAAATATAAGATATAACAACTAAAGTTTGTGAGCCTCAGTAGCTACTTTTTCTATTGCAAGATCAGATTTGTAGTTCTCGATGTATTTGTTGAATCCAGCAACATCCTCGGCAGTAGGAGCTATTTCAACTCCTGTATTTCCTGCAAAAACTACCTTCTCAAGCCAATCTGCAAGATTGAGCCTGTCAGGATTGTTCACGCAATATGCTGCAAGAAGAGCAATACCCCAGGCACCGCCTTCACCTGCTGTCTCCATTACGGATATTGGAGAGTTGAGTGCTGCTGCAAGCACACGCTGTCCTACTCCCTTTGTCTTGAAGAGACCGCCATGACCTGTTATTCGATCAACCTTTACTTTCTCCTCGTTAAACAGAATGTCGTTTCCAAGTTTCAGCACTGCCACAGAGGCATACAGATGAGAACGCATGAAGTTGGCGAGATTGAACTTGTCATTGGCAGAGCGTACAAACAAGGGGCGTCCTTCTGCAAGTCCGGTAACAGGCTCTCCAGAGATATAGTTGTAGGAGACAAGTCCTCCACAGTCTGTATCTCCATTGAGGGCATTGTTGTATAACTTGCCAAACACTTCATTCATATCTACTGGAATACCAAGGAGTTGCTGGTATTCCTTAAAGAGATTTACCCATGCGTTAAGGTCGGAAGTACAGTTGTTGCAGTGTACCATAGCCACAAGCGAACCATCAGGAGTGGTAACCATGTCAATCATCTCTGATGGCTTGGACAAGTCTTTCTCCAAAACTATCATAGAGAAGGAAGAAGTGCCTGCTGATACATTTCCTGTCCTTTGCTTGACAGCATTGGTTGCCACCATTCCCGTACCTGCATCACCTTCCGGAGGACACAGGGGGCATCCTCCCTTCAGATGGCCGGAAATGTCGAGGCGGCGGGCACCATGATCGGTAAGCACTCCTGCTTCAGCTCCCGCTACGATACATTCCGGAAGAATGTCTTCCAATTTCCAAGGATAATTCTTCGGTGCAATAAGTTCGTCAAACTTCTGCACCATCGAAGCATTATAATTCTTCGTTTCGGGATCTACGGGAATCATTCCAGAGGCATCACCAATGCCAAGGACTTTCTTTCCTGTAAGTCGCCAGTGAATGTAACCTGCCAAGGTTGTGATATAGGTAATATCCTTGACATGTTCCTCTCCATTAAGTATAGCCTGATAGAGATGAGAGATACTCCAACGCAGAGGTATGTTGTAGTTGAATAATTTTGAAAGTTCAGCAGCCGCAGGACCGGTGTTGGTATTGCGCCACGTACGGAACGAAGCGAGAATCTTCTCTGCTTCCGAAGGGTCTCCGTAGCGACTTGCAGTACCGGTAGGACCAAATGCCATATAACCATGCATCATTGCCGAGATACCAATAGATTTGAGATTTACTATTTCGCAGTCGTAATCTTTACGCACGTTACGCCTAAGGTCGGCATAGCAATCCTCAAGACCGAACCATATTGCCTCCGTACTGTATGTCCAAAGACCATCTTCTAGTTGGTTCTCCCACTCATGGCTACCTTGTGCAATAGGCTTGTTCTCTTCATCTATGAGCACAGCCTTTATCCTGGTAGAGCCAAACTCAATGCCGAGAATGGCCTTGCCTTGTTCGATAGTTTGTTTTGCTGTCATTGTCTATGATATTGTGTATTAGGGATTAAGGGGAAGGGTGATATTGTGGTTCTTTAACCAGTTTTGTCGTTCTTGGATTAATATTTGATTATTTTCAAGAAATGACAAAGAGTAATAACTGAACCTACTGCAGACGAACCTTTATGAAGAGAATAAGAATACCGAGACAGTCAATGCAACATTTTGAAATCAACTTTGACCTCACTGATTATCAGCACTGATAATTGATATTCTTATTCTCTCTCTTAACCTATTTTGGTTACTTCAATGCCTTGTTCAGCATATAGTAAACTTCGTTGTTTCGTAATTGCTGCTTGAAACCATCAATAGTTGTGTCCTTATTGATGCCGATAAATTCTATTCCAGTCATTTCAGCGAAGTCAGACCAGTATTCGGCAGTGATGTCATAAGAGAATGCACTATGGTGTGTGCCACCGGCAAGAATCCAGGCAGCAGCTCCTATCTCAAATGACGGTTGTGGAATCCAGAGAGCTGATGCAACAGGAAGGTTTGGCATAGGTTTCGGTTCTATGCACTCTACATCGCTTGTGATAAGACGGAAACGGTTGCCGAGATCTACAACAGTTGCCTTGCATCCTGCACCTGTCTTTGATGTGAACACAAGTCGGGCTGTCTGTTGTTTGCGAATACCGATACCGAGGAAGTGGACTTCAAGCGTCGGTTTATTGACAGCAATGAGAGGTGTCACCTCCAACATGTGGCTTTGAAGAGAAGACGTGCCTTCTGATGAGAAATTGAGGGTATAATCCTCAAGGAAAGAACATCCTTTCTCCAGTCCTTGGTTCATAACCCAGAGTGAACGATAGAGACAAGCCGTCTTCCAGTCGCCTTCTGCTCCAAAACCGTAACCCTCAGCCATAAGACGCTGAGAAGCCAGTCCGGGTATCTGGTCAAAACCGACAAAGTTAGGATCATTGATGTCAGCGTCTCCGAGGTCGTCGAAGTTTGTCGTAAACGCTGTGGCACCTTCATCCTTCAGTACGCGCCGGAGAGCAATCTCTGCTTTGGCGGCGTTCTTCACCTTTTGCCAATAAACCTCTTCTCCTGATTCATCAATCTTTATGGTGTATTGAGCCTTATATTCCTCTACAAGTGCGTCAGCTTCTTCATCAGTAACTTTTTTGAAATAATCCATGAGAGAAGAAACAGGATAGTAATCTACATGGTAACCCAGACGCTGTTCAAATTCTACACGGTCACCGTCAGTTACTGCAACATTGTTCATGTTCATGCCGAACATGAGACAGCGCACGTCATGCGCATCAGCCACTGCAGCAGCTACTCTTGCCCATACAGCTATCTGGCGCTGAGCTTCTTCACTTTTCCAATAACCTACTACAACCTTGCGTGGAATACGCATACGAGTACAGATATGTCCGAACTCTATGTCTCCATGTGCAGACTGATTAAGGTTCATGAAATCCATGTCAATGCTGTCCCAGGGAAGCTCTGCATTGTACTGTGTGTGGAAATGAAGCAAAGGTTTCTTCAGGGCCTGAAGACCTTTAATCCACATCTTTGCAGGAGAGAATGTGTGCATCCACGTGATGATACCAACACATTTCTCATCATTGTTTGCCGCTTTCATTACAGCTTCTACTTCTGCAGAAGAATTTGAAGTGCCCTTATAGACCACTTTTATCGGAATGATGCCAGTCTGGTTGAGTCCGGCTACCATTTCCTGTGAATGTCCGTCAACAATCTTTACGGTCTCACCTCCATACAGGAGTTGTGCTCCAGTGACGAACCAAAGTTCCAAGTTTTGAAATTTTTCTATCATAGTACTTTATGTTTTTATGATTACATTATCGATAAACCAAGCATCCTGCTTGGGATGGATATGATTAATTAATCAGATATGATAATATAAGTGTTGTTAGTCAGAAATCAATGTTTCTGTCCTTTCTGTCCATAATATGCGTTTGGACCATGCTTGCGCATATAGTGCTTTTCTATGAGCAATGGATTCATCGTCAATTCTGGATTGACACTAAATGCCACGAAAGCCATTTTTGCGCATTGTTCCATTACTTTTGCATTATAGACTGCATTGTCTGGGGATGTTCCCCATGAGAAAGGTCCGTGATTCTTAACCAAAACGGCGGGGGTGTGGTCAGGATTTATCTTGCGAATGTTGAGTATTTCGTCAACAATCACGTTGCCTGTCTCCAGTTCATACTGACCTTTTACCTCAGTTTCTGTCATGTCACGCGTGCAGGGAATCTCCTTGTAGAAATAGTCTGCATGGGTAGTTCCAATGTTTGGAATGTCTTTTCCTGCCTGTGCAAAGGCCGTAGCATATGTAGAATGGGTATGTACTACACCTTGAATGTTTGGAAATGCCTTGTAGAGCACGAGATGTGTAGGAGTGTCGCTTGAAGGGTTCAGTTCACCTTCTACCACATCACCTGTATTCAAATCTACTACAACCATATCTTCCGCTTTCATGTCATCATAGCTTACTCCTGAGGGCTTGATGACTACAAGTCCTTTCTCACGATCTATACCGGAGACATTTCCCCATGTAAAGATTACGAGTCCTTGTTTTACAAGGTCAAGGTTTGCCTTGAATACTTTTTGCTTAAGTTCTTCTAACATAGTGTTTTATATATTAATATTCGACAATTTCATTCTAATATCTTAAGTCACGCAAGCATATTTCCTTGTTTTCGGTTCTTGGTTAGTTTGCTTGGATGATGGAGATTATCTCAAGAAGCGAGAGTGACTGACCAATGACCCATAACCTAAAAACCAACAACCAGAAACTACTTGCAAAAGTTGAATTTCTCACTATTTGAGTACAAAACGTGAATCCTTGATAAATCCACTTTTGCTGAACCTATAAAGATATGCACCTCGTCTGCTGGTCGTTTTGTCAACATTGTCCGTCTTCTGGATACTGGGCACACCTTTAATGCGCTTTCTGAAATTTCTCTTGTCCAATTCCTCGCCAAGTATTGCTTCATACAAGGACTGCAACTGAGTCAATGTAAACAACTCGGGAAGCAGGTTGAAGCATAATGGCTCAGTAGTGATGTGATTGCGCAGCACATCCAATGCCTGGGCAATCATCTTGCCGTGGTCGGAATATAGTTCGGGAAGGTTTTCTACATTTACCCACTCTACTCCATATTCTTTCTGCCTGCTTTCATCATATTCACAGACATTAATCAGAGAACAGTATGCTACGGATATGACTCGCTTGCCCGGGTCACGGTCTGTGTCACCATACGCACCAATTTGTCTCATATACAAATTGCTGAGTCCAGTCAACTCGCTGAGAGTCCTCTCTGCAGCCATGTCGAGACTTTCATTAGGTCTGACGAATCCTCCATAAAGCGACCACTTTCCTTCACCGGGATTCATCTTTCTCTTGCCTAAGAGTATCTTGAGTTTTTTATTGTCAAAACCGAACACTATACAATCTACAGATACAAGTATCGGTTGAATATCTTCGTAGAACTGCTCCATGTGATGTCAATAAGTCATGCGAGTTGACTTGATTTGATTCCTTATTATATATTAGAGGGAATATTTAGTTTTTTGGATTTTGTTGTTTTTTTCTGATCATTATGGGAAGTGAATGGTAAACGGATATTTCTTACCATCACTTTCCATAATGAATTATAGATTGATTCGGTTTTTGGTTGTTGGCTGTACCTGACTGTAGGTTTTCATTGTGGGTTTTCGGTTAGTTTGTCTCGCCTCATGAGAAAACTCCATTTGTCAAGCATTCCAACTCAAAACCAACAACTTGCAGCCATATACTGCATTCATACCAAAAACTAACAAGCACTTACTTACCAAAGTGCGATATAGAGTATTGTGAGTATGATGATTACTCCAAACGCTCCGATGTTGAAAGCCTTGTCTGTCTTGAATATGTCGAGGTCGATAGCTACAAGCTTCGGATCCTGTACCTTGTCAAGAGCATTTGAGCGCAGATAGAAGCCGAGGGTTGCAGTGATTGCAGCAAAGAATATCATGGCTCCGGCAACGCCGTGGATTTCCAGTGTAGTATTGAAGAAGGACAATACGAAGAATACTATTGACAATGCAGCAACAGCATAAAGCACCTTACTCCAGAACAGCTGAGTCTTGATAGTACTTTCACTGAGTTCATCAGCAGGAACAGACTTGTTGCTTCTCAAGGAAATGCCCACGAAGAGTATTACGAGCACTATGAATACATAACCTGAACGTACGAGGAAAGGCACTTCAGGCAATGTGAACTTGAAGAGGATTGAGAAAGCAAATGTTCCGATGGCTGCAACAACTGCTGCCGTACCAGAGGCACGTTTCCAGAGAAGTCCAAGGCCGAAGATTACTACAACGCCTGGATATACGAATGCGGAGTATTCCTGTATGAACTGGAATGCCTGGTCAATACCTCCCATGAGTGGATATACAGCTACGAGAGCAATAAGCAATGCGCTTACGGAAGTCAGACGTCCTACGTTTACGAGTTTCTTCTCACTTGCATTCTTGTTAATGAACTGCTTGTAGATGTCCATTGTGAAGAGAGTGGAAGTTGAGTTGAACATTGAAGCGAGAGAAGAAATGACGGCAGCTGCAAGAGCGGCAAATGAGAGACCTTTTACGAATGTAGGAGTGAAGTTGCGGATGAGGAAAGGATAAGCATCGTCAGAACGTTCGATTCCTCCGGCAAGAGTCTGACGTAGAGACTCCAAGGCTTCAGCGTCACCATTCATGATGTAGAAAGCGCAGACACCTGGAATACATACGATGAACGGAATGAGAATCTTGAGGAATGCAGCGAAAATCATACCCTTCTTAGCCTCTGCCAATGACTTTGCGGCAAGACCCTTCTGTATGATGTACTGGTTGAAACCCCAGTAACCGAGGTTGGTAAGCCAAAGGGCACCAAAGATAAGAACGATACCGGGATTTGTGAAGAATGGGTCTTCTTTCTGAACGACGACTCCGTTCTCTACCACGCCATTTACTACAGGGTAGAGGTCTTCCTGACGTGTTACGACAAGGTTGAAGTGCTTGTCACCCGGCTGATTGATACACCAGTCGAAGATGTTTCCCAATGCCTCTAATGCTCCACAGTTCCATACCTCTGCACCGATGACGGAGAGGGCAGCGTAAGCCGTGATGAGACCACCACCTACAAGGAATGTCACCTGCATTACGTCTGTCCATGCTACGGAAGCAAGACCACCGTAGATGGAATATATACCTGCTATTACGAAGAGAGTGAGGATGATAACCATTCTGACCTGGTCAATCTCCATGCCGCCGAAGTTCGCAATCATGTCTGTAGGAAGACCGAGAATCTGCTGTATTGCAAGTGCACCGAGCCAAGCCACTGACGTGAGGTTTACAAAGACATAGAGGAAAAGCCACAACAGGGAGAAAGCAAGACCAACACCCCAGTTGTAACGCTCACGAAGGAACTGAGGGATGGTAAATATCTTCTTCTCAATCATCAACGGAAGAAGGAACTTACCTACTACTATAAGGGTAGCGGCAGCCATGAGTTCGTATGCTGCCTGCGCAATACCTGATGCAAAGGCAGAACCAGACATACCAATGAATTGTTCTGCAGAAATATTCGCAGCTATGAGTGAGGCACCTACTGCCCACCATGTTAATGTGTTTCCGGCAAGGAAATAGTCAGTAGAGGACTTTTCCTCACCTTTTTTGCTTCGACTCAGGAACATTCCAAGTCCGACAAGAAGAACGATGTAGGCAGCGAACACTACGTAGTCAATAGTCTCGAAGCCATTGTTCTTTAACGCTTCTAATACGCTCATAGTTAATTAAATGTTTTTTGTTTTATTTTTTGTTAGATTAATTATTCATATTAAGTCTCGCAAGCTTCAACTTCATAGGTTTTAAGGTTTTACGGTTGTGCGGAAGTAACAATCAGCCATGGCAAATTTCCGTATTCCCGTAACACCTTAAAACCATAAAGCCGAAGAATACTATTTTATCGAGAATCTGTAAGCAGCGTGGCTGTAGTATTTCTCACCCGGCTTCAGTGTAGGCTGAACGAAGTCCTTCTTGTTTGGAGAGTCAGGATATTTCTGGCTTTCAAGACAAACACTCACATACTGGGGGTATTTTCCTCCCTTGTGGGCAATGTTTGGTTCGTTGCCAATTCCCTGGAAATTACCTGTATAGCACTGCACTCCAGGCTCGTTGGTGAACATCTCCATGAAGATTCCTGTCTTAGGAGAGTAGAGCGAAGCACATACCTGGGTGTCGTCACCCTTTCCGTCCTTATAAGTGTTGAGGCAGAAGTTGTGGTCTATGCCGCCGTTGGCATTCTGTATCTGGTCAAAATCTGCTCCAATGGCATCGCTTATAGCATGAGGAGTAGTAAAGTCAAATGGAGTGTCTTTCACTGGCTTTATCTCACCCGTTGGGATATAAAGCTTGTCGGATGGTGTGAAGTTGTCAGCATTGAGATACAGGATCATGTCAGTACCGACGCTGTTGAAATCACCGTTAAGGTTGTAATAGTTGTGGTTTGTCTGGTTTATGATAGTCTCTTTGTCTGTTGTTGCTTCCCAAACCATGTCGAGAGTGTTGTCAGAGGTCAGTGTGTATGTAGTGGTGGCAGTGACAGTTCCTGGGAAACCGTTTTCTCCGTCCTCAGCCACAATCGTCAGTTTTATGATAGAGTCGCCTATCTGCTCTGCATCATAGACCTTGTTCATCCATCCTGTGGTACCTCCGCCATGGAGACAGTTTACCTTGTCGTTCTGCTTTAACTGATATTCCTGACCGTTGAGAGTGAACTTACCGCCTGCGATACGGTTTGCATAGCGACCTACGGATGAACCATAGTCACTTGGAGAGTTCAGCGTATCGGCATACTGGGCAATGTTGTCAAAACCGAGTACTACGTCTGTGGGATTACCATCCTTGTCAGGAACTACAAGAGACACGACGCGACCACCATAGTTCGTAATGCAAACCTCCATGCCGTTGGCATTGGTAAGCGTGTAGAGAGCCACCTTCTTACCGCCGATAATCGTGTCAAAAGCGGCTGGATCAAGCTGAGATTTTGTCAGCTGCGGTGCATTGTCAGATGATGCACAAGCTGAAAACATTGCGACAGATACGCCTGCCGAAAAAAGTAATGTCTTTAGGTTTTTCATATTGTTTAGTTTTAATAGAATGAAATCTGCATGATAATTCCGTTTCAAAGGTACTGTATTTTTTTCAAAACTGCAATATTTCTACTGAAATAATTGTCTCGAAAATGAAAAAACTAACGTAAATTGCAATCTCATGTGAGCAAAACGACATGTAAAAAGTGTATTTGAAGTGTTGTACTGACACTTCATGCAATGAAACAGGCAATAAAAGAAAATGTAATCTGGAGAGATTGGTTTTCAGAATCCCGGTTTGTGCTCTCTTGCAAAACAATTTATGGTCTCATGATATGCCTGATGTTATCGGCATGAAAAAATAGCACAAAAACGTAATGGCTGAAATTATGCTGCAATAGCGTCGATATTATACGACAAAAGCGTTGATATTAGTGTATAAAAGCTAAGCTTTCGCACGCTAATATCAACGCTTTTGCAATATATTGATTATCAGGATTTTACAAAATGCAATTTCAGTATTGTCAATAGGACAAAACGAGCATTGCACGATAGTGGATTGTCGGGAAAGGAAAAACCTTGTTGATTTCCCCGATACGTTCATCTATGGGATGACGTCAAATCTTGATTCTTACGAGTATCTTGCCCGGCTTGCTGCCGGAATGACAAACATACTCAAACCTGAAGCCTGCTTCGAGGAACGTGCGGAGGCTTGGGGAGTCTTTGACAGACTGTGTCAGCATTTCTGCAAAAAGGGTGCGGTTCTCATTGACTACTTCCTGATCGTCAAGTTGGTTGAAAAAGGAGATGTAATAATAATACACCTTTTTGTTTCTGTCAAAAACGATGCTGTCTGTCCTTGTGTTGTTGTCAATAGGTGTCGGACAGTATTTCCTCGTATATTCGTATGCTTGCCGTTGTGCCTTGTCTTCGAGCGACTCTTGACAGGAATACAGGGCTATCGCAGTTACAATCAGTATGACAGTCGTAAGAATAGGCCTTTGAAACGGGAATAATATGCGTAATAAGGTATTCATTGCCAGCTTTTGTTGTTTTGTCGGATGGTGGTATCGTTGATATACTGGTTGTCTCGCTAAATGACTAACAACAAAACTCAAACAACAAGACAACAAAAACAATGATTACACAGAGGGATTGACCTTGTCTTTTCAGTCAATGAGCGTTGTGGAACGTACACGGCTCAATGTCTCAGGTGTCATCTGTAGATATGAAGCGATGAAGACGAGCGGCGCGCGCAATACAATTTGAGGATTTTGCTTGCAGATACGACGGTAACGGTCCTGAGCTGTCTCAAACCTTACCATATCAGCGTGTACCTGACTTTGTATAAGACTCTCCTCCAATATCTTACGATACAGAATCTGAATGTTTTGATTATGCAATGCCACCTCCTCAAGAGCCTTCTTTGGAAGTGCATAGATGTATGATGGTTCGAGAGCTTCACACATCAGTTTCGTAGGCTCCTCGCGGAAGAGACTTTCTATGCAGAAGAACATACTGCCATCTACGGCAAGATGCTCTGTCACTTCCTTGCCGTTCTTATAATAGTACTGACGGATGAGACCCTTGTGGAGATAATACATACAGCTGCAGACGTCACCTTCGTTGAGTATCTTCTCTCCTTTGGTGAATTTGAGAGGGGTGAGTATGCTTTCGAGGATATCCAGTTCCTCGTGAGTCATCGTGCTGTACCGGCGAGCCAACTCGCGAGCTATGTCACGGACGGGGATGTTAAGGTCTTTCATATAGATTTCAGATTTAATGTATTGTGACTGCGATAATTGGTAATTCAGTTTCTGGTTGTTGGGTTGTTGGGTTGTTGATCGTTTGTCGTTGGATGGTTGGTCTCGCTTCTTGATATAATCTCCATTAGCAAGGCTCAATAACCGTAAACCAAAGACCAATAGCCGTAAAACCACAAATAAAAGGTCAGCTACTTATCAATCAAGTTTCAGCACAGCGAGGAAAGCCTTCTGAGGCACTTCCACATTGCCTATCTGCTTCATTCTCTTCTTTCCTTTTTTCTGTTTTTCAAGCAGTTTGCGCTTTCTGCTCACGTCACCTCCATAACACTTTGCTGTAACGTCCTTTCTGACGCACTTGATTGTCTCACGGGCAATTATCTTTGCACCTATTGCCGCCTGAATGGCAATGTCGAATTGCTGACGCGGTATCAGTTCTTTCAACTTCTCACACATACGCCTTCCAAAGGCCACGGCATTGTCATTGTGAGTCAAGGTAGAGAGCGCATCCACTGGTTCTCCGTTGAGAAGAATGTCGAGCTTAGCCAGTTTTGACAGTCTGAAACTGTCAATATGATAGTCAAACGAAGCATATCCTTTGGATATTGACTTGAGTTTGTCGTAGAAATCGATGACTATTTCCCCGAGAGGAATGTAGAAATGCAATTCCACCCTGTTTCCGCTGACATATTCCTGCTTGATGAGTTCGCCACGTTTGTCGAGGCACAACGTCATGATGGGACCGATATAGTTTGCATCAGTGATGATCGTAGCCCTTATATATGGCTCCTCAATATGGTCTATGAAATTCGCCTCTGGAAGTCCGGAAGGATTGTGCACCTCTTTAGCGTTGCCATGTTTGTCATAAACCATGTAGGATACGTTTGGCACAGTGGTGATGACATCCATGTTGAATTCTCTGTCAAGACGCTCCTGGACTATTTCCATGTGAAGGAGTCCGAGGAATCCGCATCTGAATCCGAATCCGAGAGCCACAGAAGACTCTGGAGAGAAGGTAAGGGCAGCGTCGTTCAGCTGCAGTTTTTCGAGCGAAGCACGAAGGTTCTCGTAGTCTGCCGGGTCAATGGGATACACTCCGGCAAACACCATCGGTTTTACTTCCTGAAAGCCTTCGATGGCTTTTTGGCAAGGATTGGCTACATGAGTGATGGTATCACCCACCTTTACCTCTTTCGCATTCTTTATTCCGGAGATGATATATCCTACTTCGCCCGTGCGTAACTCAGTGCGAGGCAGCATATCCATCTTGAGTACTCCTACCTCGTCAGCATCATATTCCATTCCAGTATTGAAGAATTTTACCTTGTCTCCTTTCCTGATGGAACCGTTGACGATCTTGAAGTATGCTATTATTCCACGGAAGGAATTGAATACAGAGTCAAAGATAAGAGCCTGAAGAGGTGCCTCGTTGTCTCCTACGGGATGAGGGATTCTGTCAACCACGGCATCAAGTATTTCATCTATTCCCTCTCCTGTCTTGCCGCTTGCCCTGATAATCTCTTCAGGTTTGCATCCTATCAATTCTACTATTTCGTCCTCTACCTCGTCCGGCATCGCTGCAGGCATGTCAATCTTGTTGATGACAGGAATTATCTCAAGGTCATGCTCAATAGCCATGTAGAGGTTGGAAATGGTCTGTGCCTGAACGCCTTGCGTGGCATCCACAATAAGTAATGCCCCTTCACAGGCTGCGATGGATCTGCTTACCTCATAAGAGAAATCCACGTGTCCGGGAGTGTCTATCAGATTGAGCAGATATTTCTGTCCATCACGCTCATATTCCATCTGGATAGCATGGCTCTTAATGGTAATTCCTCTTTCTTTCTCAAGATCCATATCATCGAGCATCTGTCCTTCCGTAATCTGAATGGTATTGGTGCGCTCCAACAATCTGTCAGCTATAGTGCTCTTTCCGTGGTCAATATGGGCTATGATGCAAAAATTCCTTATGTTGTTCATTCTCAATAGTTCCTGGTTTTGGGCGGTTGGTTGTTGGTTTGGGTTGAAAATACTTGGCTGATGGAGTCAACTCATTAGGCGAGTCTGAGCAACCAACAACCAAAAACCAAAAACCATATCCTACGACCCACAAATTACAAATGCAAAATTAGTGTTTTTTTTCAAAATCACAAAACAGTGATAAAAAATTAATTTTTTTTTAGAAATATTTCGTCTTTCGGAAGTAGTGTCTGGTTGTTGGTCGTGGGTAGTATCTGTTGCGGTTATGAGGTTATACGGTTATGAGGTTATACGGTTATGAGGTTATGCGGTTTTATGGTTATGCGGTTATGCGGTTATGCGGTTATGTGGTTATTTGGTTTTACGGAAGTTACAAACAGCCCTCGCAAATCTCCGGATAAACGCAAAACCACACAGCCATAAAACCGCAATTCTGCAAATCTCTGTTTGGTTGAAAACTTGTCTTGTTGTTTAGTCATTTAGTTGTTTTGCTTATTGTATCCGATTCCATTGCAAAGACAAACAACAAGACAACTAAACAACAAGACAACAAAGTTTACCTAAGGAAGTTGAATCCCGTGAAACATCAGCTATTTTCTTGCGGCATTGTTCAGCCACAGCAAAGAGGAAGCATCGCTCGGCATCCTCCAGTCACCTCTCGGAGAAAGGCTGACACTACCTACCTTAGGTCCGTCAGGCAGGCAGGAACGCTTGAATTGCTGACTGAAGAATCGTCGCAGGAATGTCGTCAGCCACTTGTCTATGGTCTCGTCATCGTAGCTGTACCGTGAACCTCTGGCAAATGCTTTTCTTGCAAGCATCTGTATCTTGTCAGGTCTGAAACCTTGACGCAGGAAATAATATAGGAAGAAATCATGCAGGATATACGGACCTACAAGGTCTTCCGTCTTTTGTGCTATGTTTCCATTTTCGTCAGCAGGTGTCAGTTCCGGTGAGATAGGGGTATCAATGATGTCGAGAAGCACATTCCTGCAATCTTCATTCATTTCATTTTCTGCTACATATTTCACCATGAAACTGATCAGAGTCTTTGGGATTGAGACGTTTACATTATACATGGACATATGGTCTCCGTTGTATGTAGCCCATCCGAGAGCCAGTTCCGACATGTCTCCCGTTCCGATTACCATGGCGTTGAGCTTGTTGCTTAAATCCATGAGGATTTGAGTCCTTTCTCTTGCCTGTCCGTTCTCGTACGTGACGTCGTGTACATTAATGTCATGCTCAATGTCCTTGAAATGCTGTATGCAGGCATCTCGGATACTTATCTCACGGATAGTGACACCGAGATAATTCATTAAGGAGAGAGCGTTGTCATGAGTTCGGTCAGAAGTGCCGAATCCCGGCATCGTGACTCCTACGATACCTTTGCGGGAATAGTTAAGCTTGTCAAAGGTTTTGACACAGACAAGCAGGGCCAATGTGGAGTCAAGTCCTCCACTTATGCCTATCACGACGGTCTTGCAGTTGGTATGAACCAGGCGTTTGGCAAGTCCGGCAATCTGGATATTGAAGATTTCCTCGCATGATTCTCTCATTGCACTTCCTTCAGGAATGAAAGGAGTAGGATTGATTTCCCTTTCCATTACGAAGTCTTCCACTCTGACTGAGTGGCAATCGACAAACCGCACCTGTGGCAGCGTATGGCTCAGTGAAGTTGGCCGCTGTGCATTGATGAACGTCGTATTGTTCCTTCTCTCGGCACGCAGCAGCTCGTAGTCGATTTGTGAGATGACCATCTGCTGTTCAAAAGAGAAACGCTTGCTGAAGGCAATTTTCTTTCCATTCTCATAGATGAGGGCATTACCGCCATAGACTACGTCCTGGGTGGATTCTCCAAAACCGGAACTGCTATAGACATATCCCGTCATTGTCCTTGCGCTCTGCTGGGAAAGCAAAGAACAGAGATAGTTGTGTTTGCCTATCAGTTCGTCAGAAGCCGAGAGATTGAATATTATGTCAGCTCCACAAAGGGCAAGTCTCGTACTTGGCGGTTCTGGAGCCCAGACATCTTCACACAGTTCTATGCCGAACGTAGCCCCAGTATAGGTTCTGAAAATCGTAGGCTGGTTAGTGATAATTATTCTGCTTCCTGCATACAGAATGTCGGTAGGATGCAAGTCTTGCGAAGAAGCGAACCACCTTTTTTCGTAGAACTCCGAATAATTAGGAAGGAAAGTCTTTGGTATGAGTGCGAGTAATTCTCCTTTTTGTATAACTGCCGCACAGTTGAGCAGGAGGTTGCCTGCAATGACAGGTACACCGACAATGGAAATAATATCAAGTTGACGGGTAAAGTCAAGCAGCATGACAACTGCCTGCTCGGCAGAATCAATCAACAGTTGTTGTCGGAAAAGGTCCTGGCAGGTATAACCAGTAAGCGACAGTTCCGGGAAAACGATGATTTCCACTCCTTTTCCTTCTGCCTGTGCAATGGCAATCTGAGTCTGCTGAAGATTATGGCTTACATCCCCCACCTTGAGACTTGGAATGGCAGAAGCCACTTTTATATATCCGTAGTTCATTGTTCTGTTTATTTATATGTAAGTAATGATCTCAAATCCCGCAAGTTAATGACTTGCTCAGTTTCATTCGGTTATGAAGTATTTAGGCAACTTTAACAATGAATGTGACCTGACTATATAGTCACCTGAGTGGCACCGTATCCATATTCCTGAAACGACGCATCCTGATATTTGAACTGCTTGTAGCGGTAGTTGAGTTCGTGAATAATGGCACGTCGGAGTATTCCCTCCCCTTTTCCATGTATGAATATTATTTTCGTTCCCTTTTTGCCACCATATTCTTTCAGGGTTTTATGAAAGGTATCTAATTGGTATTGCAATATATCTGCGGAAGACATCCCTTGCGTTGTCTCAAGCAATTCATCCGCATGCAAGTCGCAGATGACAGGTTCGTCTTTACCCTTTCGGCTGTTTCTCTTCTGCTCTGCAGCCTTGTCAACATTACCTTTCGCACTTTTGTCATGAGAGCCTGCATACATCTGTCTTTTCAAAGTGTTGGCATCAATGACTAACGGTCGTGCCACTTCATCGTTCTTGACAATAGTGTAGATAAGTGCGTTCTGTTCAAAGAAATCATTTGGTTGGAATGTATGAAGTTTGTAGAACTTTGTACCGTCAATCCTTAACTGAACATCAATCAAAGGCTTGATGATAAATGACTTGTTGCGTTTGTATGAAAGCATTTGAATACCTATGCGGCTGAGAGTGTCCAAGTCTTCACGTCCTATCTCATCTATGTACAGTTTCGTGTTGGGTTCGATTTCTCCTTCGTATCCAAGAGTCCATGCCTGACCTTCTACTTGAAGAATATTATAACGATAATAATAATTGGAATCGTTGATAAGATAGATTTCAAAGCGTGTGTTGGTAATCATGGAAGTATCTACCGGCAGGAAGGCGAGAAAAGCAGACAGTCTGTCTCCTCCTTTCCTCTCTTCTATGGGAGCCTGGAATGTGACTGTCCGTTCAGAAGGGTCATAATCGTCATTTTCGGAAAAAGATTCCCGAGTGTCTCCAATGTCGTTTATAATTGAGCGTATGGATTTTCCTTCTGGATGTGAAGCCTTCGCTTTGTCTCCTTTTGACGATGGAATGCCCGACTTGAACATATCATAATCATTCCCTTTGTCTTCTATGACGACAACCTCGGATGCCAAAGTGGGTATCTCGAAACCATCCTCATCCTCGACAAGCACTATATTTCCTTTTTGAAACCCTACTATCTTACCTCCACCAACAGAGGAAAGAAATCTTACAGTATCTCCTATTTTCATATTTCTATTTTTCTTTGTACGTTAAAATGTAATATGTCATTTTCCCTGCTCTCATTTATCTGTCACAATACCTTTGAATTAAAGCAATGTCGGCTGAGGCATGAAGAATTTTCATGGAATCAGCAACGAACTGTCTCCGTATGAAAGAAAGCGGAAATCGTTCTCCAAAGCAAAATCATAGACCCTTTTCCAGTCACCTTTAAGAAGTGCACTGACCAAGAGCAAAAGAGTAGATTGGGGTTGATGGAAATTCGTTACAAGAGCTTTGACTATATGGTAATCATAACCTGGGGCTATAATAATCTGAGTACTGCTGTGTAACACCCCGACATTATTTCTGTCAAACCATTTCAGAATGTTTTCAAGAGCCTGTCTTGGAGTAATCTCTTTTGATTTTTCCGCTATTTCTCCTTCGTAAGGCTCCCACTGACCTACATGCAAATCCTGCTCTGAAAGCAAAGGGTTGACAGACAGCTTTACACCCATGTAATAGAGACTTTCCAACGTTCTCACGCTTGTAGTACCGACGGCAATGGCTTGGGCATCATGAGACAGAAGGTTTTCGATGGTAGAACGCCTGACAGAGACATACTCCGTGTGCATCTCATGCCCGTCAATAGTCTCAGACTTTACAGGCTTGAATGTACCGGCACCCACGTGCAGCGTCACCTCTTCTCGCTTTATCCCTATTTTGTCAAGAGAGTCAAGTACATTCTCTGTAAAGTGAAGACCAGCCGTCGGAGCAGCCACTGAGCCTTTAATCTTGGAATAAACAGTCTGATAAGTGGATTTGTCACTCTCCTCAGTCTTCCTGTTGAGATATGGAGGAATAGGCAGTTCGCCGCATGCTTCGATGATTTCCGAGAAGGTAACGGTCTCATCATCCCACGAGAAATCTACCCAATGTCCTGTATGGACTTCATGTTTCTTCTCAACTGTCAGGATTACGTTTCTACCTCCAACATGAATGTTACGTTGAAGAGTACCTTCTTTCCATTTCTTCAAGTTGCCTATCATGCATATCCATGAACATTTTCCTTTTGACTGAAACATGAGTTCGTAGTCAGACGGGCTGGCAGGTTCGAGCAGGAATACTTCGATTAATGCGCCAGTTGTCTTATGGAAATAGATGCGGGCCTGGATGACACGGGTGTTGTTGAATACCATAATCTCCTCCTTATTGATATAGGAAGGGATATTGTAGAAACTATCGTATGAGATTTCACCTTTCTTGTATATCAAAAGCTTGCTGTGGTCTCGCTCAGAAATAGGATATTTCGCTATCCTTTCTTCGGGGAGTGAGTAGTTGTATTCAGATATCTTTATGTTTTTGGGAGTCATGTCTGGAATTGCTTTTTTAGGCTACTACTGCACTTATTACACAATAGATGATTGTAAACACATATACACAGACTGTCAGATTGATTTCATTATGTGAATAGCCTGTAGATGTATATTGAGATGAGATGTACTTTGCATGAGGGGAAATGATGTAGAAAATCTTGTAGTACAGATAATATGCCAGGACACCAATCATCATACCCCAAAGCATTCCTACCGTGACGTCAGAAAACCAATGCACGCCAAGATACAAGCGGGTGAATGCGTTGATGAAAGCCCACGAGAACAATGTCACCCCCATCAACTTGCTGCGAGTAAGAAGGGTAAAGAAGAGAGCTACAGAGAATGTATTTGCACTGTGAGAGGAGAAGAAACTATATCCTTTCGCATGGTATCCTGACACGACGGCGACCATCTCCTTCACCCCGGGGTCATTGACTGGGCGAAGGCGGTGGAACAATGGCTTGAACACCATGTCGTTGAGTATGCCCGAAAGCAGGACACAAACAAGGGCACAGGCAAAAATCAAGAATATCTGCGGCACTGTCTTGTTGTTCTTTATTACAAGAAAAGCTAGTGCCAAATAGAGACCTACCCATGTAATCCCATTGGTAAGAATTATCATGAGTTCATCTGTAAATATCGAGTCACTGCCATTGAGCAGCGAAAGGAAAAACATATCAATGTTCATTACCTCTTATCTTCTCTAAGTTTCTCAACGGTTTTCTCACCTATCCATCCTTCCCTTCCATCTGCAAGCTCTATCTGAAGCCATCCCTTGAATGAATCATCCAATATCTTTACGCTTGTTCCTTCATGAATGGTATATGTGTCAGAGCTTTGCGAGGTGGGAGATTTCTTCACTGTCACTTCAACATCTGTGACTACAGCCCGTTCACTGTCCAAGGCATATCTCTTTAATTCCCATGCAAAGACATTGCCTAAAACCAGCACTATCATCAACATTACGCTTCCCCAGAATGAAATCTTTCGGATATTTAAGTTTTCTACAAACAAATATACAAGGAAAAGAATGAGCGACAATATGAGTGATGCGAGAGCTGCTTTTGCCCATTGGTCAGCATTAAGGATGTTTATTATGCCATAATACCATACGACAAAGAAGAGTTCTTCTTTCGGGGTGATGTTGTCAATGGTCTTTGAACGTGCAATTTTCAGGTTATGCTCTATGTCTCTGTTTCCGGGATTGAGCATCTGTGCCCGCTCGTATGCAATGACTGCTTTTGTATAATTGTCACATCTGTAGTACGAATTGCCGAGGTTGTAATACAGTTCTGCATTCCTGTACTCTTTCAGGAGATTTTCGTAAATATTTATTGCCTGCTGATAGTTGCCATTTGAATAGGAATTATCCGCCTTTATCTTCTGGTCTTGATATGATTGTGCAGGGGCTTCCGCTGCCTTCTGCTGTGCCCATATTCTATTTACTGAAATAAATGGCAGGGCAATCACAAGGAAAACCGTGATAATGGTTGAATTGACATTACTCTTGGCATGGGATGTCTTCTTTTTATTCTTCATACCTTCCTCAATATTTGTAATGGCAGAAACCGCTTTGTCGTAAGTCTTCATCATATTTCCAGATGCGTCACCCGGGGCATATCGTTCATACTCACATTCATCAAGTGCTTCTATGAAGGAATTGATGTCACCCTCGGCAATATGTTTCTGAATGAGAATGTCGCAGATATTCTCACGTGACAACTCGGAGGAAGACATTGAGAACTTGTCTGATATATATCCCCAGAGAGCCCTTAACACCTCATCATAGAACTCACTTGACTTGCCTTCTGCCATCAGTCGTGAAGCTTTCTTGAGTCGTTTACCTGCGACCTTGTTTGCACGCTTGCCCTTAAGTCCTGCAATGTCAGCCATCTCCATTGCCTTCTTCCTGAATATTACAAGCAGAATAAGGAATAATAAGACAACGGAAACATTGAGGACGATGTATGGAGTACTGCCGAAAACGAACACATCGTCGGCTTCTTCCTCGTCAAGACCATGATGAAGAGGATGTATGTCAGTATCTTCCTTTGAACTGAAATCCACCATGTCACCAGTCTTGCCGTTACCCTTTTCAACGTTTAGCACAAGGGATTCTGACTTTATTGTCCTGAAAGAATTTGATTTCGTATCAAAATACGTAAACTCTACAGGTGGAATCTCATACTTGCCCTGACTGCGGGGCACGGCGAGAAACTCATAAATCATGCTTCCCTCAAGACCAGCTGACGTCAGCTTCGTCTTGTCTGTCAACTTCGGGTCGTATGTCTCAAAATCCTTCGGAAGGTTGAGAGTAGGCTGATTGATAAGTTTGAGATTTCCATTTCCTGATACGGTCACAATTATTTTTACAGGGTTTCCTGCCTTAATCGTACCCTTATCGAGAGATGCGGAGATATTGAACGTGCCGACACCTCCGGAGAAATTATCCGGTTTCTGTGGAAGAGGGTCAACCTGTATCGTCAGTCCCGGAGCAATGATGTCCTTTTTCACCTCAACATACCCGGAACCTCCGTTAAAGAAGGCTTCGAAAGGGTCAATATTTGTATTCTCCTGTACTACAATGCCTTTGAACTTAATGCTTGGAATCTGCATTTTTCCCGTCATCTGAGGGAACATGACATACTGGCTCCACGTGACGCAACGATATGGTCTGCCGTTGACATTCTCAATGTGAAATGATTTCTGTTGAGGCAACGGCACTTCCTGAGTGTGGAATCCATTAAGGTCAGGCATCTTTCCTTCAAGTTGTGTCAGCTCTACCTGCGCATAGACCTTGTAAGTGAGAAGGATAGGTTCCTGCTCGTGTACTCTTGTCTTGTTGGCACTGACCTTAATGAATAAATCATTTCCTGATATTCTTGAGCCTGAAGGCCTTACCCCTCCCCCACGGTTTACCGCACCTTGCTGGCTGCCTTGTGACGGGTTAGCCTTTCCCGACACGGTAATCTTCACGGAGTTTGACGATACATCTTTTCCTTCCACTTTCGCCTTTGCACCGGAAATGGTAAACGTACCGTTCTTGTTTGCAAGAAGTATGTAAGTATATGTGACAGAAGAGGATGACGTAGATTTTCCGTTTACGTATTGGAAGGACTGCTGAGTGCTGGTACTTGGTCCCATAAGGACATCGAAAGCATCAGGAATATTACCCGCCCTGAACCCTTTTACATCTGTCGTATTGACCGTATATTGAAGTCTGAACTGTTCTCCTACAGCCACCTGACTCGGAGCATTTACGGAAATCTGTGCCATCATCGGAATGAAGGCACAGAATATCAGTGAAAGTATGATAAAAATTCTTTTCATTTTCATATCTGACTTAAGTTTCGAAGGATTGGTTTCTACCAACAACCAGGCACAAATCAACAACCATGCACTAACCAACTACCAGAAACAACTTACGAATGAAATATGATTAATTGTTTACTCCTGCGGTTTCAAAGCATCCAATTACCAATTCTTCTGGAGATTGCGGCGTTGCGGTTGCTTCATTGCTTTCTCCATTTTCTTGCGGGTTTCCTTTTCTTGTTGATCTGCAGCCTCGAGCATTCTCTCAGCATTTTCCTTGCTTATCTGCTCTTGAGGTTTCTGCTGTTCTTTTTTGTCCTTGTCTTCTTTCTTGTCGTTTTGATTTTGGTTGTTGTTTTTTTGCTTGTCCTCGTTTTTGTCTTTCTTGTCGTTTTGGTTTTGGTTTTGATTCTGATTGTTGTTATTGTTTTTCAACAGTTTCTTGCAAAGCACCATGTTGTACCTTGCCTCATTGTCGTGAGGATTGAGCCGTAATGCGTCCTGATAAGCTTTTATTGCTGGCTCATACTGCTGATGGCGCTGGGCAATGACTCCCATGTTATGGTACGACATTGCCTTGCGGAGTTTTGAAGTTTCCGTTTTGGTCGCCTTTTCAAACTCAATCATGGCGAGAGAATCCTTTTGCTGTTGCATGTGTACACAGCCAAGGTTGTAGTGAGCCTGTGGGTTACCAGAGTTTTTCGTTATGGCTTTACTGTATTCCACCTCTGCCTTGTCAAAGTTTCCGCTCCTGAACATCTTGTTGCCTTTTCTGACATAACTGCGGTCATTCTGTGCAAAAGATGCTGTAAGTCCACCAAACAATATGAGAAGTATTACGGACAACGTTCTCCTTCTGAACAGAGTGATACGGCAGAGATAAGGATTGACTGCTTCATTGACGCAGATTTCAATAATAAGGAAAATGATGCATAGGATGGCAAATGCCTGAAACTGCTCGTTATATTCAGAGTATATTATGCTTTTCATCTCCCCCTGCTGAAGTTTTGTCAATTCTTCATTTAGTTTATCCTGTGCAGAAGTAGTATTATCTACGTGGATATACTTACCTTCTCCAGCTGCGGCAATATCCCTGCACATCTGTTCGTTAAGACATGACATGACGGTATTGCCGGTATTGTCGTTCAGGTAACCACCTTCTCCGTCCGGCACAGGTGCGCCGTTGGGACTGCCGATGCCGAGTATAAAGACATTCATACCCTTCTCCTTTGCTGCCTTTGCCTCTTCCATTGCACCGCCCTCATGGTCTTCTCCGTCAGTGATGACAAGGATTGCCTTGCCGATTTTGTCTTGTTGGGTAAAACTGTTGGTGCAGAGTCGTATGGCTCGGGCAATGTCTGTGCCTTGAGTTTGGATGAGTGAAGGCTCAATGTTATTGAGAAACATCTTGGCAGAAACATAGTCTGCCGTAATAGGTAATTGCACGTATGACTCACCGGCAAAGACTACGAGACCTATTTTGTCGTTGGTAAACTTGTCGAGTATTCCTTCTACAAGCATTTTGCTTTTCTCAAGCCTTGAGGGCAGCACGTCCTCAGCAAGCATGGAGTTGGAAATGTCAAGAGCGATGATGCACTCTATGCCATTACGCTTTTCATTTGAAACCTTCGTACCCATCTGAGGTCTTGCCACGACAATGACAATCATGGCAAGAGCCAATTGTGTCAATATGAACTTCGACCATCTTCTCAATGCCGAAGTATTGGGCATGAGGGAAGGAAGAAGTTCCTTGTCACAAAGTCTTTTCAGTTTTCTTTTACGTTGAAACTCCGCTACATACATCAGTATGAAGAATACCGGTATTATCAACAAAAGATATAGATATGTCGGTGAATCAAAATGTATCATTTGTAGTTCTGTGATTATGTCGTAATGTTGTCTTGTCGTTCAACTGTATAACCTTAAAACCTCACAACCTTATGAAACTGGGCAAGTCATAAACTTGCTAAAGATGAATTAACTTATTCTCCTGAAAACAGTGAGACGCAAAAGGACCTCAAGAGCAAGGAGTATCAGGGCAAGAATAGCCCACGGTTGGAATACCTCATAACGCTTTGAATATTTTTTTACGTTCAGACGTGATTTCTCCAGTTTGTCTATGTCTTGATATATCTGTTTGAGTTCCTTCGTATTGGTTGCTCGATAGAAGTTTCCGTCACTTACCATGGCGATGTCTTTGAGGGTACGGGTGTCAATCTCTACGGGAATGTTCACGTATTGCACTCCACCGGCCACCGGCATCGGGTAAGGAGCTACCGATGTAGTTCCTATTCCGATGGTATAGACACGAATGCCGAGGCTTTTGGCTATCTGTGCTGCCGTCATCGGGGAAATGTCTCCCATGTTGTTTGAGCCGTCGGTGAGAAGGATGACTACCTTGCTCTTTGCTTTCGATTTCTTCAGTCGGGACACGGCATTTGCGAGTCCCATGCCGATTGCAGTACCGTCTGATATGAGTCCGCGGGCAGCAATGTCGGTCTTGGTTGTCTGAAGAAGGTTAAGAAGTGTCGTATGGTCAGTTGTCATTGGACACTGAGTGAATGCTTCGCCTGCAAAGATTGTCAGTCCGATATTATCGTTTGGACGGTCAGCAATAAACTCACTTGCTTTCGCCTTTGCAGCCTCTATGCGGTTTGGCTTGAGGTCCTCAGCCAACATACTTGTGGAAACATCCATCGCAAGCATGATGTCTATGCCCTCCACCGTGCGCTCATCCCATGCGTTGTGCGTCTGCGGACGAGCCAACGCTATCACGATAAACACAAAAGCTGCGCATCTCAACAGCATTGGGAGCGCAATGAGCCTCACTCTCCAACTTGTTGCCTTAAACCTATATGGAGCAGTATCGCTGAATCTGACTGTGACTTCTGATTTTGCTTCTCCACTGTTTCTGAAAAAGAAATACCATATAATATAAGGTATCAGCAACAACAGCAGCAATAAGTATAATGGTGAATGAAATTCCATATATATTTGTAATACAATTGAATATCGTTATCTTATGAAAGTTGAGATTTACCCAGACTAAACTTGGTTGGGTTTTTCTCCAAACCATCAAGACAGAAACGGTCTAAATTAGACTCCAGAACTGCCATGAAATGTACCCGAGCAAGACAGTGGCTACAGTTCCCACTATCGCAATACCCCACTTTAGGGAGATACGCGTGCGGATAGTCTGCCTTTCCTGTTCGGTCACCGTAGGTTGTATTCTTTGTTCCGTAGGTAAGTTTTCCTGCTTTGTTTCATTGATGAAATTGATGGCAGAGATGAGGTTCTGGTCATTCTCGCTCACACCTACCGAGTATTTTGCGAACTTTACGAGGTCAGCAGTCTCAAAGAGCATTGTGAGTTCCTGTATCTTTTCCTGATCGCGTTCCTTTTTTAGCCGTTCAATGATTTCACTGCTGGTCATCTCCATTGCATTGAACCCGAACCGTTCGTTCATGTATTGACGGAGAGCGTCAGTGAGCTGCGTGTAGTATTTCTTGTTATCCTCGGGCGTCGTAGAGACAGACTGGCTTTTTATCTCTTCTATGACAGTCAACGCTTTCTGATGTGGAGGGATTAACTTTATTATCTTGACGCTGAAGACAATAGGCTTCTTGCTCTTCAGACGTACAAACATCAATCCGCAGAGGACGTAGAGCAACAGGACGGCAAGGCAAAGCCAAATCAGCGATGACCATTCAGACCAAAGAAAAGGCAGGGCCTGAATGTCCTTTTGCGGGAAGAATTGGTTGGGATGCAATGTATCTACCTCAACGGTAAGCACTTTGAGCGCAAGACTCTTGGACTCATACTCCTTACCGTCCACCTTTACCTTCATGGGAGGGATGTAATAGAGTGTGTCGTCAAATGATGTCAGCGTATAGTGTGCGGCAACCTTCATGTAGCCGTCGTCCAGATGCTGAGTATCAGAAGGAAGCGTCTCTACTACCTCTACTCCTGGTGTCAACATCTGGGAAGGCTGTATCAACGGAAACTGTACCCTTTGACCTTCTTTCACGGTGACACCAACGTGATAACCTGTCTGCTCTCCGACCATAATGGCAATGGAGTCAATCACAGCTTCTACATTCACCTTCTGCGCATGAGACGGGAGAATGGACATCAACAGGAATGAAAATAAAACTAATGTCTTTTGCATCAAAGATGTATTGTGTTTTTTATGAACTATACTGTCAACCTTAAACCTACATACCAAAACCATCCAGCCCGGCATCTCCTATCCTCTCATGGCAAAGAGCTGACGCAGGGCTTTCGTAAAATCTTCATCAGTGGCAACAGAGACCATATCAACGCTCGCCTTTGCAAAGCAGCTGCCTAATTCTGCTTTTCTCTTCTGCCAATATTCAGAATGCAGGCGCCTGACTTTCCTGCTCGATGTGTCAAGATACTGTTCCGCACCCGACTCTGCGTCCGCTATGCGCATCAGTCCGACGTCAGGAAGTGAACGTAGGAGAGGGTCGAAAACTTGAATGGCAACGATGTCGTGGCGCGACCTGCATACCTGCATTGGCTTGTCAAATGACTTGGAATCATAGAAATCACTGATGACAAACGCTGTACACCTTCTCTTCATCACTCTTCCGAGGTACTCGAACGCAAGTGACAAATCAGTACGGTGCGAGATGGGCTCAAATCCGAGCATCTCACGTATGATATAAAGGATATGCTTGCGACCTTTCTTGGGAGGTATGTATTTTTCTATCCTGTCAGAGAAGAAAATGACACCTATCTTGTCGTTATTCTGAATAGCGGAAAAAGCCAACGTGGCTGCTATCTCCGTGAGCATGTCCTGCTTAGTCTGGCGGCGTGTTCCGAAATTCAAAGAACCGGAGACATCTATCAGCAACATCACCGTCAGTTCTCTTTCTTCTTCGAATACCTTTATGTAAGGACGATGGAATCGCGCCGTGACGTTCCAGTCTATGTCACGGACATCGTCTCCAAACTGATATTCGCGCACTTCAGAGAATGCCATGCCACGTCCCTTAAAAGCGGAATGATACTGTCCGGCAAAGATATTTGAAGAAAGTCCGCGAGTCTTAATCTCTACTCTCCTTACTTTCTTCAATATGTCATTCGTCGTCAATCCACCATCATTGGGTACATTGGTCTTGTTGTTTTTCTCCTTGAAAATCATTGTCAGAGAGGATTCAAAGTATTTCTGTAGCTAAAGTTTCGCAGGGTTTTTACCTGGTTGGGGTTAATGGTTCGTAATGTCTTGCCTCTCGATATAATCTCCATCAGGCAAGCATTCCAACCTAAAAACAACAGACCACAACCTGAAACCAAAGCAGAATCACTTGTATTGATAAATACTCAAGTTTCGCAGGATTCAGTTTTTACGGTTCTAAGGTTTTACGGAGGTAAGCAGAGGCTGTTTGCAACTTCCTCACAACCGTATAACCTTTAACCTCACAACCGAAACGGAAAGCCTCATAAACGTATGATGCCGAGCAGGGCATTAACTTGCAAAAGTTGAATTTGATACTTATGGAACTTCCACCTTGTTTATTATCTGGCTTACTATTTCCTCGGCTGTCAGGTTGCTTGCCTCAGCCTCGTATGAAAGTCCGATACGGTGACGCAGCACGTCGTGTGCCACAGCCCTTACATCCTCAGGAACTACGTAGCCGCGCCTCTTGATAAAGGCATAGGCACGTGAAGCCTTTGCAAGGTTGATGCTGGCACGCGGAGAGCCGCCAAAGGTAATCATGTCCTTTAGTTCCGACAATCCGTATTTCTCTGGATAACGTGTTGCAAATACGATGTCTGCAACGTATTGTTCTATTTTTTCGTCAATATACACCTGACGCACTACATCTCGTGCAGCGAGTATCTCGTCCGCACTGCTTACCGGTGTCACTTCCGGCAGGCTTCCCGTGAGATTTTCCCTCATGATAAGTTTTTCCTCCTCTATGGTAGGGTAATCAATGACAACCTTCAGCATGAAACGGTCGGTCTGTGCCTCCGGCAATGGATATGTACCCTCCTGTTCTACGGGGTTCTGCGTGGCCATCACCAAGAAAGGTTTCGGCAACTGGAATGTGTTGTCGCCGATAGTAACCTGATGCTCCTGCATTGCTTCAAGAAGAGCACTCTGCACCTTTGCCGGAGCACGGTTGATTTCGTCAGCAAGAACGAAATTGGCAAATACAGGTCCTTTCTTTACATGAAACTTCTCATCCTTCTGTGAATACACAAGTGTTCCGATAACATCGGCAGGGAGAAGGTCGGGAGTAAACTGGACACGGCTGAACTGTGCATCAATTAGACTTGACAAGGTCTTGATGGCAAGAGTCTTAGCCAATCCTGGCACACCTTCGAGGAGGATATGTCCGTCAGAGAGAAGGCCTATGAGGAGAGAATCTACCAGGTGCTTCTGTCCGACGATGACGCGGTCCATGCCCGTTGTCAGATTAGTGACGAAATTGCTATGTTGCTGTATGAGAGCATTGAGTTCACGTATGTCTGTTGTGTATGACATTGTATTTGTTTTTAGGGTTGAATATTTGTTGTCTTGTTGTATGATATTGTAATCAAATCGGACACAAAGTTAGTAATTATTTCTACAATACAACAAACAATAAACGTAAATCATGGATTTTTTCGGAAAAATTAACGTAATTCAATTTTAGTTTCTGGTTGGAGGTTTGGGGTTGGAGGTTGTCGGTCAGGTTTGTTTTGGCTCTTGAGAATTTCTCCTTTAGACAAGCATATCAACCGACAACCTACCACCGACAACCCAAAACCATCAACTACATTAGTTAAATAATGTATATTGGAAAGATGTTTGTGAAAAAAGTATTAACTTTGCAAAGGTTATAGAACATTAATATAATAGGAGACATAAAACCATGTTCAGCAAAGAGACTTACATTCAGCGACGCAATACGCTGAGAGAAATTGTAGGCAGCGGTGTGATAGTGCTTTTTGGCAACAACGAATCACCGTGTAATTATCTGGCAAACAGTTACTACCCTTTCCGTCAGGATAGTTCTTTCCTTTATTATTTTGGTCTTCAAGAGATTGGACTTGCAGGAGTAATTGATTGCGAGAGCGGCGAGGAATGGCTGCTCGGCAATGATGTCGAGGTAGAGGACATCGTATGGTATGGAAACGTCCCTACCATATCTTACCTTGCAGAGAGTGTCGGAGTCAGGAAATCCGCTCCATTGAAAAAAGTGGCGGACATTGTCACGAAGGCACAGAAGGCCGGCAGGAAAATACATTTCCTTCCTCCTTACCGCCACGACAACATGATACAGATAATGGATCTCATGGGTATCCATCCTTCCAAGCAGAAGGAATGCAGCTCATTGGAACTGATACAGGCTATCGTCAGGATGAGAAGCGTGAAGACAGCGGAGGAAATAGCTGAACTGGAGCGTGCAGCAAAGATAGGATACGAGATGCACACCCTTGCCATGCGCCTCATTCGTCCCGGAAGGACAGAAAAATACATTGCAGGAAGAATAGACGGAGTGGCTCATTCCCTTGGAGCGCATGAGAGTTTTGCCACTATTTTCTCTCAGCACGGAGAGATAATGCACGGAGGACCGTCCATGAATCCTCTTGAGGACGGAAGGCTCGTGCTTTGCGACTGTGGAGGTGAGACCGTCAATAACTATTGCTCCGACAATACACGCACCATGCCTGTAAACGGACGCTACACTCAGAGGCAGAAAGAGATTTATGACATCGTAGATGAATGCCACGACCTCGCACTTGAAGAATCAAAGCCCGGAGTGAAGTACTTTGACGTCCACCTCGCCGTTTGTCGCAGAATGACGGAACGACTCAAGGAACTTGGTCTCATGAAGGGAGATACCGATGAGGCTGTTGCTGCCGGTGCCCATGCCCTTTTCCTTCCCCACGGCCTTGGTCACATGATGGGTATGGACGTACACGACATGGAAGGACTGGGACAGATCCACGTAGGTTTCGATGAAGAGACACGTCCGAGACTTGACCAGTTTGGAACCAACTGCCTGCGTATGGGACGCAGGTTGGAGGAAGGTTTTGTGATAACTGACGAGCCGGGTATTTATTTCATTCCTGCATTGATAGATGACTGGAAGGCAAAGGGACACTGCGAGGAATTCCTTAACTACAGTCTCATAGAGACTTATAAGGATTTTGGAGGCATCCGGATAGAAGACGACATTCTCATCACGGCAGATGGATGCCGCTTCCTCGGCACAGAGAGGATACCATACCATACTGCCGACGTGGAAGAATACATGGCTGCCAACAGGGAGTAATCGGCTGTATTTGTTGTTTGGTTGTTTGGTTGTTTAGTTGTCTTGTTGTTTTGTTGATTGAAATTGACTCCATTGGAAGACAAACAACAAGACAACCAAACAACCAAACAACTGCCAAAAGCCCTATTCAGTTTTTACTCCAACCGAAACTATGTTTTTGAAAATTAACTAACAACATATTCAAAAAAATGAAAAAGACATTCCTCACCGTTATCACGGCACTCTCTGCTCTCAGCGTTTCTGCCGTTGAAGAAAAAAAGGATTCAATCAATCCTAATGACCCTGTATTCACTACAGTAATCGAGAACCCCATCACTTCCATCAAGAACCAAGCCCGCTCCGGCACCTGCTGGAACTACTCCACCCTGTCTTTCTTCGAGGCCGAAATCCTCAAGAAGTCAAAGAAGACGTACGACCTCTGTGAGATGTTCGTATGCAACAAGAACTACATGGACCGCGCAATCGTGAAAGTGCGCATGCATGGTGATGCCCAGTTCTCACAGGGTGGCAGCGCATACGATGTGCTGTACGTACTGAAGACCTACGGTATTTGTCCGGAAGAAGCAATGCCGTTGCCGGGAACAATGTACGGTGACACACTGAACAACTTCAATCAGTTCTTTGAGGTCATGGAGCCTTATGTTGATGCCGTGGCTAAATCTACGGCAAAGAAACTCAATCCTGCATGGAAGAAAGGATTCCAAGGCATTCTTGACGCTTACCTCGGACAGTGTCCCGAGTCATTCTCTTATCAAGGAAAAACGTTCACTCCACAGTCATTTGCCGCTTCGCTCGGTCTTGACTGGAATGACTATGTATGTATCACCAGTTATACTCATTATCCATTCTACACCGAGTTTCCTGTAGAGGTGCAGGACAACTGGCGTCAAGGTCTTTCATGGAACCTTCCGATGGACGAAATGGCTGAGGTCATCGACAATGCAATACGCAACGGATATACCTTAGCATGGGGCGGCGATGTCAGTGAAGACGGATTTACACGCAACGGTCTCGCACTCCTCTACGATGAGCAGAAAGCGCAGGGTCTTGAAGGCTCTGACATGGCTAAATGGCTCAAACTGACCGCAAGCGAGAAAAAGAGCAAACTAGCTGACCTTGGCATTAATGCTCCTGAGCTGACTCCCTCACAGGAAACCCGCCAGGAGGAATATGACAACTGGACTCTTACCGATGACCACGGTATGCTCATCTACGGCATTGCTAAGGACCAGAACGGCAAGGAGTACTATATGGTGAAGAATTCATGGGGAAAGACTGGCAAGTATGACGGCATCTGGTATATGTCCAAGAATTTCATCGTTGCCAAGACTATGGACTTCATGGTAAACAAGAATGCCATTCCTGCCAAGATACGCAAGAAGATGGGAATTTAAGTTGTATAATTGTCTTGTTGTTTGGTTGTTTTGTTGTTTGTCTTTGCACATGAGGAATACTATCATGAAACAACCAAACCACCAAACAACTAAACAACAATACAACTAAACAACAAAACAACAAAACAACTAAACAACTGATAATAAACATTAATAGTAACTGCAAGAACAAGATGAATAATTTCACATTTTACAGTCCGACAGAATTTGTCTTTGGCAAGGACACGGAACAGAAGACAGGAGAGCTATGCAAACGGTATGGTGCCTCACGCATAATGATTGTCTATGGCGGTGGAAGCGTCGTTAAGTCAGGACTCCTTGACAGGGTAAAAAAATCCTTGGAAGATGAAGGCTTGGAATATTGTGAACTCTCTGGCGTGAAGCCCAATCCTGTTGATTCAAAAGTATATGAAGGAATTGGACTGGCTCGTGAATACAGGCCCGATTTCCTCTTGCCTGTAGGTGGCGGTTCTGTAATCGATACTGCAAAGGCTATTGCCGTAGGTTACTTCTATGAGGGCGACTTCTGGGATTTCTATTGCGGCAAGGCTTCTCCGCAGCAGGCCCTGCCTGTAGGAGTGGTGTTGACAATTCCTGCTGCCGGAAGTGAAGGCTCCGGCAATACGGTCATTACCAACACGGAGACGAAGGTAAAGGCAGGGTTGCGCCAGCCGCATTTGCTCCGTCCCAAGTTTGCCGTAATGAATCCTGCACTCACAGTGACCTTGCCTGAGTGGCAGACGGCAAGCGGCATTACAGACATGATGGCACACATCCTTGAGCGTTATCTAAGCAATACGGAGGATGTCCAGATCGGCGACCGCATGGCAGAAGGCATGCTCCTCGCCATCATGGAAACAGCTCCAAGGGTGATAGCCGACCCCAATGACTACGAGGCACGCGCAAACATTATGTGGTGCGGCACGATAGCCCACAACGACACTTGCTCTCTCGGCCGTCAGGAGGATTGGAACTCTCATGCCATGGAACATGAGATAAGCGCAGAATATGACGTTACCCACGGTGCCGGTCTTGCTGTCATCTTCCCCGCATTCCTGGATTATGCAGCTGACCATAACCCTCACAAGGTGGCGCAGTTAGGCTACCGCGTGCTTGGAGTGGATAAGACTGACAATATTTCCGCTGATGCCCACAAGGCAGCTGATGCGCTCCGCACATGGTTCCATGACGTAATACACATGCCCGTGACATTTGCCCAACTTGGCATTCCCCATCCAGACCTCCCACTTCTGAACGACCGCCTGCACAGGCTGAAGGGTGACATAATGCCAGGCTATATGCAGCTCGACCATGACGCCACAATGGAGATATACAGACGGGCATTAGGAGAATAAGGGTTAAGAGTGGTTCTAAAAATTACCACCGTAAATATATTCTCATGTTGTGTTTTTTTTTGTTGGTTCCCTTACTAATTCTGGTTTCTCAAGAGGAAGGTCTAACTAACCTAAAACCAACAACCAAAAAAACAGAGACTTCCCATAAACCACAACCAAAAACCAAGGCAATTTTAACATTTGAAATCCACGAAAAAAAATCCGTGCGCAAATATGCGAATCTCGCAGAAATCCCGCCGTTTTGCAATCCGTTGAGCGTGAAAGGGTTGGCGGAGCGGCGGAAATTTAGCGGTGGAAACAGGACGCAAAAGCAATGCTTTTACTGCATGAAAGCCAAGATATTAGGGCATGAAAGCCGTGGTTTCACGGTGCAAACCCTTTGGTTTCACCCTTCAATCTCACGGCTTTCTCCGCGTGCAGGAGAATTTACACCATTTTCTTCCTGTTTTCTTTCCCGATAAAGCCTTGTTCCGTCTTCTGGTTCGGCGAAAAGTCCCGACAGGATTTTCCCTTGATTTTAACGTTTGTGAAATTGTGTGAATGGTTCATGTTCAATAGTTCATGAACCATTTTTTTTTCTTTCCCTTGCAGGAACGAAAAAAATCACTACCTTTGCAGGGGAATATATGAAAAACAACGTAACCCAGTCTATAACTACATGATAATATGGCCGTTATTTGGCTGAATATCAAGCCTCATTCCTACCGACACCGATGGGTTGACGACAATTACGACAAAATTGATAATATTATTGAAGTATTGCATAGTGAAAATTGTCATAATTGTCTTTCTTGCCAACGACAATTAGGAGAATTAATTTTATTCTTGAATGTTTGTGTTGCATAGTGAAAATTGTCTTATTTGTCTTTCATGACCAACGGCAATGCGGACGATAAAGAAAATCTTATTCCCTGTGGTTGCCTATCAAGGATTACGCTTGATGACCGCAATGAAAATCATGAAACGAGACAGTTTCAAAAAGTTGTCTTGTCAATCAATTTTTTCATTTGCAAGAGAAACATTGAGATAAAAGAGTGGCAGTCCATCATCCCATTGCCGGGCATAGTGGGTTCAAAAAGCAATGAGATGCTGTTTGACGTTGCAGTCTTCATGTCAAGGGAGTAGGATTCTTAAAAAAATATGCTTGAAAAAAATAATTCTCTTTATCAAATTGCGGTTAATATGTTGATTGAGTTGTGCTTACTAAACGTGCCATGATTTGAAACTTTTGAAAGGCGGAAAAGTTTTGCAAAATTTGTTTTGAGGCATAAAAAAAATGTAGTATCTTTGCAGTCGAATTTACAAAAAGGGAAGAGAGAGAAGGAAAACCTGCACCAAAAGTTTTCAAAAACGGAAAACTTTTCGGCGGCGCAACAAGAAAAAGTTTTCCAAAACTGCAAAGTTTCCAAGAAAAATCCTTTGAAAAATTTCCTCCTTAACACGGTCAATTATTAACCACTCAATAAATCAAGCAATCCCAATTATGGAATTTCAGAACTTTTCAATTCTCAAGCGTGACGGTTCACGCGACCAGTTCTCCTTGGACAAGATAATGAAGGCTATCATCAAGGCTTTCGAAGCTGTCAACGAACCGTACAGTATAGGCTCCATATCAAAAATCATAAGCCATCTGGATATTAAGGATGACATAAAGGTAGAGGACATTCAGAACCAGGTAGAGGTGGCTCTGATGAAGGAAGGTTTCTATCATGTGGCAAAATGCTTCATGCTTTATCGTCAAAGCCATTCAGAAGACCGTGAGACTTTAGAGAAACTCAATTTCCTCACAGCCTACATGGAAGCAGCAAATGCCGCAACAGGCTCGAAGTATGACGCAAACGCGAACGTGGAGCACAAGAACATTGCGACGCTGATCGGCGAACTTCCAAAATCCAACTTCATCAGGTTGAACCGCAGGCTTCTGACCGACCGTATCAAAAAGATGTACGGCAAGGAGTTGGCAGACAAGTATATTGACCTGCTGACGCATCATTTCATATACAAGAACGACGAGACAAGCATAGCCCCCTACTGTGCCTCCATCACGATGTACCCCTGGCTTATCGGCGGCACGACGGGCATAGGCGGCAATTCCACCGCACCTACCAACCTGAAATCATTCTGCGGCGGTTTTGTCAACATGGTGTTCATTGTCAGCTCCATGCTGTCAGGAGCATGCGCAACGCCGGAATTCCTCATGTACCTTAATTACTTTATCGGTAAGGAATATGGCACAGACTATTGGAAGAATGCAGACAAGGTGGTAGATCTCTCACTGCGCCAGCGCACCATTGACAAGATTATTACTGACTGCTTCGAGCAGATAGTCTATTCCATCAACCAGCCGACAGGTGCAAGGAATTTCCAGGCAGTCTTCTGGAACGTGGCATATTACGACCGCTACTATTTCGAGTCAATATTCGGAAATTTCTATTTCCCTGACGGAAGCCAGCCCGACTGGGACGGTCTCTCATGGCTGCAGAAGAGATTCATGAAATGGTTCAACAAGGAACGTACCAAGACTGTGCTCACCTTCCCAGTGGAGACCATGGCCCTGCTTGCTGACAATGGAGAGTGCCGTGACCAGGAATGGGGCGACTTTGCCGCAGAGATGTATGCAGAGGGACATTCCTTCTTCACCTACATGAGCGACAATGCAGATTCCCTGTCATCATGCTGCCGACTCCGCAACGAGATACAGGACAACGGCTTCAGCTACACCCTCGGTGCCGGAGGCGTCAGCACAGGTTCCAAGTCAGTACTGACAATCAATCTCAACCGCTGCATACAGTATGCCGTAAACAACGGCAAGGACTACAAGGAATATCTGGCAGAAGTAATTGATTTGTGCCACAAGGTGCAGTTGGCCTACAACGAAAACCTCAAGGAGCTTCAGTCACACGGAATGCTCCCGCTCTTCGATGCAGGATACATCAACATGAGCCGCCAGTATCTTACCATAGGAGTCAATGGCCTCGTTGAAGCCGCGGAGTTCATGGGATTGGAGATTACTGCCAACGACAAATACAAGGCATTCGTACAGGACATTCTCTCAATCGTAGAGCGCATCAACATGCAGTACCGCACAAAGGACGTGCTCTTCAACTGCGAAATGATTCCTGCAGAGAACGTCGGCGTAAAGCATGCCAAGTGGGACCGTGAAGACGGATATTTCGTACCACGTGACTGTTACAACTCCTATTTCTACGTAGTGGAGGATGACAGCCTGAACATCGTAGATAAGTTCAAGCTCCATGGAGCACCATATATCGAGCACCTCACAGGCGGTTCTGCCCTTCACATGAACCTGGAAGAACACCTCTCTAAAGCACAATACAAGCAGTTGCTCAAGGTTGCTGCGAAGGAAGGATGCAACTACTTCACCTTCAACATTCCCAACACTATCTGTAATGACTGCGGATGTATAGACAAGCGATACCTCAAGGAATGTCCGAAGTGTCAGTCAAAGAACGTGGACTACATGACACGTATCATCGGTTACCTTAAGCGTGTGAGCAATTTCTCCAAACCGCGTCAGGAAGAAGCCCAGCGTCGGTACTATTCAGGTCAGAAGAAAATGACGGTGTAAGAATATCTTCCCGTCTTTGAGCAAAAAAAACAACACTGGAAATGAAATATGTAAACAAGGGAGTGGTCTTTCAGGAAATACCTGACGAGGTCACTCTCTCTATAAATATCTCAAATTGTCCATGCCATTGTCCGGGATGCCACAGTAAATACCTATGGGAAGACATCGGCACTCCTCTCAATGTGATGTCTCTCGGGGTAATGCTTGACACATACGGTGATGACGTCACTTGCGTCGCATTCATGGGCGGAGATTCGGAAACCGAGGAGGTGAACCAACTGGCAGCCTTTGTACGTCAGAACTTTCCTCATTTGAAGACAGCGTGGTACAGCGGGCGTCAGGAAATATCTGACAACATACACTTGGAGAATTTTGATTTCGTAAAGACAGGCCCCTATATCTCAGAAAAAGGTGCGCTCACCTCTTCTACGACAAACCAACGTATGTACAGGATAACTGATGGCGGCAAGACCCTGACTGACATAACTTCAGGGTTCTGGAAGAAAAGAAAATAATCATTTGGTTTTACGGTTTTAAGGTTATTCGGTTTTACGGACATTTGTCAAGGCTGATTATAACTTCCGCACAACCTATAACCGCATAACCTAAACCGAAAAAAATGACTCTCCATCTTTTTCATTCAAAAAGGAAGGGGAGTCATTTTTTATATTCAATGTTGTTCAGGTGACAACAGGTCTGTCATTATTGCTCGTCGAGAAGGATGTTCATCATCTCAACGGCTGCCTTTGCAACCGACGTTCCAGGGCCGAAGATTGCCGCAACACCTGCCTGATATAGAAAATCGTAGTCCTGTGCAGGGATGACACCGCCGGCAATGACCATAATATCCTCGCGGCCCATCTTCTTCAGTTCCTCAATGAGGGCTGGAACAAGAGTCTTGTGACCTGCGGCAAGAGAACTTACTCCCACCACGTGAACGTCATTCTCTACAGCTTCACGGGCTGCTTCTTCCGGAGTCTGGAACAGCGGTCCCATATCAACGTCGAAGCCGCAGTCTGCATAACCTGTTGCAACAACCTTTGCACCGCGGTCATGACCATCCTGACCCATCTTGGCAATGAAAATACGAGGACGGCGTCCTTCTTTCTTCGCAAACTTTTCCGTCAGCTCACATGCTTTGTCAAAGTCGCTGTCATTCTTTGATTCTGATCTGTACACGCCTGATATTGTTCTGATTACTGCTTTATAACGACCTACCACCTTTTCGCAGGCATCTGAAATCTCGCCGAGAGTACAGCGCAGCTTAGCGCATTCCACCGCAGCCTCGAGCAGGTTGCCGTTGCCTGTGCGCACCACTTCCGTAAGTGCATCGAGAGCCTTCTGGCAGGCATCATTGTCACGCTTTGCCTTGAGTTCCTTGAGAGCCGCCTCCTGCTGAAGACGTACGGCAGTGTTATCCACCTCAAGGATGTCAATAGGATCTTCGTGGTCAAGACGATACTTGTTTGTACCCACGATGGTCTGTACACCAGAGTCGATACGAGCCTGTGTGCGGGCAGCAGCTTCTTCGATTCGCATCTTAGGCACTCCGGTCTCGATAGCCTTTGCCATACCGCCGAGTTTCTCGATCTCCTGGATATGCTCCCATGCCTTGTGTACAAGTTCGTTGGTAAGTGTTTCTACGTAATATGAACCAGCCCAAGGGTCTATCTCCTTGCACACCTTTGTCTCATTCTGTATGTATATCTGAGTATTACGGGCAATACGTGCGGAGAAATCAGTCGGGAGGGCAATGGCTTCATCAAGAGCGTTGGTGTGCAGTGACTGCGTATGGCCGAGCACGGCTCCCATAGCCTCAATGCAGGTACGTCCTACGTTGTTGAACGGGTCTTGCTCTGTAAGAGACCAGCCGGAAGTCTGAGAGTGAGTACGCAGAGCCATTGACTTTGGATTCTTTGCACCGAAGCTCTTTACTATCTTTGCCCAAAGCAGACGTCCGGCACGCATCTTGGCAATCTCCATGAAATGATTTACTCCGATAGCCCAGAAGAAAGAGAGACGGGGAGCAAATGCGTCAATGTCTATGCCTGCATTAATGCCGGCACGCAGGTAGTCCATACCGTCTGCGAGGGTATAAGCCAACTCGATGTCCGCAGTAGCTCCAGCCTCCTGCATGTGGTAGCCTGAGATGGAAATACTGTTGAACTTAGGCATATACTTGGAGGTGTATTCGAAGATGTCGGCAATAATCTTCATGGAGAATGCAGGTGGATAAATATACGTGTTTCTCACCATGAACTCCTTGAGAATGTCGTTCTGTATAGTACCAGCCATTTCCTCCAGCTTTGCGCCCTGTTCAAGACCTGCCACGATATAGAAAGCCATGATAGGAAGCACGCCGCCGTTCATGGTCATCGAAACAGACATCTTGTTGAGAGGAATACCGTCGAAAAGCACCTTCATGTTCTCTACTGAACAGATAGATACTCCTGCCTTGCCCACATCACCAATCACGCGGGCATTGTCAGGGTCGTATCCGCGGTGTGTAGGAAGGTCAAAAGCGACAGAAAGACCCTTCTGACCAGAAGCGAGGTTACGGCGGTAGAATGCGTTTGATTCTTCAGCCGTCGAGAAGCCGGCATACTGACGTATTGTCCACGGACGGAAAGGATACATCATTGAATACGGACCGCGCAGGAAAGGAGGGATACCTGCAGTAAAGTCAAGATGTTCCATGCCTTCCAGATCCTCCTTCGTATATACGGATTTGACCTCAATATGCTCAGGAGTCTTCCATACATACTGTATATCGTTAGCCTTCTGCCATTCAGCACCGTTCTGAGACTTAATGCCGGCTGTAATGTCAATATTTCTAAAATCTTTTCTTGCCATAATTATATTCCCAGTTTAGCGTTGAAATCCTTCAGGGTCTCAAGTTGGTTAACCTTTACGTGAATGAAGTTCTCAATACCGGCAGCCTTCAGGTCCTCAGAGCAAGCAGGAGCACCTGCCACTACGAAGATTGCACGGCTGTCGAGATACTTGAATGCAGGAACTGCATACTCCGCATACTCTTCGTCGGAAGAACAGAGGACAACGACGTCGGCACCTGCTGCGAGAGCCGCATCAATACCCTCCTCTACTGTCTGGAAACCAAGATTGTCAATGACCTTATATCCTGCGGAAGCAAGGAAATTGCATGAGAACTGCGCACGTGCCTGTCTCCATACGAGACTTCCTATAGTCACCATGAATGCAACGGGTTGCTTCTTGGCTTTCTCCGTGGCGAGACGAAGGTTCTCAAAGTCAGCGGCAAGCCGTGTGGCTGTAATGGCCTTGATGGGAGAATCCTCACAACTTGAACCGCAACCACAGCTGCAACCAGAGACAGGTTCCTTACCCTCTGACTTCTCAGTAAAGTTAGGATATTGGTTGGTTCCAAGGATAAATTCACGACGCTGTGCAGCATGGAGGTGACGTTTCTCGTTTGTGGCATTTATATCATCCTGTACCGTACCTGCAAGTGTAGCGGCAAGGAAGCCGCCTTCTTCCTCCACCTTGAGGAAAATCTTCCAACTCTCATTTGCGAGAGAAGTGGTGAGTTCTTCGATATAGTAAGAACCTGAAGAAGGGTCCACCACCTTGTCAAAATGACATTCTTCCTTCAGAAGCAGCTGCTGGTTGCGTGCAATGCGTTCTGAAAAATCATTAGGAGTCTCGTATGTAGCATCGAAAGGAGTAACCACTATTGAGTGGACTCCTGCCAAGGCTGCAGACATTGTCTCTGTCTGAGAACGGAGGAGGTTGACATGAGAATCAAAGAGAGTCATGTTGTAAGTGGTAGTGATGGCATTCACACACATCTTGCAGGCACAATCACACTTTGGCTCATACTGCTTTACTATCTGAGCCCAGAGCATACGTGCGGCACGGAACTTCGCAATCTCCATGAAATAGTTCTCGGAAACACCCATGTTGAACTTTATCTTAGATGCCGCGAGAGTAGGTTCTACGCCGGCATCTACAAGTTGCTGCAGATACTCGTTACCCCATGACAGAGCATAACCCAACTCCTGTACGATATAAGCGCCGCTGTTGCAAAGAGCCACTGAATTTACAGATATGCAACGGAAATGAGGATAGTCCTTGAACGCCTCAACCAAAGCGGGAGCAGTGGCAAGCAACGACTGCTTGTCTTTTCCTGCCATCACCATTTTGCTGATAGGATCCCATTCGATAGAACCTACAACCTTCTCCTTGTCGTAGCCCTTCTTTTCGAAGTATGCCGTGAGAATTTTGGCAAGTTCCAGTGAGTGACACTTGCACGTTGAGAAATTCACCTCAACAATATCGCAGTGAATGCCCTCGAGCAGCTGCTCTACGTATTCCTCACTGACCTTTTCCCTTGGTACGCGGAAAGAGAGCGAATCGATACCCTTGTTTAGAATTTCAAGAGCCTTTGCATTTGCCGCCTTGGCGTCAGACTCGTTGATTTCCTGACGGATGTACCATACGTTGTCTTCTTTCTTGTTGCCGCGGACAAATGGAAACTCGCCGGGCATGGAATTAGGTGTTTGCAATTTCTCCACATCCTCACGTCTGTAGAAAGGCTGCACATTGAAGCCTTCGTTTGTCCTCCACACTAAGCGTTTCTGAAAGTCTGCTCCCTTCAGATCGACCTGTATCTTGTCAAGCCATTCCTGGGTAGTAGGCGCAGTAAACTCAGTGAAGAGTTTTTCTTTGTTATTAGCCATAATTTAGTTTAGTATGTGATAAATGTATTCATCCTTGTCGTATGAACGATTATTCAACGTGCAAAATTAGTCTTTTTTTCCTAATTAAGAATATAAATTAAAAGAAATTATTGTCTTTTGGAAAAATATTTGTCCAAAAGGATAGAACGAGTGCTTTTTTTTAGTAACTTTGCAACTAAATTTGAATTTTGCAACAATAATATGGATTGGATAATTAATCTTTTCACAAACAGCCAAAGCGTGGCGCACATCGCCCTACTCTATGCTGTCGTCATTGCAGTAGGCGTTCTTTTGGGAAAAATAAAAATTGCAGGCATTTCCCTTGGTGTGACGTTTGTGCTGTTCGCCGGTATCGTAGCCGGGCACTTCGGCTTTACTGCCCCCACAGACATCATCACCTTCGTACAGGACTTCGGACTCATTTTGTTTGTCTTCATGATAGGTCTGCAGGTAGGTCCCGGATTCTTCGAGAGTTTTCGTGAAGGCGGCGTGAAGCTCAATCTTCTTGCTGCTTGCACCATTCTGCTCAACGTGCTTGTCATGTTCGCTTGCTACTACATATTCTTCGACACGTCTGACCCCGTCAATCTTCCGATGATGATAGGCACCATGTATGGAGCCGTGACAAACACTCCAGGACTTGGTGCTGCCAATGAGGCTCTCAATGCGATATTCGAAACGGGCAATGCGCCTGCCATCGCCAACGGATATGCGTGTGCTTATCCGCTCGGAGTTGTCGGCATAATAGGTGCTACAATAGCGATAAGATACATTTGCAGGATAAAACTGCAGAGCGAAGAGGAAGCCCTCAAAGCACAGGAAAGCAATATTGCCGTAAAACCTCACCTCATGCACCTCTTGGTGGAAAATTCATACCTTGCAGGACACACGATTTTTGAGATTCACGAATTTCTCAAACGTGATTTCGTGTTCTCAAGGATATTGCGCAACGGAGAACTGATATTCCCCAAAAGTACTACGACCCTTGAGCTTGGCGACAAGGTTTTTGTGGTTTGTCCGGAAGTGGACGCTGAGGCAATCATTGCTTTCATCGGCAAACCTGTAGATGTACCGGAATTTAAGGAACAGGAAAAGAACAGGCAGATAGTCAGCAAGCGAATCCTCATTACAAAATCTCAAATCAACGGCAAGACACCTGCAAAGCTCCATTTCTCAAGTGTCTATGGAGTGAACGTGACGCGCATTACCCGTCAGGGAATGGAGATGTTTGCTTCAAGCAATATTCCACTCCAGGTAGGAGACCGCATTATGGTCGTTGGAGACGAGGTGTCAGTAAACAGGGTCGCCGCTTTGATGGGAAATGCCATAAAGCGTCTCGACCATCCTAACATTGCGACTATCTTTATCGGCATCGTTCTTGGAATCCTCTTCGGAAGCATTCCTTTCGCTATTCCGAGCATTCCTGTACCGATGAAACTCGGTATTGCTGGCGGACCTCTTATAATAGCCATCCTGATAGGAAGGTTCGGATATAAGGTAAAGTTGGTCACATACACTACGACTTCTGCAAACCTGATGTTGCGTGAAATCGGACTGGTACTGTTCCTGTCAAGCGTTGGCATTAAGGCCGGGGCGAAATTCGTAAATACTGTGGTCGCAGGAGACGGTCTGCTTTATGTGTTGACAGGTTTCCTCATCACCATTATACCTATTTTAATAATCGGAACGATAGCAAGACTGAAATACAGGTTCAACTACTTCACGATAATGGGTATGTTGGCAGGTACTTATACTGATCCGCCAGCCCTTGCCTATGCAAACGCATCCTGTTCTACTGAAGCTCCCTCCATCGGATATTCTACAGTCTATCCCTTGAGTATGTTCCTTAGAATCTTTGTTGCGCAGATAGTAGTGCTCTTCTTCTGCTAATCCTATTAATCTATTATAACAACAATGAAAAGAAACATTTTTCTCCTGGGTGTGTTGCTCTGTTGCTCAGCCTCTGTCATGGGTCAAGGCGCAAAGAACATAAAAATCAACGAGGTCGTAACAAGCAATACCTCAAGCATTCAGGATGAGTTCGGCAATCACAATCCGTGGGTAGAACTTGTCAACACGGCGTACTCTTCGTACAACGTGCGCGGCATGTACATAACTACGGACAAGTCCGTGCTTGATCCAAACATGACTGCTCCAGAAAGAATGAAACACATGACAATCATTCCTAACGGAGAACCTCGTACAGCCTTGTCTGCGAGACAGCATGTAATATTCTATCTCAACAGTAATCCTGCAAAAGGCTCAATGCACCTTGACGTAAAGGCTGACAGTACGACACAATGGATTGCCATTTATGACGGCAATGCCGTGGACATCATTGACTCTGTCAGCATACCAGTGCTTAAAGCTGACTGTTCCTATGCACGTGTATCTGACGGTGCAAGTGAGTGGATGGTAAAAACCTCAGACACAGTAACTCCGGGCATAGAGAACTACACGACGGTAACAGAAACGAATGTTGAGATGCTGAAGCGTGACGACCCTCATGGTTTTGGAATCACGGTCCTTTCAATGGGCATAGTGTTCAGCTGCCTTGCCTTGCTCTACATATTTTTCAGCATTCTCGGATGGTTGCTCAGAGACAAGAAGAATATTACTAAAGTAGCTAATGCGGTACCTCCATTGAAGCCAGTCGTCAAGCCTGTAGTAAAAACCGGAGAAAAACTTGCGGAGGTAAGCCACAAGACAAACGTAATTCTTCAAGATGGACTCAAATCAAAAGGTATTGACAAAGAGACATACATTGCCGTCATTGCAATGGCACTGAAACAATATGCTGATGACATACACGACGTAGAAAGTGGTATCATTACAATAAGACCACATGATACATTCTGGGCTGTACACAACGGAGGAACTCCAATGCCAGAGATTCATCATCAAAACTGATAATCCCAATGTACATGGTTTCGTATCAAGAGTAAGAAAAAAATCCATAGCATAACAAATCATAATATCTAAAAAAATGGCAAAATATCAATATACAATACAAGGCGTAGATTACGATGTAGAAATCAACGAGATAGAAGGCAACCTTGCAAAAGTCAACGTAAACGGAATTAACTTTGACGTTGAATTAAAACAGCCTATCTCCACAGGAAAACAAATCACGAAGGTCAAGGTTGAGAAACCTGTTGCAGCTCCTGTACAGGGAGAAGCACCTGCTCCGGAACAACCTGCACCTGTTCAGGCTGGCTCAGGAACAAAGGTCGCAGCTCCACTCCCAGGCACTATCACAGAAGTATGCGTCAAGGTTGGAGATGCTGTTGCAGTGGGCGATACCGTCGTAGTACTTGAAGCCATGAAGATGCAGAATAACATTGAAGCAGAAAACTCAGGTACTGTAACTTCTGTTCTCGTAAATAAGGGAGATATCGTAATGGAAGGTGCTCCTCTCATAACTATTGGATAAGGAGGTAAATCTATGAGTTTTACAGAATTTATCGTAGCAAACTTCAACGAGTTTGTCTCATATACTGGCTTCGCCAATGCCACCGTCGGAAACATTATCATGATACTTGTCGGTTGCTTCTTCCTTTGGCTTGCCATAAAAAAAGACTTTGAGCCGTTGCTTCTTGTACCAATAGGACTCGGAATAGTACTAGGAAACATACCTTTCCGCGCTGCTGGATTGGAGATAGGTTTGTATGAAGACAACTCCGTCCTCAACATTTTCTATCAAGGTGTCAGGCAAGGTTGGTATCCGCCACTTGTATTCCTTGGTATCGGTGCAATGACTGACTTCTCTGCTCTTATTGCAAACCCAAAACTAATTCTTATCGGTGCCGCTGCCCAGTTCGGTATATTTGGAGCATATATGGCTGCCCTTGCAATGGGATTCGAGCCAAACCAGGCTGCAGGCATTGCAATCATTGGTGGAGCTGACGGTCCTACCGCAATATTCCTGTCGTCAAAAGTGAGTCCAAATCTTATGGGAGCCATCGCTGTGTGCGCATACTCATACATGGCACTCGTTCCAGTCATCCAGCCTGTCATCATGCGTCTTCTCACTACAAAGAAAGAAAGACTTATCCGCATGAAGCCTGCCAGACAGGTAAGTAAGACAGAGAAGATTCTCTTCCCTATTCTCGGACTTATCGTCACTACATTCATAGTACCTTCCGGTCTGCCTCTTCTCGGTATGCTTTTCTTTGGTAATCTGCTGAAGGAATGCGGAAAGACCAACCGTCTGGTAGATACGGCGACAAATTCCTTGAACAATGCAGTTGTCATACTGCTTGGTCTCACGGTAGGATGTTCTACCCAGGCTTCTGAGTTCCTGACTCTCAATACGGTGTTTATCTTCATCATTGGAGCTTGTGCCTTCATCATTGCAACGACAAGCGGCGTATTGTTCGTGAAAATTATGAACATCTTCCTGCCAAAGGACAAGAAGATAAATCCGCTAATCGGTAATGCCGGAGTGAGCGCAGTACCAATGGCAGCCCGCATCTCAAATAATATCGGTCTGGAATACGACCGCAAGAACTTCCTCCTCATGCACGCCATGGGACCAAACGTTGCAGGAGTCATCGGTTCTGCTGTTGCTGCAGGTACTCTCCTTGGCTTCTTCTCATAGGCATAATGGAGTAAGTTGCTCTGGATGCTTTTTATGCTTATGTAATTTTTGAGTAGTTGCAAAATATAGATACAATTACAGCGGCAATCACTTATTCACTTTAAGTTGATTGTCGCTGTTGTTTGTTTAATGTTTTCAAATTTGGACTTTCCAAGAATCAACTGTAATATAGTTGATACAATATGTAATTATATGGAATACAAAGAAATTTGGATGTGCTTTCAACTTTGAAAATCATGGGATGATTTAGCATATTTTCCTTGCACCATCACCTATTACCACGTCGATTACTTTGGGTTCATGTCCGTATCTGAGAGAGAATTTTTGTTTTGCATCTGCAATAAAGGTATCATACAATTCATCCTTTACAAGGTTGATCGTACAGCCTCCAAATCCTCCTCCCATAATGCGGGAACCTGTCACGCCATTATTGCGGGCTATTTCATTGAGATAGTCCAACTCTTCGCAACTCACCTCATAATCTTTAGAAAGTCCTTCATGAGTAAGGTACATTTGTTTGCCTACCTCCTCGTAATCTCCACGGGTCAGAGCATCACAGACTGCAAGGACACGGTCTTTCTCACCGAGAACGAAATTGGCACGCTGAAGGTCTTCTGCTGACACACAGTCCTTGACTTCATTCAGGTCCTCCCAAGTACAATCACGCAAGGTCTCAATCTTTCTCTCAGGATGCTTACTCTGTACAGCCTTGGCTACATTCTCACAGGAACGCCTACGGTCGTTGTAAGGTGAACCTGCAAGCTCGTGTTTTACGCAAGAGTTTAGCAGAACCAACCTATATCCCTTTGGATTGAAAGGATAATACTCAAACTCCCGGCTGTTGCAGTCGAGACGCATCAGTTTTCCTGCTTTTCCGAAAACAGAAGCAAACTGGTCCATGATGCCACAATTACAGCCGATGTATTTATGCTCTGTTGCCTGTCCTGCAAGTACCATGTCCCATTTGCTTACCTTATTGTCAGCAAACAAGTCATTCAACGCACAAGCGAAACAACTCTCCATTGCAGCAGAAGAACTCATGCCGGCTCCAAGAGGTACGTCTCCGGCAAAAGCGATGTTGAAACCGTTTACATCTACGCCAAGAAGCCTGAATTCCTGTACGATACCATAGATAAACCTTGCCCATGTGGCATTTGGTCCCTTCGGGTCATCTACCTTGAACTCTACCCTATCCTTGAGGTCTATGGAGTAAGCCATCACGGTGTCGGTGCCATTAGGTCTGACCTCTGCCATTATACCACTGTCCACGGCTCCCGGGAATACGTAGCCCCCATTATAGTCAGTATGTTCTCCAATGAGATTTATTCTGCCTGGAGAATGATAAATATTACCAGTCCTACCATCAAAATGCTTGATGAAACGGCTTCTTACAAATTCAATATCCATGTGCGGTTTGTTGGTTTGGGTTGTCGATTTTAGGTTTTTGGTTAGGTTTGCCTTAGCTCCTGGGGAATCTTCCTTCAGACAAGTAATCAACCTAAAACCAACTACCTAAAACCAAGAACCCGATACTAATCAATTACTTTTCAACGCCAAACTTGTAGATAGTCTTCTGCTTGTATCTCTCACCAGGGTTGAGAACCACCGAAGGGAAGTATGGGCGATTAGGAGAATCTGGGAAATGCTGTGCTTCCAGACATACTGCCGAACGACGTGGGAATGTGGCACCATGATAACCACAGAATCCATCTCCGAAATTGTCAGTGTAAAGCTGAACTCCAGGTTCTGTAGTGTACATTTCCAGCGTACGTCCGCTGTGAGGTTCCTTCAGGCGTGCAGCAAAAGACAACTCCCCTACTTCACGTTTGTTAAGAACATAGTTATGGTCGTAACCCTGACCATTGCGCAACTGTTCGTTATCAGCCTCAATGTCCTGTCCTATCTTCTTTGGAGAACGGAAATCGAATGGAGTACCCTCCACTTTAAGTATTTCTCCCGTTGGGATAGACACGCTGTCGATAGGCAGATAGAAATCAGCATTTATCTGGCATTCGAGGTCAAGAACGTCAGGTGTAGGATTAGCCACGCCAGCAAGTGCGAAGAATGCGTGATGGGTGAGGTTGATGATTGTTTTCTTGTTTGTCGTGGCAAGGTATTCAATTACAAACTCATTATCATCTGTCAGCGTGTATTCCACAGTAAGATGCACTTCACCGGAAAAACCTTCTTCACCGTATGCACTCACATAGTTGAGGGCAAGACGTTGGTCACTCATCTGAAGGGCATCCCACACACGTGCATGGTAACCGGTAGGTCCTCCATGAAGATGGTTCGGACCGTCATTCAGCGCAAGTTGGTATTCTTTGCCGTTGAGAGTGTAGCGACCTTCCTTGATACGGTTTCCGAAACGGCCGACAAGAGTAGAGAGGAAAGGTTGATGTCCTTTAAGCATGTCCTGAATATTGTCAAAGCCATGAATGACATCACCCATATTTCCGTCCTTGTCGGGCATCATCATTGCGGCGATGGAACCACCATAATTCGTTACTGCCACTTCGCAACCGTTACAGTTACGAAGAATATAGAGATCTGTCTTCTTACCTTGTACCATGGTCTGGAAGTCTTCCCGCTTTAGACCACAAATGTTTTCATTAGGGTTAATCATATCAATTAAGTTTAGGTTAAAAAAATTATGTTTAATTGTAAAATGTCCAAGAGATTCCCATTTTCAGCATACTCTCATTCATAGGATGATGAGGAGTGGTAAAATACATCCTGTTGCCTTGCCCCTGATTGACGTGACTCATCATTATGAAGAACCTGCATCCTTTCAGGACAAAATTTGCATATATGTTGACAAACGGATAATTTCCTATCTTTGTCCTCACTTCTTCATTCTCCTGCACTGCAAACGTACCTAACTGTGAGCAATACTCAGGAGCGAAATATGAAGAGAAATATGAAATATCTGCACCAAAATGACATTTCAATACCCTTGCAATCTTAAAGTCAATGTATATGTTACTCCAGATGTTAATGTCCGGAACTGGAATGACTGCCTGATTGCTGCTGTTCTGGTAAGTCACCCTGTTTTCCCAGTTGAGGACACCAAATTTCAAGTTCTGGCATAATTGTGCGGTAAACAGTCTGATGCTTTCGTCAGATTGTCTGGAAAAAGCGTCGAGTTTAACGGGAAGTCCAGAACTTGAAAGGGAATAATTCATGGCAAGGTAGCTATAATCACTAATATTGTCCATTCCAATCCTTACTCTCGTTCTTGTCTTGGGGAAAGTAATTGTTCCCCCTACATGGGTATGTTTGACCTTGTTCATGTCATCATTGTCCCACCAAAAATGTTTGGAATGATAATGTGACATATAGAAATCAGGTTTTTCGTTATGGAAAAAACCTTCAAGATCTATTCTTGCAGTATCTCCAAGCAATGGAATATTAACGTCTGCCTTGGCATCCAAGCAGAAGTCTCCGAACCGGTCACCTGCAATTCCGAAATCTCCCGTTACATTATAATGAAGGAATTTTCCTTGTGTCTTGGAAATCTGTCCACCTATTTTTATTATGTTTTCCTTGTAGTCCACGGTTTTATTGATGGTATCAGGCAGTGAATACTTACGAAAATCATGCGAGATGAACATTTTGAGTCCAGTCTTCATCCACTTATTGAATCCTTCAAGCATTGATATAGCAAAAAGGTTTTTCATCCGCAGATGTTTTGTCACATCGTCAATGGAATCCTTCATGACATTATCTACGAGCTCATAACTCTCAGAATAATAGTCGGAAGGAGAAGTATATGCAATGTAATTCCTGTCGTATCTATCAAAATTGAGTGTATGTATGAAACTTGTGACCGGAACATACTCATGCTTGTACCAGACGGTATCTTCGTCTGTATTCTTTTGATTTTCAGCCAACAATGAGTCGGCTGTTTCTTTTGTTCCTACAGATATTCGGTCATCACTGTCTGCCTTCTCTGACTTTGGTGGCAAATCTCCTACCACTTTTGCATCACTCGGACGACCAGAGTATTTTTTCTCATATGCATCTCCATTCAGACTTTCTTTCTCTCCTTTACTCTTGTTTTTCTTTTTCTCTGACTCCCTTTTTGATTCAATGGCAAACTTTTTGGCTGCAATCTCCTCCTCTGTCATTGGCACTTTCTTGTTGAAACCCACACTGTAGCGATGCGAGAGAAAGAAATGAACGGCATCGTTCCGTGTCCAGTTGTCGGAAAGGCACACAGGAATTTCAGAAGAGGTGAAATTGTCTTCAAATATTTCAGGATGAGTAATATAATTGTCATCAGTAATGCCACCGTTCTCTGTATTTTTCATGTGATCGGTAGAGAAGATTGCATGAGCCTGGTATCTGTCACCAAGATATGATGTCCACAATGTGAAATCGAATAGTGCCGTAGATTGATTTTGGTAAAAGCCACGGCCATACATGTAATTAAACTTAAATCCCCCACCGAGCTGCTTGCTTGCATTTACAGCAAACAATGCCTTCAGATAGTCCTCACCATTAGTCTTGTCACCACATGAATAATAATTAAGGTTGGTGATAGGTGAAAGCGTATTTGTAAAACGTAGGTTTTCAGGCTTGGTAAGGAAGAAATCGTAATTTTTCAAAAAGAAAAAATCGCTTCCTTCATTTCTTTCAATGAAAATCCTGTTTATCCTCGGAGCACCAAGGTTTCCAGTAGTATTGTATTCTCCATAAAGACCCTGAGTCATACCGGAATTCATGAACATATGCTGGACGGTGTCCTTCAGTTGCATGGTTCTTTCCCCAAAGTCCTTGTCAACAGTCCACACATACATACCCCGAGGAGCAACCTTTTTGCTCTTCGTTGTATCAGCCTTGTGGGAGGGATTGAAAGTGTTGCTGGTCTGGTCAAAGCCATCACTGTCAAATCCTTCATCTATTTGAGCCAAGACAGAAGAATGATTCAGTAAAAATAACAATATTATAAAGAGGTGTCTCTTCATGAAAAACTGTTTCTTGGTTTTGGGTTTTGGGATGTTGGTTGTAGGTTGGAATGCTTGGCTAATGGAGTATTACTCAAGGAATGAGACTTGCCTATCCAAAACCAACAACCTAAAACCGACAAGCAGGTACTAATCCTGCCGAAGCTGAAAATTATTTCTTGAATCTCAGGACACACTCTGCCATTTTGAAAGCCATTGCGATGATAATGAGGACAGCTCCCATCCTGTCATTCACTTTGAGATAGACGATGCAACCAGCTATTGCTCCAATCATGAACAATACGTTTAGTATCTGTCTGACGACAAAGAATCTGTCACGCTCCTTTTGAGGTTTTCTGTGACGGCGTACTACGATACTTTCATCGCCCATTTTATTATTCAACTCTGTGTTAGTCTGTGTCATTGTCTCATCACTTGAGTTCTGTTTCTATCCATGCAAAAACCTCGTCCTTACGGTCGATAGTCTTCTCACGGAATTTTTTTGTACCACCCTTTGTATATTTTGTACCTTTCTTATTGAATGATACACTGTCAGAAATCATCTCTTCAGCAGAATACCTTGCCTCTGATGGACGACCGGCCTCGTAGAAGTATGACAAGTTAGTCATTCTTACAGTGCATTTGCCATCACTGCAGGCGATTAGCAGGTGATAGTTGAATTCTGTAAAGTCATACGAAAGGGCTTTGTTTGCAAATACAAGTTTCTCATTGAGTCTTACCCCTATCTTTTTGCTGTCTTTGTTGACCACGGCAACGGCAGACTTCTCACTTTGCTTATCTGTCTTCACGAATTTCTGCATCGCAGCGAGTGTTTTGTCATAGACTTGTGAAGCAGACAGTCCGGGAAGTTCAAAAGTCTTTACCCAGCAAACCTTGCCGTTTTCTTCCGTTACAGCACCTTTCTGATATTTGGGTTCGATTACTTTTGCCGTCTTATTGCCGAACAATGCTTTTTTCTCCTGTCCCTGTCCATTACTTACATTTGTGGGAGTTTCCCATCCTGTCTGTGCAAAGGAACAGGTTGCGGAAATAAGCAGCGAGAAAGCAATAATTATTTTTTTCATCTTTATATTGACCTAATTATGAGTTAATAATCAAAATATCAAATGCAAAGATATAAAAAAAATGGAAAAGACAATAAATTATAAGCATTCTTTAACTTTTTTCTTCCCATAATAATACTGTCCTTTACCATTGGTAAACCATCCCCATGAAATTGCATTTGTCGGGCAATGATGCAGGCAAGCGAAGCAAGTGAGGCATTTCTTGTTCCTCTTCCAGACGGGTTCTCTGCTTTCTCCCTGTCTAATATCATTGACAGGACATGATTTGGAACAAAGCCCGCATCCAATACATTTTTCCTTATCTACATGAAAGAAAGCATCTGTAATGAGATACTTTTCAAAAAAAGACCCTAAGCAATATGAATAAAACTTTGGAAATGTTCCTTTGTCCAGATGCTCTCCACCCCTGCCCTCACTAATAAGTGTCGCATATTTATTTAACCTGACGCTGGCATTGTAGTATTTAGTGTTCGCAGAAGTGTAGGTATCAAGATACATGAATGGCAGTCCGATGTAACTTTCTGGCATTATCACCGAGAAAGTGGCATTAAGATGAAGTCCCTTGTTTTCAAGTTCTTTTCTGAGGAACGTCATTGTCTCCCCTATACTGTCACCGGCAGTGCAGAGCGCATAGGTATATGTAAACTGCGTATAATGATTTATGTTCAATGCAGAAATGAACTCTCTGACTATGGATGGTACTCTCCAACCATGAACCGGGAATACGAATCCCAGCCTTTCTCCTGCTTTCAGGGAATATTCTGGAGCTTTGTCCAGTTTTGAAATATCACATGCTTTATCAGAAATGAGTCCGGCTAATTTTTCTGCTGCCCATTTACTGTTTCCTGTAGCTGAGAAATAAAATATCATATATCTGCAACATTAGTTTCAGAAGATTCACGTAACATCCAGTCTTACATAAGGGACAATCAATCGTTTTCATGTCCTTTTGTCTTCAGGATAATGGAAGTAGCCCCTATGGTGAATAAAGTATCATTATATATTATCCTGCGTTCCCTGTCTCCGAGAATCTGGTTATCAACGAAAGTACCTGTATAGCTCGGACCGTCCCTGAGGACATATTTCAGAGTCCCGTCTTTTTTCCGGGAGACATTGATTACACAATGATTCATATCTACTGACGGATCGACAGTTTCTATAGGAGTATTGCATTTGGAACCTTTCATATATCGGCCTATCACATTGTCTCCCATGCGCAGAGGAAGTACCTGCTTGTAATGGAACACATTCTCTATCACAATGATAGCACCGCATCCTTCATCAGTTTCTTCTGCTGTTGGGTTTTCTTCTTTCTGTTGTTTCCTAAGTTTTGTGACACCTATGCGGATACCAAATTCCTTTCCACATCTGTCACAAAGAAAGACCAACGACTGACCGTTTTCATATTTCGTTTCATCAAATGTGATATAATTATCACACTTGGGACATCTTACTCTTTTCATGTATAAGGTTATTGTTTTGAGAAAAATAACAGTTGTTTCATACTTGACAGTCTATTGACAAAAAAACAAAGATGAAGAATACACAAGTCATGAGCACCCTTCACCTTAATCAAGCTTCATTATCCAGACATCTTCAAACTGCGAAGAAGTATTGCGCAATTCCCTTGATGCCGTATATGCTTCTTGTTCTGTTCTGTAATTACCTGCGACTACCTTGTTTCCCCCCTTTCTTTCAATTACCCTGACATCCTTCAGACCATCGGAAGAGAGTCTTTCTGCAAGCATCTCACCGTTTCTTTTTGTCACCTTGCTGGCAAGGACGATAACATAGGTCTCCATGTCTGCCTGACTGTCATCGATCTCATTCATGATGGAATCCTCAGAAGATGAACGCTCAGCGTTTACTACTGTATTGTTGACGACCTTAATCATCTCCAACTTGTCCGCCGGCTCTACTTTCACCTTCGGCAGGATGGTTGAGAATATGTTGCTGTCAATGGAGCATTGCTGTATGTTGGTAGGAACGGCTTCGCCTAATGGTATGTATGAAAACACGACGAGCAACATAACCACGGCAGCTGCCACGATATTCCGAAGCATCACTGCATCAATGCTCAATACAATGGCAGCATTCTCTTCAAGTCCTTCTTCTGAAACAACTGGAGTCTCTCTGTTGGTCTTAGGGATTCTCATCAGACCGTTCCACTTCTTTCTGGCCTTGACTTTCCTGCTCTGGACAGTGCCCGCATTCTCTTCCTTCTGAGACAATTCCAAGGCAGGTCCCTTTGCTGAAAGCAAGGGCATCTCAAAAGAGTTGAGAGCGTATATGGACGGAGTAAGAATGCCTGACGGACACGGCTCAAAGTCGTAATTGTCGTCTCCGTTTTGTCTGATTATTCCTATGTCAGGCAATTCATAAAACCCCTCCTGATTCAGCGTCTGCCTGATTTCCCTGACTTCGGATTCAATACGCTGAATGGCATCGGGATAGCTTAGGTCGTAGGCTTCCACATAGGACTGGGCAAGCAGAGAATCATTGATATAGAGCTGAGGGTTGAAACCAAGCGTCCGACGAGGTGGCAGAAACAATCCCTCCTCCGTATCATACACAGCATCCACGTGGTGAGCCATAAACCCACCAAAGTCCGGAACGATAACGCAGTCGTTATCAAGGAGTAGTATCTCTATGTGTTTTGCCAGTTCTATCATTGGAAGTGCAAATGTACGAATTTTTATTCATATCCGCAAATAAAAATAATTTTTTATCATAAAAAAAAACGTGAATATCCATTTATGAAAAATTATTACTATATTTGCAGCCGTTTATGAAAACAACACATTATTATATTTTACCATTGACCATGTACAAAGCTGCTGGCAGGCTTCCCCGCATCTCACTGCACGTCATTGTCTCCCTCTTCTTGCTTGTTACTCTCAACTCATGCAGTAACCGCAAGGCTTCCCCTTCACAAGAGCAGCAAAAAGATGCCGAAGCGAAAAAAATGATGCAGGGAATATGGGTTAATGAGTCTCACGGAAACTGTGTCTTCAGGGTTGTTGGCGACACGATATTCTACCCCGACTCTCTCAGCGAGTCGGTTAGGTTTCATATTCTCGCAGACACCTTATACCTTGAAAACTCTCTCCAGACCAAGTATCATATAAAAAAGATGTCCAACTGCACTTTCTGGTTTGTCAATACCGAGGGTGACGAGATACGTCTGTCCAAGGCTGGCAATGATGAGTACGATGACCTTTTTGAAAGGAAAGAGCTGAAGAATGTAGCAATCAACCAGGGAGTCTTGATAAAGCGCGACTCGGTACTTCTCGTTGGCGATACAAGGTATCATGCTTATTCACAGGTCAATCCTACAACTTACAAAGTACTCCGTCAGTCAATAAATGACGAAGGTGTGACTGTAGATCAGGCCTACTTCGACAACATCGTCCACATTGCCGTGTATGTTGGTTC
>CALZJQ010000003.1 GCA_945787895.1 uncultured Prevotella sp. | reverse complement strand
CTCACCCCATTCGTTCCACGACTTGATCATAACAAATGACGGTTTGTTCTTGAAGGACTCTATTTTATCAAGAAGCATATCAATAAAGTTCCCGAATCTCTCAGGAGTGCTGCCGCAGAAAAGATACCCTCTCATACCGCTACGAGGAGTGTGGTCCCAGCTACACAAAACCTGTGGCGATATGCCTTTCTTGTCAGAATAGCAACTGAGATATGTTTTTACATAATCCATATACGGCATTATTTGCGGGGCAAGGTGCAATTTCAGCAATAGCCATCCAAACCATCTTCCCACGCTTTTACGCACGAAGGTATAATCCATAAAGACTGTTGAAAACCCTATGCTTTGCAGTTCTTCCACCTTGTTGTCCTTGAATGTGTGCGCAAAGAAGTGGAATCCATCCAGACCATTTTCTTTTGCCAGTTGATTCCATGTATCCATAAAAGTCTTCACGTCCTTGAAGCCAAATGGGTCATATATACCAAACACTAACTTGCCGTCTTTACGCTGATACCGTTTGTCCTTAAAAGCAGGCAGCAAATAGTAAAAATGGTCAGCATATTCTTTCACACCACCGTATGTTTGCTCAATCAGAATTTTGTCAGGAATATCCTTGTTCCATGTCTTTGCATACCATGAATGGTTAGCCCAACTAAGACAGAACGGAAAATCAGGCTCTCCACTCTTGACGACCTCCTCAAACGGACGTTCCATCATCTTATGTCCGTTAAACCAGTAATGCCAATAGCAAAAACAATCAACACCAGCCTCGCGGGCAAGGTCTGCCTGCGCCTTTCTCACTTCGGGCACACGCAAGTCGTAGAATCCGAGGTCAGACGGTATATGAGGCTGATAATGCCCGGGGAACAGACGGCGTGCCTTTGCCACGTTTGTCCACTCCGTGAATCCCTTGCCCCACCACTCATCGTTTTCGGGGAATGGATGATATTGTGGTAAATAATATGCTAAAAATAATGGTCTCATATTTTCTATCTCTATTTATTATTAATCAAATTATAAAATGACAATACATTATTTACGTATTCGTCATAAGAATATAGTTTGCATACTACTTCAAAAGCAGTTCGCCTGATTGATTCAAGGGCTGAATCATCTGCATTATGGATATGAATTAATGCATTTACAAGTTGGTCTTCATTATCGTAACGATATCCAATTTCCATTCTTGATAAAGACAATCCATTATCAAATTGTTCCTTTGTTCCACCTGTATTATGCCCAATAACAATGCATCCATTAGACATTGCCTCAGGCATACATCTCCCAAAACCTTCATGTTTTGAAGAAATCACAATAGCTTTAGCTCTTCGATAAAGAGTTTGCATATCGCTGCATTTACCCAAGAAATAAATATGGTTGTTAAGATTATTGACATTTATGAAATACTCTATTTCCTGATTATAATTGAAATCAAAGACCTCACCTGCGACTATAAGTGGCAGAGGTTCTAATACTTGGTTTACATACCTACTATATGCTTTTACCAATTCCAACAGGCCTTTGGTTGGCTCAATTCTTCCCGCATACAGGAAACTGTTGCGAGCTTCTCCTTTTAAATTTATCTCAGAAAATTCTTCAATTATTCCATTATATATAACTTTTGAGTTTGGATTTCCATATAGTCCATGGTATTTTTGTATGTCTTTTGTAATACAAATCGTATAGACATTTGCTGAATTCAAATATCTATGAAAAGACCTGTTTGTTGGAAAATACTTTAATCCAAAATCCTTGTCACCATATTCTCTAACATGATATAAATGTGGGATATGACGGACTTTTGCTAAATGTCGGCCAAGACCGGACACCGTACTGTTGCTATGTATTACATCTATTGTCACTCCCTTAAAAATTTTAACTATTTTTCTATGGGCAAAATAATTTACGACTAAACGTCCCAACTGTCTGGGAGCATATAATAATTTTTGTTTAAACGTTCTTGCTCCTGTCCAGGTATTTCCTTTTGAAGATACAACATAGACGTTAACCCCCATTTCACAGAGAGTAGAATAAATACCCTTATTGTCTGGTGAAACAATAATTACATTTATTCCTGCTTTCAAAACTCCTTTTAGTAGTATCATAAAGGATTTTGTAGATCCTGAAAAAGGGTCTGTGGATATCAATACATATAATACTGTCATAACCATTTGCCATTTAAATGTTTAACACTTTTCGCCAGTTTGCTTGTCAACAGCATTCTCTCCTCACGCTTCAATCCAAATAAAAAAATAATTACAGTTGTAGAGAAGGCAAGAAGCAGGCATTCTCCCAAGAAGGCTATAAAGCTCTCATATACAATCGTATGGTGAATAAAAATCGCCACAACGCAAGCTATTGACAATACTGCAAAACATCTAAATATAACATCAATGGCATACAGTCGAAAACTGTATGCACCAACTTTTCGCTTTACTAATGCCATACGAACTGCTACAGAAATGAAATTAACAACTACCGATGGCACCAAAGCATATACAAGGCTACCTGTGAGCCATAAGACGATGTATGTCAGACATACTTCCAATAACATCAACGAGAATATCCAAATCTGAAACGCCTTGATATCACCTGTAGCCTGAATGGCAACCGTTATCGGTTGGGAAAGCGAATAAACAAGAGCCACAGCAAGGATAAAGTACAAGAACAATGATGTATTTTCAGGGACTTTTTCTAACCACAGTCCAAGTACATAATCTATGTTCACAACAAAAGGAACAACAATAAGAGTCAACATATAAAACGATGCCCTGCATCCTATATATACCAAAGACACACTCTCTTTGATATTTCCGGATGAATAATTCTTAGTTATCTGGGGATTTATCGCCATTGTGATGTTTGTGGCAAAAGTACTTATAATTCCACTAACCTGTGTAGCTATTCCCCTTGCTGCATTTACCACCGGTGTCTGAAAGAACACATTAAAGATAATATTTGTAACCTGATCACGACAAGTTATGCCAAAATTACCCAAAAGACTCCATCCCGCAAACGAAAGGATGTCTTTTGTAATCGTCTTGTCAAATGTCCTTCTGCTGTTACACTCCTCAAAATGCCTTTTGCAATATATGGTATATATAAACCTAACGAAGGTCTGAACCGAAAGCATCAACAAGGCATACAAAATAAGTTTGTCAAATGACACGACAAGCAGGAGATATATTATCAAGAGCTTCAACACCGCCTCCAGAATACTTGTATATGCGAAAAAATCCATGCGTTCATGTGCTATGATGGCACTATTGTATGGCACACTTAACACTGAAACGGCACACGTAAACAATGAACACTGATATACCCAGTTTGCAGCCTCAATACGGTCAGCAGGAATACTCAAAACATAATTCACAACAAATATTCCTAATATTTCTCCGATTATTACTATTGTCAGAGCTAAATATGTATGTGCATACCATGTAGCCCAAAACGTTTTGATTAATTCTTTGTTGTCTCTTTTGCCTAATGAATATGATAAAAATCTCTGGGAAGCTTGAAGCATTCCTGAATTTAAGAAACTAAGAATAACTACAATACCACCAACGAGTGAAAAAATACCGAAATCAGATTCTCCAAGTACATGTAGAACTTTGCGGCTGGCATACAAGCCAATAGCTATAGTCACAATCATTCTAAGATATAAGAATAATGTATTGAAAACTACCCGCTCCTTATTTTTTTGTTGGTTCATGAAAAATTATTCTTTTGATTTTTTGACAGGTTTCACATTATCCAATTGTGAAATTATGAAATATGGATACACGAAGGCAAACAACATCGGATATCCTCTTATCCAAAAATTTGTCAGTGACAGAACAAAAGCAGTAATTATTGCCCTTTTGTCCCTGCCCGTTCGAAATGCCAAAAAATAGAATATAAGAAATAGGATAAATCCAACCATACCATAATCATAAATATATACCCTATAACCGGAATTACCCCATCCCTCATAGTCCATTTCTCGACCAAACATGACATCGGAACTATTGAGAAAACTTTCAAACTCCCTTTCAAAGTCTTTAGACACTCTATTGTTTCCCTTAAAATCATCACCAGTGTCACTGACCTCAAGACGCATGACAATAAGGTTATTCAGCATATTGTCACCATCGTTATAAACAAACGAAAAACCGACAACAATAGCTAATGAGGAAAGAAGAACAATAATTTTTAGGAAAATTTTCCTGCGTAATATCCAAAGTCGCAAAAAAAGTAAAATTACGCCAAGACAATATGCTGCCAAAGAGAAAGACAACAATAAGGCAACAAACAGCACAATATTGTACCATCGTTTCCATTTTCCTATCTGTGTTGCTAAAAGCAAAATAATCGTTGTACCCATATGACCAGGTTCAAGGAAAACTGAATGGAAACGAGGGATAAGGATATTCCAAAGTTCTCTGTCATCTAAGAGGAAAAAAAAATAGTTAGTGTATGAATAATTACCTCTTTCAATGGAATTGTTTGGAAGATCAAACCCAATAAACCTCAAGAAAAAAAACAGCAATGATATTGTAAGGAAAACGGCAAAAAACACACAAATCTTTTTCAAAGCCTTCTCTGCGAGCTTCTTGTCAATCCTAAACATACAATAGAACAAACACAGACTGGATGTTGATATTATGTAAGGAACAAAATTCTGGGCATTGACAAAACTCTGATAATACTGCATCAACAGACTAAAAATTGTCGGCAATAGGAAATCTGTACGAGAAAATATCTGTGTACGTGTCGATTTGGATAAGAGTATAGCAAAAATAAAAAGCGGCATTGTTATTAATGGACAATATGATTCAATTGTCCAAAAATACATAACATGAATAGAAGCGAAGAAGTTGATTGCTATTCCAATAGTGAACAAAGCAAAAGCAATACTCCGCTTTTCATATACAAGATACTTATTCAAGTCAATGTACAAGCATCTTCTGAATTTGCTGATATTTATGTATCTAAACTTTTCTAATATCATTTCTTTTGTACAACATCTCGTATCAACCACAAACTTGTAATAATGGAAGCCAAAAAACACATTCCTATTACAAATAACATCCTTTTAGGACCTGCAGGTTTTATCGGAACTGCAGCTCCCTTTACTAACGTGAAAGCAGGAGTGTGCTCCTGGACTTTTGCCTTAGCTGCCTGATATTGGGTCATAAGAGTAGTATAGGTATTGTACTTCAACTGCATATCATTCTCTAAGTCATTCTGCTTTGCACGAATGCTCTCGAGCATAACGTCCATATTGGCATCAGCATAACCTGCATACAAACGACGAGATTTCTCATAGTCTGCCTTTGCCTCATCAACGAGTTTCTTGTAATAAAGTTCATCAATTCGAGATTTATTTGTACGGTAATTTGTGATAAAAACTTGTAGGCGTTCTTTTAAGGAATCTGCCAGTGTCTTACATATCAGTGCATCCTGGGCTTTAGTTTCAATACTTATTACCGCAGTTTTTTTGTCAATTGTTATGGCTACATTACTTCTTATAAGAGCGGCAACATCGTTCTGCATTTTGGAAAGCATATATGGATTAAATGTGCCATCTTGGTTGTTACCTTGTTCTTTACTCACAAAAAGTTTTTTAATCATAGCAACAGCAGACATCCAAAAAGCTCGTTTTTGATGTTTTGTGAGATAATCATAATATAAACAGTTTATCTCTCCATCTATACTCTTTACTCTAATATCAAATAAACCTGTCACAAAACCATTATCTTCCATTAAATCTGGATAAAGCATTGGATTTATTGCATCTGTAGTTTCCATAGAACCTAAATCAATACCAAAAGAGGATGCCAAAGACCCTAATGTGCCTCCCATACCAGAAGAATTTCCAACCTCTGGCGCCAGACTTAGACTCGCAGTATAATATCTCGGTACACATAGTATTATTGCACACGACAACACGAACGTAATAGGTAGAACAACATAGAACAATTTACGTTGCGTCCATATTCTACTGAATACTACCCTAAGGTCTATCACTTCCATTTCTTTATTCTCTTCCATCATTTCCATGTATTTTTATCTCGGAGCATCATCCTTTTGAAAATGTATTGTAAATAAGGATGTTTAACAAACAATGACAAATAGCATATATATATATCAGCTACACAAGAGGATTATGGGAATCATAATTTCAAGATTTACTAAAAGCATTAGCTTATTACTTAATGAGATTTGCAATCGTAGCAATCATCGTAGCAATCGAAGCTGTGGACGTTCCTATTGCAAGCCATTGTGAGAGCTTGCTTGCATCAGCCTTTGGCTTCGTCGGAACAATAATTTCTGAGCCTGGTGTAGGCTTGTCTCCTTTTCCCATCTGATTTACAGTACCATTCATGTGTACGATATATGTACTGCTTTTCTTTGCCCTGGAACCGAATCCTCCTGCCTGATTGATATAATAGCGTGCCCCTTTTCCTTTTTTATACGCTATCGTATTAGGATAAAGCACATTTCCACTGACTTTGACAATATTAGTATATTCTGGCACGATGATACGGTCGTTCTCTCGTAATACGAGGTCAAAGTCGGAACCTGGGTTTTCCAATGCCTTGTCAAGTTGAATGCCGACATAATATGTTTCACCCATGTCAAGTTTTCTCACGTCAATCGTATCTTCACCTGCACTTTGACTTTGCGCCATCTTTAGCACCTGTTGCATACGGGTACGTTCATCCGGAGTTATCCTGCGTTCAAGACGGGCTCCTTTTACGTAAGCCAAAGCATTTAGTCCACCTGCTGACTGGATAGCATCAGACAGACGAGACTCACGCCTTGACAAAGCGTATGTGCCTGGGAAATTGACTTCTCCTTCTATAATAATATTCTGTTGTACCGAGTAAGCAGGACTTTTTCTGACATATACCTCATCAAATGGTTGTAATATAAATCCCTGCTCCCCATCTACTACAAAACCATCCTTCAAGGCAAAACTGAATGTCTCTGAAATTATTGAGTCCACTGTTAACGCCTTAGGATTCATGACACGGCGGGCTACATCGACCTTTACGGTAGAAGCGGCTTCCTTCAATCCTCCTGCCTGAAGGACAAAATCTTCGAGAGTTTCATTATCTGCGTATTTGTAAACTCCAGGGAACCTCACTTCTCCATGAATCGTTATTGTCCTGTCTTCTTGCCGTTCACTGATTGTAGGGATGAATATGACATCCTCATTCTGCAATGCTACGTCGGGACTGTTTCCCGACATTATTCCCTCAATGTCGAGGCTGATCACCTTCAGGGTTCGGTCTGGATTCAGCCTATGCATGACTGCACGGGAAACAAATGCCTCCTCCGTCAATCCGTCACTACCCTCAATCAACGAACGGACAGTAGATATTCCTCCTCCCAACTGATACATTCCTGGACGGAATACTGCACCCTTTATTTCAACCATATTCTCATATCTGGGAATAACAGAATCTACCGATACAGAATCGCCGTCTGCTACATGGAATGAGGACATTTCAAACTCAGGTACGTTGAAAACGGAATATCTTGAACCATTCTTTCGTATTACACGCAATGATTTTGTATATGCATCACTCGCAAAATTTCCGGCATAACGCATGAGAGTCAGCAGGCTCTCTGAATTCTTCATCTCGTAATACATCGGACGTTTCACCTTACCTGCAATATCTACTATACACTCGTATGGACCAACCATAATGACGTCGTTGTCTGCAAGGCGAACGTTTCCTTTCATCTTTCCATTCAATATATAGTCATATATATCGACATTGCTCAAGAGGTTTCCATTTCTGAATACCTTGATGTTACGGAGTGTGCCTATCTCATTCACGCCTCCGGCCATGTATAGTGCATGGAATACACTGGCAAATGCTGACAAGGTATATGTTCCAGGCATCATGACCTCTCCCATGACATTCACGGTTATGGTACGTGTCTGACCTAATGACAATTTGATGTTACTGCTACTGTACCTTGTTCCAAGTGTATTCTTGAGCCGTGCATTTGCTTGGCTTACAGTCAGGCCGCTGACATTTACAGGTCCGAATCCCTCAAGAGTAATGTCTCCATCTGGATTTACGGTATATACCTGAGATTTCTGTGATGCACCAAAGATATCCACCTTCACTTCATCGCCGGGGCCTACTACATAGTTCTTAGGCGTAGCAATGTTCATGACTGGTTCAAACGTCAAATCATCTCGGTTGAAGATGTCCCGACCGAAAACTTTCCGGCCACGGAAGAGTGCTTCGAATTGTTCTTCCTCGTATTCTTCATCTTCATCGACAAATCCCAAGTTTCCAAGTTCCTCTTTCAACAATTTATACTCTTCATTGTCGGGTTCTATCTCCCTGTTGGCAAGGTTTCCATTGGAATTCTCGCTAACCATTTGAGTCTTGGTATTTGAAGGACGTTTCTTCTTTCTCTCAAATCGTTTCGACAGGCGGTTTTTTCTTTTGGTGTCACCATTATTCTGTCTCAATGTCTTCTCTGTCTTCATCATGGTTTCGTCTTCCACGATACCAAGACCTCCATCCTTCATTTGACGCTCATATTTCTGTCTGATACGCCTAATCTGATTGATGTCAACGCCCTTTTGCATCAGTTTAGTCACAATCTGCGCCTGAGAAGTTCCAGCATCATGTTCTCTGATGACAAACTGCAGTACCTGTTCATCTGTCATGGTAGATTGGGCAATAGCATGAGAGCACGCAATAAAGAGAATTAGTATCGTGAGAATCTTTTTCATGAATGAATGGTAGTTTTTTTTGATTAAAGTTCTTTGATTCTGTCAGTACGGTTTATATGTCGGTCTTTTTCCTTACAACTATGATAAGAAAAATTTAGAACAGTATATATTCAATACCCGACGGAATACCGTCATTTGACTTGCAAAGATAGTAATTAATTAATAAAAAAACAGAGAAATTTCAAATTTATTATACAAAAATAGCATATTCGTCACTGAAATTGCGAAAAAATGTGTAAGTTTGCACTCGTTTTACAGGAATTTGGTAGATGTGCATAATTATATACATGATTCTTGCACTGCCTACCGTGCATTGTCAGCAATCAATACTACCGTTATAATAATATATTTGCACACCTACTTATGGCAGAAATGAATATCAAGAACTCTTTCTTTATCATAATCTCTTTCTTTATCCTCATGATTTCATGTGGAAAAAAGAATGCTAACGAAAACCAAATATTTCAAATTGACGTAACTGACCAAATCAAGAACGACTCGATGGTTTATGGTCTTGCCTGCGAAGGAACTTCTGACAGTTTTATTGTAGTATATCCATTTTCTGGCGAAGCCCCAGTTACCTATTCCTGTATATATGCAAAAAAGAAGGGAAAAATCATAGGAAAGCCTCAGATTGGAGATTGGGTGGGAATAGTCCTGGATTCGAATGACACGACTGTTGCCGACATGATTATCAATCTGGATCAAATCAAAGGTACCTGGACATATCCTGTAATGCCTACTTTCAAGGATTTCAAAAATTTGAGTGCAAAAATGAGAAGAAGGATGGAGGCTCAAGCTATCAACGAGTTGCCTGATTCTGAAAAAGCCCTGTACCTTATCCCTCGAGAATATGGTTTTTCGTTGAAGCGTAATCATGTAGCGCAACCTGTAGGAAGGGTGTTCACATCAAATGGAGTCAATGATGACAGTCCTGTAGAATATCCTGAAGTGAAAAACTATCAACAATGGTTTTCTTGGAATGGCAGACTTATTCTTGTATCTGCGAGAATGAACGGCAACGAAGGGATAGAAAGCAAGGAAAAGCAAAAAGTCATTTTTGACACTCTCGATTATGTCTCCCTGAATGACGACTCATTAATCCTTATCTACAAAAACAAGAGAATGGGCTTTCATCGTAAGAGCAGTGCGATTTCAGCAAATGCAGAGGCCACTAAGAAAGCACAGGAAGCTGATAAAAAAGCAGCAGAGAGCTTAAAACAATAATTCTTTTATGTGGAGAATAAAAAAAGCCACATATAAAAAATGATGGACAACTACTTAACTAATGATATGAACAACATTTACGAAGATAGAATTAAGAAAGCCGTAACGCTGTTTCTCAATGGGTACAACTGCAGTCAGTCAGTAGTTGTAGCCTTTGCTGATATGTATGGCATTGACGAGGAGACTGCAAAACGTCTCAGCGCAGGCTTTGGTGGAGGTGTAGGAAGAATGCGAATGATATGCGGAGCTGTATCAGGTATGGTCATTCTCATAGGTCTTGAAGAAGGACAAACTGACGGTGATGACAAAAACGGAAAAGCCAATTGCTATTCCGTCGTTCAGAAACTGGTAGAAAGATCAAGGAAACAAAATGGTTCCATTATCTGCGCTGACCTTCTCGACATGAAAGGATGTAAAGTTGAGAAAGACAATCATGTACCTGAAGAGCGCAATGAGAAATACTACAGCACAAGACCATGTGCCAAGAGTGTAGAAAGTGCCGCACGTATCTTTGCGGAATATCTTTGTGAGAAATATTCACCAAAGCAAAATGTTTAGTCTTCACGAGGTGAAAATCCAGTGAGTACAATACTAATGCAAGTTATGTGGTAATCAACACTCCACATAACTTGCATGTTTTTTGAAAATGATTTGTCAGATACTCAATTCTTCCAGGACTTTTATCAATTTCTTGTCAAATGGCTTGTCTGAGCGTATGGCCTCTGACAATGGAACATATACAACTTCATTGTTGCGCACTCCAACCATTACGTTGCGCTGACCTTGCATAATGGCTTCAACTGCTCCTACTCCAGTACGGCTTGCGAGTATTCTGTCACGAGCTGTCGGACGACCGCCACGTTGCAGATGTCCCAAAATTGAGACACGTACATCGTAGTCAGGGAATTCATTCTTGACGCGGTTTGCATAATACATTGCACCGCATTTCTTGCTCTCTGACACTATGACGATACAACTCTTCTTTGACTTTCGGAAACCACGCTTCATCAGTTCTGCAAGCTGGTCGTCATCTGTCTGCTCTTCTGGAATTATGGCAGCTTCTGCACCACAAGCAATGGCAGAGTTCTGGGCAAGGAAACCTGCATCACGTCCCATAACCTCTACAAAGAATATGCGCTCATGGCTCTGTGCCGTATCACGAATACGGTCAACACACTCCATAATGGTATTCATCGTAGTATCATATCCGATTGTCGAATCTGTGCCATAGAGGTCGTTGTCTATCGTTCCCGGAAGACCAATGCAGCAGAAATCATGTTCCTGGGCAAATTTCATGGCACCAGTCAGAGAGCCGTTACCTCCACATACTACCAAGGCATCAATACCATGAGCCTGAAGGTTTTCGTATGCTTTTGCACGTCCCTCTTCTGTCGTGAAGTCATTACTGCGTGCAGTCTTCAGTATCGTTCCTCCCTGCATGATGATACCACTCACGTTTTCTGTCGTGAAATCCTTAATCTCACCATTTATCAATCCATCGTAACCACGATAGATACCTTTTACGTTAAAGCCATTGAATATGGCGGCACGTGTTACCGCACGAATAGCCGCATTCATACCAGGCGCATCGCCCCCTGATGTCAAAATGCCAATAGTCTTGATTTTTGCCATGTTGTTTATCCTGTTTTAAAAATGTATTGATTAGTTTTATCGAGTTAATGTGAAAATATCCACAAACCTGCTAATCTGTCCTTTTGAATGTGAAAGAGAGAGATAAATGTAATGATACTTCGGATGATCATGCCGTAAGGTACAGGATAGCTAATCCTATGCTTCCTGCAAGTATAACCCTCAATCCCACATGTCTGAAATACCATGACATTCCTACGTGTTCTGTCTGCATATAAACGATTCCTGCCATACTGCCGACAGCGAAAACGCTGCTTCCCAATGCCGTGCAATATGAAATCACCTTCCAATATGCTCCATTTACCGCCAAGGATGTCGTGAACGGATTTGCTCCGTTTGCTATTTCGCTGACGTCATACAGTGAAACCATTGTCATTGCGGTAGCAAAATTGTCAAGGATTGTGCTGATAAAAGTACATGCTATACCAATAATCCATATATTACCGACATATTTCTCAAGAATCTCTCCACACAATGCCAGTGCTCCCGTTTCTTCGACTGCCCCGACAGCAAGCATTATTCCCATTACATACAGCATAAGCTGGATGATGGCATACTGCAACTGCTGAGGAATAGACCTCGATATTCTTCTTCCTACCGTGACAATGTTTCGATTGAAAACCTCATTCACTACCCACAACAGACTGAGTACGCAGAATGCTCCAAGGAAGGGAGACAGTTTTGTGATATTATGAAATGTCGGAATGAACCATAAACCGCCTATTCCGACAAAGAGCATCAGCAGTCGCTGCCATACATTCAGGTTTGTATCGTCTCCTCTGTAAGGCAGTGTCGGTTGGTCAAGCTGTACAGTCTCGTTCAATGTTCTTCCGATTAAATATGTAGGAAGCATAAAACCTACAAGACAGGGCAGAAGCAGTGACAGGGAGTATGATGTCGCAGTAATGGCCTGCTTGTTCCACAAGACAAGGGTCGTGGGGTCACCGATTACCGTCAACGCTCCTCCAAAGTTCACGGCTATTACTACAATGGAACCATATACTATCCTGTCACGTGTACGGGGAAGAATGGAGTTCATGACAGTCAGCATCATTACTGTAGATGAAATATTGTCAAGATTGGCAGATATTATGAATGAAAACACTGCAAGTTTCCAAAGCAGGACACGACTGTTGCGAGTCCTTAACCATACTGCAAGGAAATCAAAGCATCCATTATTATGCAATATCTCGACAATCGTCATCGTGGCAAGCAGGAAGAATACTATCTCCGAGCACTTTGCCACGCAAGGCAAAAATATATCATGCCATATATAATTCTTCGCAGCATCAGAAGTCGTTACGCTGCCATTGAGGAAGTCTGTATATCCTGAAAGATGATTTGACATGAGGAAATCCGTGCCATAACTGATGTACAGCACCCAACCTACTGTACCTGCAAATGCAGCTACTGCGGCTTTGTTGATATTGGTAAGCCTTTCCGTAGCTATGAGCAGATAGCCGGTGATTAGTATTCCTAGAATAATTAGTGTCATAATCAGACTTTTGTAATGATAATTGTTGTCAAAGCACTATGTGACTGTTTATGGCAACAAAAGTACAAGTTTTTTATGAAACCTGCAAATTTTCTTTTATTTTTATAATAAAAAAATCAGCTGGTTTGATTCTATTATCCAAACCAGCTGATTTCTTGCTAATTGTTAACTGAACCACCGACAATATCAAGAAGTTCACTTGTAATTGCCTGCTGACGACTCTTATTGTATTGCAGGTTAAGTAACCTAAGGAGCTCATCTGCATTGTCTGTTGCTGTCTGCATGGCTACCATTCTCGCAGCGTGCTCAGAAGCGTTACTGTCAAGCAGGGCAGTATATATCATGAGATTTACGTATCGAGGGATAAGTGCCTTGAGCACGGTCTCTCTGTCCGGTTCCACGATATAGTTGTCATTGAGAGGTTTTGCCTTTGACTCGGAACTGACCCCGTCAAGGGCTTTATGCCCTCCGTGCTCTTCAAGATAACTCTGAGAGTCGGCAGTAATCACATTGTTGCGAAGGTCTCTCACATGGTCATAATCCATTGCTTCCTGCACATCTATCGGAAGCAGTTTCTTATGCTGGAGAATCTGAGAGCCTGCACTCTTGAAATGATGGTATATCATCTCAACAGAGTCAATTTCTCCTTCAGCAAAGAGTCTTTGCAGTTCATGACCTATTTTTATGCAATCATGCGCATTCGGTTTGTCTGCCAATGTATTGAATGTTCCGGCAGACTTTATTCCGAGTTTGTTGACTTTCTCGCTTACCTTGCGTCCTATTGGATAGACAATAACTTCAATACCTTTCTTCTGGTAATCGTCGATTGCACGCTGCATCAGTTTCAGTACATTTGCGTTGAAACCTCCGCAAAGGCTTGAATTACTTGCAAATACAATCAACACCGCCTTCTTTACATCGCGGGAGCGTGTAATTATCGCACGAGCATCTACTTCTGCCTCTAAATAAGTCTTGAGCATTGACTCCAAGAGATTCTCGTATGGAAGCATGTTTTCAATCATCACCTGGGCGTGATGCAGTTTACTGGATGCAACCATCTTCATCGCACTCGTTATCTTACGCGTGCTCTGAACAGATGCTATTCGGTTTTTTATTTCTTTTAATGACGGCATAATATGCTAAAGAGAATAAGATTTTTGGTGAAGACACCTTATTTCTGATATTGTCCTGCAACGTCAGCCATTACTTTCTCGATAATTGCAGTTGCATCATCGTCTATCTTTCCGCTACCCAACAAATCAATGACATCTTTGTGGCTGTTGCGCATGATGTCAAGGAAAGAATCCTGACACTCACGTACTTTTTCTACAGGAACAGGAGACATGAGACCATGAGTACCGCAATACAGTATCGCAATCTGCTCACCTACAGGCATAGGTGAATACTGAGGTTGAATAAGGAGCTGGTTGTTCTTACGTCCACGGTCAAGTGTCATCGCCGTTACAGCATCCATGTCACTTGAGAATTTGGAGAAACTTTCCAATTCACGATACTGTGCCTGGTCGATTTTCAATGTTCCTGCAACCTTCTTCATTGACTTTATCTGTGCAGAACCACCTACACGAGACACTGAAATACCCACGTTAATAGCAGGACGGAATCCTTGGTTGAACAGGTCACTTTCAAGATAAATCTGTCCGTCTGTAATGGAAATCACGTTTGTAGGGATATATGCTGACACGTCGCCTGCCTGTGTCTCGATAATAGGAAGGGCAGTGAGCGAACCACCACCTCTTACCTTGCCTTTAAGACATTCCGGCAGGTCGTTCATCTGCTCAGCTACCTCCTGCTGCTCATTGATTTTTGCAGCTCTTTCAAGAAGACGTGAATGCAGGTAGAACACATCTCCCGGATATGCCTCACGTCCGGAAGGACGACGAAGAATCAAGGATACCTCTCGATATGCTACTGCCTGTTTTGACAAGTCGTCATACACTACGAGCGCATGCTCACCACGGTCACGGAAATACTCTCCGATGGCAGCACCGGCAAAGGGAGCATAATACTGCATGGCAGCAGGGTCACTGGCAGTTGCTGCTACAATGATAGTATATGGAAGTGCTCCACGCTCTTTAAGATTCTGCACAAGGGCAGCCACAGTTGATGCCTTCTGACCTATCGCAACATATATGCAATACACCGGCTGACCGGCATCATAGAATGCCTTTTGGTTGATGATGGTATCTATTGCTATTGCGGTCTTGCCTGTCTGTCGGTCACCAATGATAAGCTCACGCTGACCACGACCGATGGGAATCATGGAATCTACAGCCTTGATACCTGTCTGCAAAGGTTGCTTTACTGGCTGACGATAGATTACGCCCGGTGCCTTGCGGTCAAGAGGCATTTCAAAAGAATTGGCAAGGTCTATAGGACCCTGTCCGTCAATTGGCTGACCGATAGGGTTTATGACGCGACCCAACATATTGTCATTGACACGGATGGAAGCAATACGCCCTGTTCGCTTTACAGTCTGTCCTTCCTTGATTCCACTTGTAGAACCAAGAAGCACACATCCTACATTATCCTCCTCCAAGTTCATGACGATAGCCATAGTACCATTCTCAAACTCGAGAAGTTCATTTGCTTCTGCATTGCGGAGACCATAGATGCGTGCTACACCATCACTGACAGTGAGAACCGTTCCCACCTCGTCAAAGCTGGCGCTGTCATTGATGCCACGTAGTTGGCTCAAAAGCACTTCTGATACTTCGCTTGGTTTTATTTTATCCATTAGAATAAGATGATTTGACAAGTTATAAATTGGCAAGGGAAATGAATAAACTGATAGTGTTCATTCAATTCAGATGCTTTAGAATAGAACGCAACTGCGACTTAACGCTGACATCCATACGATAAGTGTCATATTCGAGGATGAAACCACCGATAATGTCCGGGTTCACTTCCGTCTGGAACTCTACATTGGCTTTTGTTCGCTGCCCCACCATCTGGCTCATCTTGGCTTTTGTCTCGTCATTGACAGGGACTGCTGTAATGAGTCGTCCGGTGACCATGTTCTTTTCTTCTCTGTAGAGTGTGACAAAAGCATTGGCCATAAACTGTATAAGGTTCTCCCTACCCTCTTTTAATACAAGAGATAAAAATTTTGTTGTATGTGTACTGGGGTTACCTCCACAAGCCGTCAAGAGGATTTCCTCTTTCTTTTGTTTTGGCAACATGGGATTGTCAATGGCTGTTCTCAGCTGTCGCACGTCTATATAGTTTTGAGCGAGACGTTGCATATCAGCATATACCGCATCTTTTTCCACGGTGCTGTCCGCACTCTTCAGCAGAGCACGCGCATAGCGAACTGAAATTACACCAGTATTCATATTGATAATACCCTATACGTTATTTGTTTTCAACCTGAACCTCGTCCAACATACGATTGATGAGTTGCATCTGTTGCTCATCGCTTTGAAGATTGTTGCGTACCACCTTCTCAGCAATCTGGACAGAAAGTTGTGCCACCTGAGCGCGAATGTCCCTGATAGCAGCTTGTTTTTCACGCTCTATGTTGAGATGTGCCTCGTCAATGATACGTGCCGCTTCTGCCTTTGCCTTATTCTGAGCTTCTGCAATGATGGCATCTCTCGCCGCACCAGCCTCCTTCAATATGGTGGCTTGTTGTTCGCGGGCCTTCTGTACCATTGCCTCACTCTCCTGTTGTATGTTTGCAAGTCTTTCCGCAGCCTCATGAGCATTTTGCAGACTTTCATCGATGTACTTTCGTCGTTCCTCGACCATACCTACAATGGCAGGGAAACCGAACTTAGCAAGGACACCGAATACTACAAGGAAGGCAAGGAGCATCCAGAACAATAGTCCAAGATCGGGGGTTAATATTGATGGGAGATTCTCCATTTTTCTGAATGGTTCTGGGGTATCAGACATTATTTCCTGTCACTGACACCACAATTCAAGTTACTGTGTTTCTGCTTCTCTGTCATTGCTATTCTGAAGTCACAGTCCATAAACATCGCAAACTGACGGACGAACAGGCTTCGGAACAGCAATGACAATATGTAGAAACTGAATATTATTACTTAATAAGGAATGCACATGCTACTACAGCAAAGAGAGCTACACCCTCTACGAAAGCTGCAGTAAGAATCATGTTTGTCATTATCTTACCTGAAGCTTCTGGCTGACGAGCAATGGCATCCATAGCGTTGCCACCTATTTTGCCAATACCTAAACCTGCACCAATAGTAGCAAGACCTGCACCGAGACCGCAACCCATAGCTGCAATACCGTCTAAAAGAAGTGATGAAATCATAGTTTTAATAGTTTTTAAGTTATTGATTATTGTTGTTTCTTTTTATGTTGAATACAAATTTTTCCAAGTTATGATATGGAATTATTCTCTGTCACTTACTGCATTATCCCTCATGATGTTCCGGCCTTGACAGTCCGATGAAGACTGCGGAGAGCAAGGTAAACACGTAAGCCTGAACAAAAGCTACCAGCACCTCCACGAGATTCATGAACAGAAGCATCAGTCCGCTGAACAGGTTCAGTCCTATGCCGTAAGCTGTACCCATAGACCATCCGAGGAATATGATACAGGTAAAAGACAGGATCACAGCATGACCAGCCATCATGTTGGCAAAGAGACGGACCATTAGGGCAAAAGGCTTTGTGAATATTCCGACAAGTTCAATCACAGGAATGAGCGGAGCGGGATAAGCCTTTAGGAAAATAGGCACGTCAGGCCAGAATATCTCTTTCCAGTACTCCTTGTTCGTATTGAAGTTTACTGCTATCATGGTGCAGAGGGCAAGGAAGAAAGTAATGTTTATATTACCCGTCACGTTGCCTCCTCCCGGGAATATAGGCAGAAGACCTACAAGGTTAGTGGTGAAGATGAAGAAGAATACTGTCAGCAGATATGGAGCATAACGACGATAGTACTTGTCTCCCACGAGAGCCTTGACTACGTCGTCATGTATCATCATTACAAGCATCTCCATGCAGCCTACGAATCCTCCCGGAGCTTCCGACTTTGTGTCGTGCCTCTTATACCATCGGGCGCAGGTCAGAAAGACCGTAATAAGGACAGCCACGACAATCCATATCTGCGCCACGGACTTGGTAATGCTAAGGTCTATTGGACGTTCCTTCGTACCGTCAGGCATTATTTCGTAAATCTTGCCATGCTTTTCCTCGTTGAACTCAAAGTTGCCGGGAAGAGTTTCCTTCGTGCAGAGAGTCCATTCTCCGGTAGCAGTGCTGCGCACAATGATAGGAAGTGGAATGCTGATATGTTTTCCTTCATATGAACAGATGTGCCATTCGTATGTGTCGGAAAGGTGTTCGAGGACTATCTCCGGAATGTTTATGCTTCCATCACCCTCCTTTTCCGTCGTATTGCCATGTGCGGCAAAAGAAAGAAGAGGTATCAGTGAGAGTGTCAGCAAGATAATTATCGTCTTCAAATGTTTCATTATATAAACGATGTAAATTACTGTTTTGTAAAGAGTTTATTAGTCATCTTGGCAAAGAAGACAGAATGTAGTATGAGCAACACAGCATAGTAAGCAAGGAATGCTACGGCGTAAGGCGCAACGTTGTCTCTTCCTATGACCATCGTTATTATTCCAAGTATTATCAACACGAGGAGCATTCTGAATCCCGACACGGCTGTGTGGTAGGTAGGAAGGTAGTCTAAATGGCTTGATGCTATCCATTTCCATATATTTACCACTACAAACAGCTCAACGAAGGAGAAAGCCACTGCCCATGAAGAAGCCTTGGTGTATATGGAGATTTCTTTGATTTCAAAGCATTTACACACTACTATTAAAGCAACATGCAAAGCTGCGACAGACAAAGCGCAAATCCATAAATGACGTACAGCATTCGTTCGTATCTGTTCTTTTGTCATACGCACTGCCTATATTTCCACGCAAAGACCTACCTGATTGTGCTGAACGGAAACGAAACCACCGATAATCCTTACCACCCTCTTCTCTCCAGCAGCCTCATAGACCACATCTCCTGCGTCAAGGGAAGAAATGATAGGAGCATGATTATGAAGGATTTCAAAGTTTCCCATTGTTCCCGGAACAACGACTCTTTCCACTTCACCTTCAAATTCTATTTTCTCTGGTGATACAATTTTCAGATTTAGCATAGTAATTACGTTGTTAATGCCGTATCAGTGTCACGGAGCCTGCCTTGTCCCGACTCCATGACACCGTGGCATATCTTTATGACTGTGCCTGTGCAAGGAGCTTCTTGCCCTTTTCTATAGCCTGTTCTATAGTTCCCACATTGAGGAATGCCTGTTCAGGAAGATCATCAAGTTCTCCATCAAGTATCATGTTGAATCCTTTGATTGTATCTTCTATGCTGACCATTTCTCCCTTGACACCGGTAAACTGTTCAGCAACGGTAAATGGCTGTGAAAGGAAACGTTGCACTCGGCGGGCACGGTTTACAGTCAGTTTGTCCTCATCGGAAAGTTCATCCATACCGAGAATGGCTATAATATCCTGAAGTTCCTTATATTTCTGCAGTATCTGCTTCACACGCTGAGCACACTCATAGTGATCCTTTCCTACCACGTTAGGGTCGAGGATGCGTGAAGTAGAGCCGAGTGGATCTACGGCAGGATAGATACCGAGCTGAGCGATATTACGCGAAAGTTCGGTGGTAGCGTCAAGGTGAGTGAATGTAGTAGCCGGAGCAGGGTCGGTCAAGTCGTCGGCAGGCACATATACTGCCTGCACAGACGTGATAGAGCCTGTCTTTGTAGATGTAATACGTTCCTGCATCGCTCCCATCTCAGAAGCCAGCGTAGGCTGATAACCTACGGCAGAAGGCATACGTCCGAGAAGGGCTGACACCTCTGAACCTGCCTGTGTAAAGCGGAAGATGTTGTCAATGAAGAAAAGGATGTCACCGCCTTGGTCACGGAATTCCTCGGCAACGGTCAGACCCGAGAGTGCAACGGAAGCACGTGCGCCCGGTGGCTCATTCATCTGTCCATAGACAAGGGTGGCCTGTGACTTCTTGAGTTCTTCAGGGTCAACGAGAGACAAGTCCCATTTACCTTCAGCCATAGCCTCTTTGAATTTGTCACCATACTTTATCACACCGGACTCTATCATCTCTCTGATAAGGTCGTTACCCTCACGGGTACGCTCTCCCACACCGGCAAAGACAGAATATCCATTATGTCCCTTGGCGATATTGTTGATGAGCTCCATGATGAGCACCGTCTTTCCTACGCCGGCACCTCCGAAGAGTCCAATCTTACCACCTTTCAGATAAGGCTCCAGAAGGTCGATGACCTTGATACCCGTAGCGAGCATCTCCTTTGTCGTGGAGAGTTCTTCGTACTTTGGAGCTTCACGATGGATAGGATAAGTATTCTCTTGTGACAATGTTTTCATGCCGTCAATAGGCTGTCCTATCACGTTAAGCATTCTTCCTTTAATCTGCTCACCTGAAGGCATGGAGATAGGAGCACCGGTAGGAATCACCTCAAGACCACGCTGAAGACCGTCAGTGTTATCCATAGCCACAGTACGCACAGTATCTTCTCCGATATGCTGCTGCACCTCGATGATGAGGTCACGGCCGTCAGGACGTTTTACAACAAGGGCGTCGTGGATTCTTGGCAACACTTTCTCAGCGTCCAAACCCTTTGTATCGAAATACACATCGATAACAGGACCAATAATCTGGGAAATGTGTCCAGTAATTTGTGACATATAGTTATGTATTTAAAGTTAAGCTTACGTTAAAACACCCAACCACCAACGGGAAGATTGCTGCATCGGTCCTTTGGTCGGTTGTCGAGAATAAGGATTTATGACTGCAAATTTACGACATTATTTCCAACGATGCAAATTTTTAACATATCTTTTTCCCGAAAAAATCCAAAGGATAACACTATTGTTCCTATTTTGACACATTTCAAAGCAATTGAAATAATGATGCAACTTTAGTTTCGCTGGGCTTCAACTTGTCATGTTACTGGTTGTGGGTTGTTGGTTGGTTAGCTTTTCCAATGGAGGATTTCTCAAGAGGAGAGTCTAACTAACCCATAACCAACAACCCATAACCAACAACCAGTAACCTGCGAAACTGCTGCACCTTATTTTTATATAGCGACAAAAGTACTCCGACAGATTTTGTGGACATTTCATACATTTCCAAGATGTGACATAATAGGATTATTAATACTCGTTATAGGAGAAAACAATCATTTCTCCATCAGTTCCGAAGAATATTACAGCACAAAACAGTAATATCTTGGTATTTATTCTTACCTTTGCAGCGTAAAATCAGGAGATGGCAATGCCGTCTTACACAAAAACACCCACATAGGAATGATAAAGAACTTCAACAACACTGCTATTATCTCGGGTGAGAAGAATATCAGTTATTCAGAACTCAACAGACGGATAGCCACCTATGCCGTCCATACTCCCAAGGAAAAGGATGCCAAGACCATTATTCTCTGTGAAAACCGTGAGGGATGGGTTTATGCCTTTTTCTCCATCTGGCTCAATCACGGCATTGCTGTCCCTGTGGATGCTTCCGCCACTGTCAGTGAGGTGGCTTACATCCTGAATGACTGCCACCCAGAGTTTATCTGGACATCACGGGAAAAGGAACAGACCGTCAAGGAAGCCATCGCTGAAGCCAACCTTGACATACCTTATTTATTAATAGATGAATATGAGTCTCTTGCCTTGCCCACTGCCACATCCTCCGATGGCTCTTCCCCAGACCAGGACTTCATGTCGCAGAGGAAGGACGACGTAGCCCTCATCATCTACACTTCAGGCACCACCGGTTCACCAAAGGGTGTCATGCTTTCGTATGGCAATCTCAAGGCGAATATGTATGGCGTCTGTGAAGAAGTAAGGATTTTCGATGGAAAGCGTCGCACGATGATGCTCCTTCCCGTGCATCACATATTCCCTCTCATGGGCACGCTGATTGTTCCAATCCTTACGGGTGGAGGAATTATCATCTGTCCCTCCATGACAGGCCCCGACATCATGGATTGCCTCTGCCGTGGCAAGGTAGCCATATTCGTCGGTGTTCCCCGTCTGTGGCAGACGCTATATGCCGGAATAAAGAAAAAGATTGACTCCAAAGCCATTACGAGGATGCTCTTCTCGTTATGCAGGAAAGCCGGCAGCCGCACCCTTTCCAGATTTGTCTTCCAGTCGGTAAGAAAGAAGATGGGTGGTCATATCTACTGTTGCGTTAGTGGCGGAGCGGCTCTCGACAAGGAAATTGGCGAGGGACTACGCACCCTTGGTCTTGACGTTCTCGTAGGTTACGGCATGACGGAGACAGCCCCGATGATTTCTTTCACACGCCCAGGCGACATCATCCCGGGCTGCGCAGGTCTCCCTCTCCCCTCTGTAAAGTGCAAGATCGTGAATGGTGAGCTTCTCGCCAAGGGGCCTAATGTCATGGCTGGCTACTACAATAGGCCTGAGGAGACCGCAGCAGTCATTGACAAGGACGGCTTCGTCCATACCGGTGACCTTGCTCGGTTTGATGAGAAAGGCCGTGTCTATATCACCGGACGTTCCAAGGAAATCATCGTTCTCTCCAATGGTAAGAATGTTCAGCCAAATGAAATCGAATACAAGTTGGAGAAATTCTCTGACAGGGTGAAGGAGGCTGCCGTCGTACAGGACGGTGACATGCTTCGGGCGATTATCGTCCCAAAAGAGTCATGGGCGGCAAATCGTTCGGGACAAGAACTTGAGACACTGTTGAAAAAGGAGGTATTGGAACCATACAACCTTTCTGTCTCAAACTACAAGAAGCTGATGAGCGTCTTTGTCTATCAGGGTACGCTGCCGAGAACAAAGCTGGACAAGCTGCAACGCTACAAGCTCCACGCTATCATAGAGAGCAAAGGCAAGGATGACGTGGAAGATACAGAGAATGAAGACAACAAGACGGCAGAGGACCTGGGGGCAGAATACAGGGTCATCAGCCAATATATTGAGCAGGAGAAGAAAATCCGTGTAAGACCGGAAGACCACATAGAGACCGACCTCGCATTCGATTCGCTTGACAAGGTGGGGTTGCAGAGCTTCATCGAGAGTACCTTTGGTATGGATGTAACCCCCGAGATGCTCATATCTCTTGGCAGTGTAAAATCCATTGCTGACCATATCAGCCAACAAAGGACAAAGTTAGAAGTAGGCGATAATGACTGGAAGACCATCCTCTCTACGGAAAAGAAATCGCTTGAATTGCCTTCCACCTCTCTGCTTTATACCTTCAATGCCAAAGTATGCAAGGGTTTCTTCATGCTTTACAACAGGCTGAAAGTCAAAGGAAAGGAAAACATCCCTCCAAAGGGTCCGTTTATCGTCGCCCCCAACCACCAGAGTTTCCTTGACGGTCCTCTTTCCGTTACAGGCATGAATTGCAGTACGATACATGATTGTTATTTCTATGCCACTGAGGAGCACGTAAAAGGCTCCCTTCTCAAATACCTTGCTCAGCACAACAACATCATCCTTATGGAAAGGAAGAACCTGAGAAACTCCATACTTAAGCTGTCCGAGGTATTAAGGCAAGGCAAGAACATCGTCATCTTCCCTGAAGGTTCACGTACTCACAATGGCAATCTCTCTACCTTCAAGAAGACTTTTGCCATACTCAGTAAGGAAATCGACGTGCCCATAATTCCCGTCTGCATCAAAGGCGCATTCGAGGCTAACCCTCGTGGCAAAAACACGTATAAGCCTCATGCCATTTCAGTAGAGTATCTTCCACCCATTTACCCTTCACCTGAAGATACTTACGAGAGTCTGACGGCAAAGGTAAAGGATGCCATATCCGACTGTCTCCACAGTTGACCACCATTACCCGTTATTGGTGTTCTGACTTGGAATAGAAAAGGTTGCCACTTCTGGAGTCAAAAATAAGAAAGTGACAACTTTTCCTATTACGAGTCATATCGCTACATTTTTTATTAGGGAGAAACGCTGCATATCTACACAATTTCTCAGTTTCATAGGGATGTGGGGTTTTAAGGTTCTGTTTCGGTTATAAGGTTCTGTTTCGGTTATAAGGTTGTGCGGAAGTTACAATCAGCCTCTTCAAACCTCCGAACAACCTTAAAACCGTAAAACCACATAACCGTAGAGATAAGGAGATAAATGCCATTAATGAGCGTTTATCTCCTTATTACGTTTACGATAGGTTCTGCCACTGTTACTGAAAATCTACAAGTATCCTGAACACCTTGCCCGGATTTTCGCTCCACCATCTCATCGTCTCAAGACCTTCTTCCGGGCGTATTATCTTGGTAATCAGTCTGTCAACGGGGCATTGACCGCTCTCCATGTAATGTATTACGGCACGGAAATCCTCCGGCATGGCATTGCGCGAGCCACGTATATCCAGTTCCTTCTGCACGAAATACTTCGTCTGAAGAGTCACCTCACTCTTGGCATATCCTATACATGCCACGCGTCCCGTGAAGGCTACTTCATTGACAGCCATCTGATATGTCGGCACACTGCCCACCGCCTCGATGACTACATCAGGTCCGAAGCTGGAGGTGATGGATGCGAGAACCTCGTGAATGTCCTCCTTCACTGTATTTATGGTGTGGGCGGCTCCCATCATTCTCGCCAGTGCGAGTTTCTCGTCGTCTATGTCGGCTGCAATGACAGTGGCTCCACGCGTTACGGAACGCACTATCGCTCCCATACCTACCATTCCGCATCCTATTACCATTACCACGTCAATGTCAGTCACCTGCGCTCGGCTGACGGCATGAAAGCCTACAGACATGGGCTCTACGAGGGCGCAAGTCAGAGGGGTAAGGCGCGTGGCTGGAATGACTTTCTGCCACGGAAGGGCTATGTACTGCCTCATGGCACCGTCACGCTGCACTCCAAGCGTCTCGTTGTGCTGGCAGGCATTGACCCTTCCGTTACGGCAGCTGGCACACTTACCGCAGTTGGTGTATGGATTGCACGTCACAGTCATGCCTGGCCTGAGGGTTTCGGGTACGCCCTCTCCTACCCTTTCTATGACAGCCCCCACCTCATGTCCCGGTATGACGGGGTTGAGAGCCATCGTGTTGCGCCCCATGAACGTGTTGATGTCGGAGCCGCAGAAGCCTACATAGCATATCTTGAGCAGTATTTCTCCCTCTTTCAGTTCGTTTACCTCCGGAATATCCACTATGTTGTATTCCTGTGAATGTGTGATTTGAATTGCTTTCATTCTGACATGTTTTTTATGTATGGGAGGTGGGGAAGGGTTCCGAAGCCGTAGAATGCCTTCGCATTGGCTCCGAGAAACATCTCCTTTTCCTCTTCATTCAGTTCGTCTGACTTTGTTATGAAATCGTATGACATACGGTAGGTTATCGCCGTTATGGTGCGTGGATAGTCGCTTCCCCACATCAGTCTGTCCATCCCGACGAGTTCCGCCGCCTCCCTAATGCTGCGCACTGCTGAAGGAAACGGATAGAACTCGCTGTTATACAGCCATGTGATACCTCCCGACTCTACCATTACATTATCTCCTTCACGGCATAAGAGTATCTGCTGACGGAAGGTAGGCATGGTGACAAAGCCAAAGTGTCCGATGGCTACCTTGAGTTTCGGGCACGACTGTATCACTTCTGCCATCTCGCTTACCTGCTTCTCGTCGTCGGCAAGGCAAACGGACAGTATCATCCCCTTCTCTTCCATATAGCAGAACATAGGCATAAGGGATAGCAACGGCTCTTTCAGTCTGTGGGCTGGGAGGGCTATTCCGCGAAATCCCCGTGCGTGACACCTTTCTGCTTCTGCCTTGGAGAAAGCCATTCCCATGCAGAAAAAGCGGTCGGGATAGGTTGTCTGCACGTTCTCCAAGTAGTCATTCTGATTGCCGTCGATGACTTCCTGCACCACTACGGCTCCTCCTACCTGTGCATAGTCCATGTTGCTGAGGAATACCTCTGCCGTGTTCTTCCCGTCTATCATGAACGGTGGCAGCATCTGCCGCTCCTCTCCGAAGAAAAGGCTGCGGGATTTGTTTCCTTCCATCTGGCATATCTTCTGGCCTTCTACTGTCGTGTCTTGGCTTTGCCATAGATGGGCGTGGGCGTCTATTATCATTGTTTCTTTTTTTTCTGTTTTTTACGAAATTAAAAACAACGGTGGCTTCTTTTCTTGAGGAAAGCTACTGCTGCCTCTGTAATAAAAAACAACGGTGGCTTCTTTTCTTGAGGAAAGCTACTGCTGCCTCTGTAATAAAAAACAACGGTGGCTTCTTTTCTTGAGAAAAGCTTGGTGGCTTACTTTCTTTAGGAAAGCTATTTTGGCTTATTTCGCCCTCTGTGCCCTATAGCCGTAGATGGCTATCAGGATGAAGCAGAGCAACGGGAGGACAAAGCTGAAATTGACTGCGGGAAAACTGCCTATCGTCTCACAGTCGATAATCATTCCCTGCAACGGAGGCATCAGCGCACCTCCTACGATAGCCATTACGAGGAATGCCGCTCCGAGCGTGGAGTCTTCCGCACTCACGTTTTCCAAGGCGATGCCGTAGATGGAAGGGAACATAAGGCTCATGAAGAAACTGATGGCTATCAGGCAGTAGAGACCTGTCATCCCTACAAGGCATATCGTACCGAGCGTGCAGAGAGAGGCGCATACGGCAAAAATGGTGAGCAGCTTGCGTGAGCCGACGTATCTCATGAGGAAGGTAGAGATAAAACGTGCGCACAGGAACATGGACATTGCCACGATGTTGTAGTTCTGCGCCGTAGCCTTGTCTATGCCGAGGTTATCAGCATACTGGATGATGAACGTCCATACCATGATCTGCGCCGCAACGTAAGCCACCTGGGCAAAGACTCCTTCGCGATAGACTACGTTGTGCCAGAGTTTTTTCAGGGTCTGGATATTGCTCACCTTCTTCTGCGTGTTGATCGTGTCGGGCATCTTGGTAAGGGCAATGACGATGAGGATTATCATCACCACTATGCCTATTGCCACGTAAGGATTGCGTATCACGGCAAGGTCGTGGAGGCGTATGTCAGACTTTTCTGCCTCTGACAGTGTGTAGAAGATGATGTTTCCGGCAGCATCCCTCTTGTCGGAGATAAGGTTTGGGAGCACGATGAGCGACGCTATCGCCATTCCGCAGAGCGAGCCCATCGGGTTGAAAGCCTGTGCGAGGTTGAGGCGTCTCGTGCTGGTCTCCTTCTTTCCGAGCGACAGGATGTAGGGATTAGCCGTCGTCTCAAGGAAAGCGAGTCCGAAGGTGAGGATGTAGAGCGAGAAGCAGAAGAATGTAAACTCCTGATATACAGCCGCCGGAATAAAGAGGAATGCTCCTGCGGCGTATAGTGCAAGTCCGAGCATTATGCCTCTCTTGTAGGAGTATTTTCTGATAAACAAGGCCGCAGGTATTGCCATCGTGGCATAGCCGCCATAGAATGCAAACTGCACCATAGAGGCTTTTGCGGCACTAAGTTCCATCACTGTCTGGAAGGCCGCCACCATCGGGTTGGTGATGTCGTTGGCAAAGCCCCAGAGGGCAAAGAGCGATGTAATCAGGATAAAGGGGAGAAGATATTTCTTTTCTACCATTTTCTTGTGATTGTTGGTTATCGGTTGTTTATGTTTCTTGCAGTTTTTTCAGAGATACTTTGACACATGAGCACTAAGAATTGGCCCAAGTGACCCGCTTCTGGTCTCCTATGATGTCCTGCACTTCCCTGACAAGTGTCCAGTCGGGTTCTTCCTCAGCCCATTCTATGTTGCGCCTTACGTTGTCGGGATTGGCGGAAGAGAAGAGCGTGGTGGCTATTCTCGGGTTTCTCACGGAATATTGCACGGCAAGTTTCTCTATCGGATAACCTTTCTCCTTGCAGTAAGCCGCGGCTCTTGCGCAGGCTTCTACGAGGGGACGTGGTGCCGGATGCCAGTCGGGAACGCCTCTCTGTGACAGCAGACCCATGGAGAGCGGCGAAGCATTGATGACTCCTATGCCCTTGCTCTCAAAGTAGTCGAGGTAATCTGTCAGCGCATCGTCATTGAGGCAGTAGTGACAGAAGTTGAGGATGCTGTCGATAGTGCCCTCCTCCACGTGGTCCACCACCCATTTGAGGTTGTCCAACTGCAGGTCAGTGATGCCCACGAAGCTGACAATGCCTTTCTTCTTCAGTTCTACGAGAGCGGGCAACGTCTCGTCGCACACCTTCTGCAAGCCTCCGGGCAAGGATGCCTGAAACTCTATGTCGTGGACATTGATGATGTCTATGTGATCGACGTTGAGCCGTTCCATGCTCTCATATACGCTGTCGGTCACTCGCCGTGCGGAATAATCCCACGTGTTCACGCCGTCCTTGCCGTATCTTCCCACCTTTGTGCTGAGATAGTATTTCTCCCGTGGCAGCACCCTGAGTGCCTTTCCGAGCACGGTCTCTGCCTTATAGTGTCCATAGTAGGGACTTACGTCGATAAAGTTGATGCCGCCGTCGAGAGCCGTCTCCACAGCCCTGATGCTGTCCGCCTCCTTTGTGGCATGAAACACGCTGCCGAGTGACGAGGCTCCGAAACTGATGTTTGACAGTTTCAATCCTGTCTTTCCTAAGTTGTGGTAAAGCATTGTTTTGTTGTTTGGTGGTTTTGTTGTTTTGTTGTTTGGTGGTTTTGTTATCTTGTTGTTTGCCAAAGCAAAAAACCATTTCATTCAACAAAACAACTAAACAACAAAACAACTAAACAACATATTAATAAAGATAAAACATCCTGTCCATCATCTGCCATTTCTCATCGCTTGTAGCTTCTGCGCTGCAACCTTGAAACTGGCTGACGAAAGCCTCCCACTCCGCTTGTCTCGGCAGTGTGGCGAGACGTGCCATGGCTGTTGTCCAGTCGAAGTCGATGGGAGTATCTACTATCATCACGAGCGTGTTGCGATGTATGTAAATCTCCATCTCGAGAATGCCTACTTCCCTGATGCCTTCCCTTATCTCCTTCCAACTGTATTCCTTGGAATGCCATTTGATATATTCCCGGCGTGCTTCCTCGTCAGAGTTGAGTTCGAGTGTCTGCACATAACGCTTTGTCGGGAAATCATAGCGTTTCTGTATGTATCCTTCCATATCTTCTTTTCTATTTGGTTATATGGTTTTAAGGTTATACGGTTTTAAGGTTATACGGTTTTACGGTTTTATGGTTTTAAGGTTTTACGGAGGTTTGTGGGGGCTGGTTGCCACTTCCGCACTACCATACAACCCAACAACCGTATGACCGCGAGAAAAAGAATCCTCATTTCATCCTCTCCCTGTATTCCTGCGGTGTCAAGCCTACTTTCTTGCGGAACAGCCGTATAAAATATGAATGGTCATTGAAGCCTAACGTATAGGCTATCTCCTTGACAGACAGTTCTTCGGTAAGAAGTAGGAGCTGCGACCTCTCTATCTTCTTGCGGTTGATGTATTGCAGCGGCGAGATGTTCAGTTCTGTACGGAAGAGGCGTATGAGGTAAGGCTTCGTGATGCAAGCCACCTCGGCAAGGTCATCTACGTCAATATCGTCATATACATTGTTGTGGACGTACCTCAACACCTTTTCGAGCCGCTCGTCGTAGGTCCAGAGTCGTGGCGAGGCGTGTTCCATGAAGCGTGAGACGAGTGTCAGGATGCTTCCACGTATCTCCATCTTCATGTACAACGGCATCTCGTTGTAGCGGCGCACGTAGAAATAGAACTTTGAACTGTTGTCGTACGACTGTGGATTGCTCTCGGGGATGCAGGTGTCAGGATGCTTCCGACACATCCTGTCGAAGAGTTGCCTCTCTTCCTCGCCTGCCTCCACCTCTGCTGGGAAATCATAATACTCGAAGATGTCGGCGCGGTTCTTGAATCCTTCATAGACATGAAGATAGTAAAGCTCAAACTTCCCGTCGCACTCATAGCTGTGCGCAGTGTAGGCCGGCACGATATACATGTGGTCCGGCTTGAGGTTTACGGTCTTGCCGGAAAGGATTATCTTCGCTTCGCCGTCCACCACGTAGAATATACGCGTGAAGGGCGAGTTGACATTCTTCCAGTTCCAGTCTGCATTATGCCTTGCAAATCCCACGTTGAGCATTAGCAGATTGAGCGATTCTATCGGTATTTGCATCTTGTTTAGGTTATAGGTCGATGACGGTCAGTGTTTACGCTGACCACCTTTTTCGACTACAAAGTTAAGTAAAAAGATGAATAACACAAAGAAGAAATGTCAATTTTGTCCTATATTTGCACAATTTCGACATCAAGCCTTCATAGAATAAACAGACCAAAACTACCGATTACATCAGAGATTTTTTTAAATCATCCAAGCCGTTAATCTATGTTAATGCGTCATTATTGTTATTATCTATTTCAAGAAAATGCTTACCTTTGTCATGAATAAAGTATTTTTTTTATGAACGAGGTAATAAAGACAATTATGGAGCGCAGGAGTTGCCGCTCCTTTGACCCTTCCCGTATGCCTTCGGAGGACATTATAAGGCAGATATGCGAGGCTGGCACGTGGGCTCCCACGAGTCGTGGACAGCAGAACCCCATCATCATCGCAGTCACCAACCGTGAGCTCCGCGACAAGATAAGCCGCATGAACTCCGCCATCATCACCGGCAACAAGCTCGTCACCTCCACTCCTCCTGGTGCCGACCCTTTCTATGGTGCTCCTTGTATGCTCATCGTATTGGTCAAGGAGAGTCCCAATGCCATTTATGATGGCTCAATAGTAATGCAGACCCTGATGCTTGCGGCTCAGTCGCTCGGTGTCAATTCCATCTGGATTCATCGTGCCAAGGAGGAGTTTGAGAGCGAGGAGGGCAAGGAAATCCTCCGCCAACTGGGTATTGAGGGCGACTATATCGGCATCGGTCACGTTGCTCTCGGCTATGCAGACTCTGAGCTTCCTGCTCCTAAGCCACGTAAGGCTGACTATATCCATTGGGCAAAGTAATCACGCCCTCCCTCTTTTATCCTTTCTTCAAGACCCTATCATTTTTTTTCAAGATTTTTTTTCATCAAGAATTACAGAATAAAAGATTTTTTTCTTTGGGGTATTGAAATTAGCAAATTGACAATAGCCAAATAACTCTCATACAAACAAGTCTCCAAACAAAGAAAATTCTTTAATTCTGTAATTCTTGATGAAAAAAAATCTTGAAATAAAAACTTGAAAAATTCCTGACAGATATGAAAAGAACAGAGATAGAAAAGATAGCGAAAGAAAACGTGTTTGAGCAAATAGGAAAGAAATGGATGCTCGTGACAGCAGGTACAAAAGAAAAGAACAACACCATGACAGCATCATGGGGAGGATTGGGATGGCTGTGGAACAAGCCGGTGGCCTTCGTATTCATCAGACCGGAGAGATACACGCATGAGTTCATAGAGCAGTCTGACCGCCTCACTCTCTCGTTCTACCCCGAGGACTATCGCAATGCTCTGCAGTTGTGCGGAAGCAAAAGCGGAAGAGACACAGACAAGGTGGCTGAGACAGGACTCACTCCCTGCGTTCTCGAGACGGGAGCCGTCACCTTCGCCGAGGCGGAGATTACCTTAGACTGCCGCAAACTCTTCAAGGCATCGATGCAGGCGGACAACTTTATCGACAAGGAAGTGCTCAGCCGCTGGTATAATGACAAGCCGGGCGGTTCGCTCCACGATGTCTATGTGGTAGAGATAGAAAGCGTCTATGAGGAATAATCCCTGCGCCTGCCGGCCGACAATTCTACTGCAAGGAGGTTTGTCGGCCGGTGGGCGGGAGGCGCAAGCCGTCTGGCAGGATTGCGTACTACTTTTGGACGATAAACTGAGAGACAAGACTGACGATATTGTTCGATTTTTCCAACGGATTGACAAATATCTACTTATTCAGCGATATTTTTATATTAAAAAATGTTATAATTACCCCCCCGTTGAATTATTTATTGAAAAACTTTGCCTTGACAAGGAAAAAGTTATATCTTTGCAGAAAGGTATCTATTATATACTGACCCAAAGAATATTACAAACTGAAACATTTCCGTTAAGCATGACAAAAAAACTAAAATATATTAGACCGGAGATTGAGTACCTTGACATTGAGATTTGTGATGTCATGAAAACAATGTCTGGAAACGCTGACAAAAACCCAACTCCACCAGAAGGAGGCGAAGGCTGGGAAGAAGAACATGCCAAGCAAGAAGACTTCATCTTCGACACCTCAGAAGACTTTGACAGTCCTTACTACCTGTTTGAATAGAGACCTGACAGCAACAATGGAAGAAACGGGAAGTCACATACCACACAAAGGACGAAAAACAAGGGAAGGATAAGACTAAAAGATAAAAAAAAAGACGAAGAAAAAAAAGGGAATCAACCAACGGAGAAAAGACGGAAAACAAGGAAAGAAAATCACCAAAAACAATGATTGAAACGCTGCGAGAATGAAGAATTTGAAAATCACTTTCGTTTCGTGCGCAAATTCTCGATTTATCCGCTATTTTTATAATCCATTATCATTCAGTAAGATACAAAACAACGCAAGAAGGCAGCAAACGCATCTGCCTGCAAAAGCTATGCTTTCATGTTGCAATATCTACGCTTTTACCTTGCGAAAGCCTCGGTTTTGCAGTCAAAAAACATAGCTATCATGCTGAGAAAGCACCGTTTTCTGAGACATTTCACAAAAAAATCACCAGAAAAAGCGAAAAAATCACGGAAAAACAGCTCCGAAAACGCAATTTTTCCGAAGTCAGCAATGTAACAAAAAATTCCCCGTTCCATGCTCTTTTGAGAAGGGAAAGGGGAAAACAAGAATTGGTTGTCTCACGACAACCAATCTTTATTAACCTTAATAATCTAATACCATGAAAAACACGGTGCAAAGTTACGAATAATATTTAGATTAAAAAAACTTTTGATACGAATTTTACGAATTATTTTGCATTATTTAAATAAATTCCCATCCCAGTTTAATTTTCTTTGCATATTTTCGGCTTTTTGCTTACTTTTCTCTCCTTCATTGAGCATGGGAAGCGACAGCGTGACAACCATAGCGTTCACATCGTCAGTGGCGAACGCAGCAGAGACGAACCTGATGTCGGGCAACGGACTGTAACGTCCCAGCATTTCGTCCTCGGCATCCTCAACGGCAAAATCAGAGAACATCCCCTGCAGGTCCACTTCTGACAGTCGGCTCCAGTCGCCGTCATACACAGTGACCCTGCTTTCCTTCTCGGGAGTGAGATAAGTATCAATGACGTACAGGACAGAATCACCGTTATCCCTGCCCATGACTCGCATCTCAATGGTGCGTACCTGCGAAGGATGGAAGACGATGAGGTTGTCGTCAATATGCGAGATCCACGACTCGCTGCCGAATATGTTCTTTACCACGCTGCAAGTGTCAGCCTCCGGTTCGGCATAGGAAACCAAGGTCTCACGGTTGTGCCTGTCGATGAGCAGCACCATCGAGTCGGGCATGGAGACAAACATACCCTTCACGTCCATTGCCAAGCCCTTCAAGCCCAGCGACACCAGCACGATGATGCAGTAATACCTAAGATTCTTCATTACAGTAACTTTCTTAATATTAAGGCATTATGCGCCAAAGAGCATCGCGATGCCTGCTCCGTGACGCAAAATGCGAATGCAATATTAGTCATTTTATTTGAAAAGAGCAAATAAATAACGGAAAAATATGTAACTTTGCATCATGAAAACCTCACGACTCGTCATTTCCTTGGGAAGCAACACGCCGGACGGCGACCACACGATAGCCAAGGCCGTGCAGATGCTGCGCACGGTATTCCGTTCTGTCAGGGTGACAACCACGCTGCGCAACCCTGCCGTAGGCATGGGCAAGCACTCGCCCGACTTCCACAATGCCTTGGCTTTGGTGCAGACCACACTGGACGAAAGCGAAGCGAAAGCCGTCTGCAAGGCAATGGAAACCCTTTCAGGCAACACGGCAGACCTGCGCCGCCTGGGCGTGATAGTCCTCGATGCAGACATCGTGACCATGGATGGCGAGGTAAGGAGAGAGAAAGACTACGGGAGAGAATACTTTCAGAAGCTCCTGCCGGAGCTGGACATCTGAGAACGGCAGCACAGAACCTGCCACATGGAACAGGACACGAAATGCGCACACTACTACCTTATTATATATACATAATCTCGCTTCTACCCCTGACGTGCTTAGCCCAGAGGTCGAGACATTCCGAAACGCTCGGCAAGGCAATAGAGTATTTCGGGGGCGGGAAGTATCATGAGGCCATGCTGGAGTTTGAGAAACTGAAGGAGATCTACACTCTCAACCCCCGCTTTGAAGCATACCTCGGAGTATGCTATTACAAGGAGAACGACTACGAGAAAGCAGCCCGGACCCTCTGCAAGGCAATACCCTCGCTCTCGCCCTTCCCTCCGCAGGAGCGTGCAACATATTACTTCACCTGCGCCGAAAGCCTGTTCATGTTGTGCCGTTACGACTCCGCCGAGGTATATTACGAGAAAACCCTGCCCGTCTGCAGGACAGACGAACAGGGTGACGTATATTTCCGACTCGCTTTCTGCTCACTCTTTGCCGGAGACTACGGCAAGGCCGCCGACTGCCTGCGCCTCGCCGCCGAGGGATATGACAGGCTTGAGCGTCCCAACGCTGAGACAAAGGCGAGGAAGAAGCAGGCAAAGGTGATGCTGAAAGCATTACTCGTATCTCATGGAGCGGGCAGGATGGACGTGACTGACGAGGAAACTCGGCACGACAAGCATCATGACGCTGATGACAAAGACAGCGACATTGACAAGGAGGAATAGGGGGACGTTGATTTCCACGGGTGCTTCGGAGACGTAATACGTGGCAGGGTCGAGAGAGACAAAGCCGGTAAATTTCTGCAGGAGACAGATACCGATGCCCAGCACGTTGCCCCAGAGCATTCCCTTGCCCACTATGAAGACCGCGAACCACAGGAACGTGTGGCGCACCAGGCTGTTGCGGGCTCCGAGAGCCTTCAGTATGCCTATCATCTGAACCCGCTCAAGGATGATGATAAGCAGTCCGCTGATGATGGTGAAGCCAGTCACGCAGACCATGAGGGCAAGTATTATCCATACGTTCATGTCGAGCAGGTCGAGCCATGTGAATATCTGGGGGTTCTGCTCATCCACCGTGGCAGAGCAGTAGGTACCGCCGTAAGCGTCGGTACGCTTGTTGACGCTGTCGATGATGACGTCATACACACGTTCCTTGTCGCTGAAATCATTCAGGGTCAGTTCGGCTCCCGTCACCTGGTCGCTCTCCCAGCCGTTCAGCCTCACTATGCTGTACAGGTCGGCAAAGCACATCGTGTCGTCGAACTTCTTGAGGTTTGTCTGATAGACACCTGCAACAGTATATTTCCTCATCCTCACGTCCCCGTCGTTGAGGAAATATCCATAGAGGGTGCTGCCTGCGTGAACGTCCAGTTTGTTTGCTATGCTTGCAGAGACAAGAATCCTGTTTCCGCTCTTCTCGCTTGAGAAATGCGGCACCGAACCCTCTACAAGGTTCTGGGAAAGGAAGGTGGAGTCAAACTCCTCTGCCACACCCTTGAACACTACACCGAGGAAGTCCCTCTCCGTCTTCAGCACACCCTCCGTCATGGCGTAACGCTGCACGTGCTTCACGCCGTCAAACCTCGCCAGCGACTTCATCACCGAGTCATTGACCTGTATGGGCCTTGGATGGGAGGACTGCAGGGTGAAGAAGTCAGCCACCGTGATATGACTGCCAAAGCCTACTATCTTGTCACGTATGGTGTGCTTGAAACCCAATACGACAGATACTGATACAAGCATGACGGCAAGGCCAAGGGCGACTCCTATTATAGCAATACGGATGGCTGGGCGGCTCACTTTCTGCCTGTCGCCTTCGCTGTTGTATATCTTTTTTGCTATGAATAGTGGGAGGGGCATTGTTTTTTGGGGTTTTTGGTTGTGGGTTTTTGGTTGTGGGTTTTTGGTTGTGGGTTGGGATGATTTTTGGGGGTTGTTGGTTTTGGGTTGTTGGTTGCGAACGCTTATTTTCACGCTTCCTCATCCACCCGTCCGGGATATGCCTCGAGAGCCTTGCGTAGCACTACGAGCGCACGCTCAAGGTCATCTTTCTTGAGGACGTATGCGATACGCACCTGATTGATGCCTGCACCGGGAGTGGTGTAGAAGCCGGCTGCGGGAGCCATCATGACCGTCTCGCCCTCATATTCAAACTTCTCCAAGCACCAACGGCAGAACTTCTCAGAGTCATCGACAGGCAGTTTTGCCACAGTATAGAACGCACCCATAGGTATCGGGGAATATACCCCCGGTATCCTGTTGAGACCGTCGATGAGGACTTTCCTGCGCTCCACATACTCGTCATACACGTCACGGAGATATTCCTCCGGGGCATCGAGAGACGCCTCTGCCACTATCTGCCCGATAAGAGGAGGAGAAAGGCGGGCCTGGCAGAACTTCATCACAGCCGCACGCACCTCCTTGTTCTTCGTAATAAGCGCACCGATACGTATTCCGCACTCGGAATAACGCTTCGATACGGAGTCAATGAGGATGACGTTCTGCTCTATTCCCTCAAGGTGGCAGGCAGAGATATAAGGCGAACCCGTATAGATATACTCACGATATACTTCGTCAGAGAAGAGATAGAGGTCATATTTCTTCACGAGGTCACGTATCTGGTTCATCTCACGACGTGTGTATAGGTAGCCCGTGGGGTTGTTGGGGTTGCATATCATTATGGCACGTGTGCGTGAGTTGATGAGTTCCTCAAACTTTTCCACCTTAGGCAGGGAGAAACCCTCGTCAATGGTCGTGGCAATGGTACGTATCTTCGCTCCTGCGGAAATGGCAAAAGCCATGTAGTTGGCGTATGCCGGCTCCGGCACGATAATCTCATCGCCGGGATTGAGGCAGGCGAGGAACGAGAAAAGCACGGCTTCCGAACCACCGCTGGTGATTATTATATCATCCGCCGTGACGTTGATGTTGTATTTACTATAGTAACCTACGAGTTTTTCCCTATATGACTGATAACCCTGAGAAGGAGAATATTCCAGGATGTTGCGGTCGATATTCTTCAAGGCATCAAGTCCTACCTGCGGAGTAGGAAGGTCAGGCTGACCGATGTTCAGATGATAGACCTTGGTGCCGCGCCTTTTTGCCGCTGCTGCTAAAGGAGCAAGTTTCCTGATAGGAGATTCTGGCATCTCATGACCACGAATCGAAATCTCTGGCATAGTTGATTTATGAATTTGATGTAATATTTGTAAAATTAGTGCAAAGGTATAGAAAACATATCACTTTGCAAAAAAATAATGTATAAAAATTGCTCGCAAACATCATTATGGCAGGAAATATATCCGTTTTCCAATTATTTTTCCTAACTTTGCATCTTGAAAATTCATACAACTAAATAATTTTACAGAAGAAAATGAGATCAAGAACATCAGAATGGTTTGAGGTAAAGGTACGTTACGACAAGTTGAATGACGAAGGCATACAGAAGCCCATTACGGAGCAGTATGTGGTGGATGCGTTCTCCTTTACCGAGACTGAGACCATCATAACGGAAGAAATGTCAGCCTATATCGTCGGAGAGTTTAACATCAAGGACATAAAGCAGGCTGCATACAAGGAGATATTCTTCTCCGACATGCCTGCAGACGACCGCTGGTTCAAGGCAAAACTGTTCTTCATCACCATCGACGAGAAGAAAGGAAAAGAGAAAAAGACTGCCGTCAACTATCTCGTACAGGCTCATTCCCTGCCACAGGCTGTGACCTACATCAACGATGTTATGGGAAAGACCATGATAGACTACGTCATCGCAAGCGTCGCAGAGACACAGATCCTCGACGTCTTTGAGCATGACGGCAAGGCTCTGGCAGAAAAGAAGGACGACAAGCCTGAGTATGAGGAGCAGTAAGTCTGCAAGACAAACTGCTTTTTCCCGCTATTTTCGTTTCGCAAGCTTCAACTTCTTCGGTTTTAAGGTTTTGTGGTTTTAAGGTTTTGTGGTTTTAAGGTTTTTCGGAGATATGTCTATTTACGGTTATACGGTTTTGAGGTTTTATGGTTATACGGAGGTTTGTAACGGCGGTCTGTAACTTCCGTACAACCTTGTAACCCAATAACCACATAACAGAAACAGAAAACCTTACAACCCCACAACCCTATGAAACTGGGCAAGTCATTAACCTGCGGAAGTTGAATCCACCACATATTAAAGAAGGAAAGATGTACCCTGTAAAGGAAAACCTGCTAAAAGTAAAAGAAACACTTGCTGATGGCGTCAAGCTGGTCGCTGTCAGCAAGTTTCATCCTAAGGAATACATCCTTGAGGCATACAACGCAGGACAGAGAATATTCGGCGAAAGTCGTGAACAGGAACTTCGAAGCAAGCATGAAGAACTGCCCGACGATATACGGTGGCACTTTATCGGACACCTTCAAACCAACAAAGTGAAATATATCGCACCGTATGTCTCTATGATTGAGACTATCGACTCTCTACGACTACTGAAAGAAGTAAATAGACAAGCAGAGAAAGCAGGACGTGTCATTGACGTACTTCTCGAACTGCATATTGCCAAAGAAGAGACGAAGAGCGGCATGACGATGGAGGAATGCCGCGCGCTCCTCGCACAAGGAGAATGGAAAGAGATGCGCCACGTCAGGATATGCGGCATCATGATGATGGCAAGCAACGTGGATGACGAGGCTCAGATAAGGGCAGAGTTCACGAAAGCCGCCGACTTCTTCGACGAGATGAAAGCCGGATATTTCTACGACAAGCCCTATTTCTCCGAACGTTCATACGGCATGAGCGGCGATTACCTCATTGCCCAGCAATGCAGAAGCACGATGGTCAGAATCGGAACGACCATCTTCGGGCCAAGAGTCTATTGATTGTTTTCGGTTTTAGGGTTTTAAGGTTTTACGGAGATTTGCCAAGGCTGATTGTAACTTCCTATAACCGTAAAACCTTATAACCTAAAAAACCTCACAACCGTATAACCTTAAAACCGTATAAAAAATCAACTCTCATTGAAGAAAATACTGTCAAGAACCATCTGGACACTCGTCATCATCTACGCCATAATGATGACACTGCTCCATATCCCTGTCATACAGACGGGGATTGCCCGCATTGTAGGCTCTGAACTTTCGGGAAAGATCGGTTCGAAGGTAGATGTAAAGAGAGTGGACCTCGGTTTCCTCAACCGTATCGTCATTGATGAGCTTACCGTCATCGACCAAAAGAATGAGAGACTGCTGCGCCTTCCCCGACTGTCGGCAAAGATAGACGTCATAGACATCATGCAGGGAAAGATAAACCTGTCGTCAGTTCAAATCTTCGGACTCGACGCCAACATCTACAAGGACTCGCCCGAGGAAGACTACAACTTCCAGTTTATGGTAGATTCGCTCTCCTCCAAGGACAAGACAGACAAGAAACCTCTCGACCTGCATATCAGTTCGCTCGTCATTCTCAACGGAAACATCAGGCACAACCTCAGATACCAGCCAAAGAAAACGGGGCGGCTGGACGAAAACCATCTGGAAATAAGCCGCCTGTCCAGTCATGTCATCCTCTACAAACTGACAGACGACAGCATTGACGTGAACATAAAGCGACTCTCCCTGAAAGAGAAATGCGGACTCAACGTCAGCAAACTCACCATGCGTCTCAATGCAAGCAACGGAAATGTCGGCATGAAGGACTTTGAACTGAAGACAGAAAAAAGCGACATCGAGATACCGTCGCTCGCCCTCTCCTACTCCATCAGGGACAAGAAGATACAGGAAAAGGGACTGAACGCTGATTTCACGGCAAAGATACATACCCTTTCACCGCAGGAAATGAGCCTTTTCCTCCCTTTCTCACTCGACGGTTTTCCTGCCATGAAAGGTAATGTCAGAGGAAAATGCAAGGACGGCAACGCCTATGCTTCAGTAAACATCGGCACGAAGGACAAGTCATTCTCCCTGGAAACAGAAGCAGGATGCAGGAAAATCATCTCCGACCCGCATTGGAAGACAGACAAACTGCAACTCTCCGCCTCATCGGGCATCATAGGAGAGATAAATGCCATAGTGGCCTTACCGCAGCAGGTACTCGCCCTCGGAGACGTGAAAGCAAGCGGAACAACCGCTGGAAGCAAGCAATCCCTTTCTTTTGACGGAGAGATAGTTACGAGTGAATGCGGAGATGTGAGCATCAACGCAGAATATGACAAGGGCAACATCTCCGGCATAATCAAGACCTCAGCGTTTGACCTCGGAAAACTGATGGCGAATGACGACCTCGGAATTATCTCCACCGACATTGACTGCAATGCCAGGATAGAGGACAAAAAACTTTCCGACGCTTCGATAAAGGCGCTCCTGAACAACATAGAATACAAAGGTTACACATATACCAACGCAAACATTGAGGGAGAATACCACAAAGGCAGCGTAAAGGCAGACATCAACGTCATCGACCCCAACGTGACAGTCACCGCCAATGCCACCGCCTCCATTGCCGATGCAATGAAAAGCCTTGACGCTTCCATTGACATCGACCGGCTAAACCTCCTTCCACTCAACGTAATAAACAACTGCAAGAATGACAGTTACAGCCTAAAGGCTGACATTTCCCTTAAAGGAAGCGACATCGACAACATGACAGGCTCGGTGTCAGTCAAAGACATCGACATCATCGGCGGACCGCACGGCGGTGACATCACAGCCCCGTACCTTCACATAGACAACATCCGCCTCGTCTCTCATGCAGGAGAACACGGGAAAGAAATCAGCCTCAACAGCGACTTTGCAGACCTCATGCTCAAGGGAGACTTCCGGCTGACGACCCTCGGAAACAGTCTCGCCAACCTGCTGAAGGCCCATCTGCCATCATTCCCGGTAACACCCCAGACAGGCAAGCGTGTCAACGACATGGCACTAAAGGGAGAAATACGTTCCACTATCCTGCTGAAACGCTTTCTCGGCATCGACCTTGACTTGGCACAGCCACTTGAGATACAAGGATATTTCAATGATTTTGCGAAGCAGACAAACATTTACTGCGATGCACCGTCGTTGGAAATAAACGGGAAAAAGATTGACAATCTCAAACTGTTGCTCTGGACACCCGAACAATCCCTGCATTCCAACCTCACGTTCACGTTGAGAAATGCAGGCAAATCCCCCCTCGCCGTCATACTTGAGGCAGAAGCGAAGGACGACATCCTTTCCACCCACCTCTCATGGGACAATCACAGCAAGGACGAGTTCAGCGGACAGCTCAACACGAAAGCAAACATCTCATCCTCCGCCAACGGACTTACTCTGGCAAAAGTCAGTATCAGTCCATCCAACGTCCATGTAGGTGACAGCCTCTGGCATCTCCATTCGCGCGACATCGTCTATGCAGACGGAAGGCTCTCGATAGACCATTTCGCAGTAGAAAACGCCAACCAGCACATTTACATCAACGGAAAGGCTTCCAAATACCCGTCTGACTCACTCACCGTGGATTTGAAAAATGTCAACGTAGAGTATATCATGAACCTTGTCAACTTCCATTCTGTAGAGTTTGGAGGTCTTGCCACAGGTCATTTCTGCGGCAAGAGCATACTCTCCACACCGGAAGCAAACGGACATCTCGATGTGGACGGCTTCCTCTTCGAGTATGGCAGGATGGGCAACCTGCACGCAGACGTGAGGCTTAACAATGACGAAAAGCAGATAGACATTACAGCCCATACGGAAGAAGAGGGCGAGAGGTATCTCAACATCAACGGTTTCGTATCACCGCAGCGTTCACGCATCAACCTCGACATCGAGGCTGTGAAAGTACCTTTAGACTTCATGCATTCCTTCTGTGGCAGTTTCATGGAAGACATTGATGCCTGGGGAAAGGGAAAGGTGCGCCTTTTCGGACCGTTGTCAGGAGTCAATCTCGAAGGAAAACTCATAGCAGACGGAGCACTTACCATCTCTTCCCTCAACTGCCGTTACTCCCTGCGCAGCGACACCATCACCTTTGTCCCGGACGACATACGCCTTGCCAACCAGCCTATCTACGACAAATACGGCAACGCAGCATACTTCTCAGGCGGCCTGCATCACCATAACCTCTCACGACTGACCTACGATTTCGACATAAAGGCAGAGAATTTCCTCTGTTATGACTTCAACGATTTCGGGGAAAACACGTTCTATGGCACTGCCTTCCTCTCAGGCGACTGCAAGATAACGGGAAGGAGCAGCGAACTGACGTTCGACATCAACGGCGACGTAGAGCCGGGCAGTTTTGTCGTTTACAACGCCTCCAGCCCCGATGCCCTCTCGCAACAGGAGTTTATCACATGGAAATCAGCCACACGACATGAGAATGAAAAGACAGACGGACAGCAGGACACCTCCGATGAGGAAAAGCAGAAGGTGGACGTACGCACCAACATGAGGATGAATTTCCTGCTCAACGTCACGCCTGACGCTACACTGAAACTACTCATGGATGGACGCACGGGAGACTATATAGACCTCCATGGCACGGGCGTGCTGAGAGCAAACTATTACAACAAAGGAAAATTTGACCTTTTCGGCAACTATCTCATAGACAACGGCACGTATAAACTGACCATCCAGAACGTAGTCCACCGTAACTTCGACTTCCAGAACGGTGGTTCCATCAATTTCGGAGGAGATCCCTTCAACGCCATACTCAACCTTCAGGCAAGGTATGTGCTCAACAGCGTCTCACTCGCTGACCTCAACATCGGCAGTTCCTTCTCCAGCAACAACATCCGGGTAGATTGCCTCATGGACATTACGGGTACGGCAGGTGCTCCCGTAGTCTCCTTCAACCTTGAGCCTCACACCAACAACACTGAAGTAAAACAGATGATTTACTCCCTCATCAACAGTGAGGAGAAAATAAACCAGCAAGTGCTCTACCTGCTGTCAGTAGGACGATTCTACGCACAGACAGAGAACAACGCAGGCATGGATGCGAGAGGCAACAGCCAGACGTCACTTGCCATGCAGAGTATTCTCAGCGGCACTCTCAGCCAGCAGATGAACAACATACTCAGTAAGTTTGTAAACAGTTCAAAATGGAACTTCGGAGCCAACATATCTCCAGGCGACGAAGGATTCAACAATGCTGAATACGAGGGACTTCTCAACGGTTCGCTGCTCAACAACCGTCTGTTAATCAACGGACAATTCGGCTATCGCGACAATGCCGCAACTGCCACGCAGGGTTTCATCGGCGATTTCGACGTGCGCTACCTGCTTCTTCCAAACGGAAATATTGCAATCAGAGTATATAATCAGACCAACGACCGCTACTTCACGAAAAACTCCCTGAACACCCAGGGACTGGGACTTATCCTAAAACGCGACTTCAGCCGCTGGCGTGAATTGTTTGGACGAAAGAAGACAAAGGAGGAAAAAGGTCAATGACTGTACTATCGGAAGGAAGTCCAGACCTTTGGTCTTTGGTTGTGGGTTGCAGGTTGTTGGTCATAGGTTTTATACATTTTTCAATATTATAATGCGAAAAATGTTGTCTATGTCCTAAAAAAGTGCTACCTTTGCAGACAGAAAGGCGGAAGACAGGCGTTATTGCAGTCTTTTTTTTATAAAAACCTTTGCTCACGCACACCCGTCTTTTGTTGCAACACTCTCTTTTTCAAGGGTAACAACCTTGAGGGGCTGACTGGATTTGACAGCAGGCCGAGGTGGTACGTAAGCATGCGGAGTAACGGCTGTGGACTCCATAATCCCATCGGTCAACAATTTAATTGGCGAAAATAACTACGCTCTCGCTGCTTAATCGAAGTATAGTAGATTAGCTTTATTCCTTTGCCAGGCATTGGAACGAGACATCGCTCAGAGCCCATGCCTTGAGGCTGACTGATTAAGCGGTGCAAAAATATCAGGGATAGCAGATGGTTTGCCTCATATCATCTGCGAATCTTTAGAGGCTAAGGTATCAGTTGGTGGTCCAGGTCTTGCTGCTACACGAAAATCAAAGGCTGGAATAAGCATGTAGAAAGCGTATGATTTCCCTGTTTGGACGAGGGTTCGACTCCCTCCAGCTCCACAGAAAGAAATAAAAGAGTGGCTTCTTGCTTGTATGCAAGAAGCCACTCTTTATTCATTTATTCAGTCGCCTTGTCCCACTTATTCTTATGTCTCGACCTCGTTGGCTGAGCATTCATCCCCGTGCCATACCTACCTTTAGTTGCCCCACGATATTGATTCCAACGGTCTATGATACGATTGACATAGTCAGCAGTCTCTGACCCGCGCATATATCCATTCTTTACGACAGGGTCATTGTAATAACGGGGATACTGAAGTCCTAAGACAAACTCCCTTACGTCAGCCCAGCGACGAGGATTCTTCCCATACTTCTTTGTCAAAGCCATTGCATCACGAATATGATGATAGCCGCCGTTATAGCAAGCGAGTGCGAAATGTATGCGTTCCTGCCTGCTCGGAATATCACCGAACTTACCCTGAAGTTCAGCCATATAACGGCATGCTGCTGACACATTTGCCTCTGGTTCATATATCTGCGAACGGGGAAGACCTAAATGGTCAGCGGTAGATGGCATAATCTGCATGAGTCCGCATGCTCCAGCCCATGACTTTGCTTTCGGATCAAAACAAGACTCCTGATAACATTGGGCTGCAATAAGCGTCCAGTCACACTTTGCCACAGGTGCATATTTCCTGAACAGATGATCGTAATGGGAAATGACAGCATCCTTCCTGTTTAACATAAACGGATATACATGACGCTTCACGAACCCCACCTTCATCGTCTGCTTTATTTCCTGCTGCGTAGCAGCTATCATAGAAGACGCAAACCACGAATCAAGAGTCTTTGAAAGTTCAGTACTGCTCTTTTTTACAGCCCAGGAAAAAGTGCGGAGACTGTCATGTACTCCGCAGAGTGTCAATTCCCTATACATATTATTTTCAGAAACAGCAGCATCATTATTTTTCCCCTTTGCTTTTGATACAGGAAGAGGAAACGCAATAATGTCAGCTTCTCCGTTACGAAGCCGGGAAAGCATCTCTGTCGTATCTTTGCACAACTCTACCCTTAACGACACCCCCAACTTCTGTGCAAACTTTTCACAAAGAAGATAATGCAACCCCAATCCGTGACCATGATAGTCATAATAGGTCTCAGGACCTGACATGGTAAGCATGATAAGTTCACCGGCATTGACTATATCAGCGAGCGTCATCTGTCCACTCTTCAGGGAATCGGATAAATCCTCATCTTGGGAAGAGTCATGAGTATCCTCTACCACTTCCCCCCAAGGAGTGACATCCTGCTTCTTCCTGTCATTCAAGACAAAATCACAGGAAAAGAGACATAGGCTAATTATGATATATATCCAATAACGCAAAGTAAACTAACTTTAGTTGTTTGGTTGTTTTGTTGTTTGGTTGTTTTGTTGTTTGGTTGTCTTGTTGTTTTGTTGTTTGGTTGTTTGTATTCGCAAATGAGAAAAGCTATCAACAAGACAACCAAACAACTAAACTACTAAACAACAAAACAACTAACCAACTAAACAACAAATTTCAACAACCGTACGTTGCCCTTTAATCTTTGCACCGGCAGTATTTTTAAGAACAGACGTACACTTCTTCCTATTTACCGCAACATATACATATCTGTCATATATGTCGATGCGCCCGATATCGTCGGAGTTCAGTCCTCCAATCTTGCAAAGGAAGCCAACGATGTCTCCTTTGCTTATCTTATCCTTCTTGCCTTTTCCGATATATAGCGTTGCCATCGTCGGCATGACAGGATAAGGTGTGGCAGTCTTTACGACATACTCTTCCGGTTTTACGTCAATAAAGCCGGGAATAGTCTCTTCAGGTCCAATGAGGAAAAAGGTATTACCCTTTGCATCCCATCTGGCTGTACGACCCACGCGATGTATGTACTCGCTCTCCGCAAGTGGCAGATGATAATGAATAATGTTGCCTATTGACGGTATGTCAAGTCCTCGTGAGGCAAGGTCAGTACAGACCATGACATTCGCCGAACCATTGCTGAACTGATGCAGTGCATACTCCCTCTGCCTTTGTTCCAATCCTCCATGAAAGACAACATGAGGAAAAGCATTCTGGCGAAGGTATTCAGACACCCTTTCTACAGAATCCCTATAGTTCAGGAATACGATGCTCGACTGACTTCCGACCTCCGTGAGGAGAAGAGCGAGAAGAGGGAGTTTGTCTTTCTGTTCACTCCTGACGAAAAACGTCTCTATTCTGTCAACAGTCTGCTGCTGAGGATTGAGGAAAGACAATCTCTTTGTCCTTCCCATATTGACATAATTGGGAATAGAGTCAATGTCAGTAGCTGAAATTAGAAATCTCCTGCATTTGTCATCCAAGAAACCAATGATGGCAGTCATCTCCCTTGCAAAGCCCATCTCAAGACATTTGTCAAACTCGTCAATGACAAGGAAACTGACGTTGTCGCACAATATGTTACCTTTCTCAAGATGGTCGAGAAGACGACCGGGAGTAGCGAAGATTACCTGAGGGTTGAGTTCCCTCATCTTTCTATGTTCCTCCATAGCAGGACGGCCTCCATAGCAAGCCATCCCCCTTACTCCACATCTCATATTCTTCAGGACGTCAGAAGACTGCAGTGCAAGTTCACGTCCTGGAGTAACCACAAGCATCTGGACATTAATGTCATCCCTGTCAATCTGTTCCTGCAAAGGAAGCAGGTAAGCCAATGTCTTTCCAGAACCTGTAGGTGAAAGAATAACCATGTCACGGTTGCTTTCACGACATTCCCCGCTCACATCCTTTTGCATCTGATTGAGTGACACGATGCCGAGCTTCTTTAATATTTCGCTGTATTGACTCATTATTATTTTTGTGTATTAAGAAGAGTGAAATATTCACTCACGACGCATGACATTTATATGCACATCTACCTGTACTAATCCCCATACGAACTATTGCTCCACTATTTCCTCAAACTCCTTGCCCATATTGAGGTTTAGATATATATCATACAAAACGGGTCTCCACCTGTCCCTTTGTTCCGGAGCAAGGGAACGGTATCTCTGCATATAAGGAAGGCATTTGCGATACAAGGCATTCACCTGTTTTGTGCGTTCCCGGGGCTTCTTCTTCAACTCTATATCTTTTTCCAAAGCCTGATTATAGTATGCCAACGCAATATTATAGTGTGCTTCTGAAATGGAATCATTTACAGAGATAATCCGCAGTCCTTCATCCACGCATTCTTGGTACCTTGCGAGATTTAGCAGCAGAGTCTGCCTTGTGACATGAAGGAGAAGATTTGTGGTATCTGAAACGATGACTTTTTCTGTAAGAGAAAGGGCTGTGTCATATTTCCCGTCTTCACAATATAAATCTACAAGTCTGGGAAAGAAATAGGTAGATGTAGGAAAACTATCGACACCCGTTTGTAATGCCGACAGATAATCTTCCTCCATATTCTCTTTCTGATAGATTTCGCACAAGCACTGTAGTGTAGATTCGAGACGTGGAATATGGCTTTTGGCAGAATCCTTGTACTTCAGCGCACGCTGACTGTCTCCTGTCTTGTAACTGGACATAAACGACAGATATGAAGCATGATTGACTACAGAGCTGTCTGCCTGAAGCCTGACACTTGAGAATAAAGGCCAATGAGGTGCGGAAAGAAAGGTTTCTGAGCATTTCAAAGCATCGTCATATTTCTTATGATTAAAGAAATAGATGCCTCCCGTGTATAGATTGTGGTAGTAAGGAACCAACTTCTGCGAATGTTCCCTCCGATATTTGGGAAAAGCGCGACCGGACTCCATATTCAAGGCATCAACAGAGTCAAATTTCTCAAATGCAAGAAACATTTTTCTTGCAGTGAGAAAGAGCGTGGCTGTATCATATTTTTGTTTGAGAAATAGTTTTTCATTCCCCTGCTGATACTGCATTTCCAGACATTGAAACAGCAAGAGGTGTATTCTCTCATCCCGGACATTTGAAGTGTCATTCAATAATGTGTTGAGTGATTTCTCAACATTCTGAAGGTCTTTGCCTTGCTTGAGCGATGCCTTTGCCTGAGACAAAACCTTCCTTATCTCCTTTTTCTTCGCTTTTTCACTCTTTTTGTTCTCGGCAACAGGAGTGCCTGCCCATGTCCTGAAAGATGACACGGGAAAGACAGTGAGTAAAAGAATGAGTAATATAGCGAAATACTTTGTCATTAATCAGGGGTGATTATTTCATAATGTCGGTTGTTGGTAATCTGTCGTTGGTTAGGGCATTGCAAGGATCACAAAACACTTATGCACACCTACTTATTTTCTGAACAATCGACTGGGGATACCTTTTGATATAAGAAACTGTTCGTCGCTCTCAATAAAGGTCTTTAGTTCTTTATCTGATTTCTTCTTCAGTGTAGCCATCTGTTTCTTATAGAGGTTTATCCTCATTAGTACATATCTGGTCAGGTCATCGTCAAGACCTATCTTCTGATTGGGGGAAGACTTTTCTTTCTCCATTTCTATGGCCGTGGTGACATCGTCAATGGCAAGGGAGTACAGTCCAAGAGCCTCTTCTACCTCAGAACGTATCAAATAATTACGAGGATTGTCTTTGTATAGTTCTAAAAGATGATTTGCCTCGTCATAAGCTTTCGTGAATTTCTTTTCTGAAATGCTTACACGCACAAGTCCTGTCAATGCACCCTCATGGTCTGGTTCGTACTTCAACACCTGCTCATAATCTTGTCTTGCAAATGCCAACCTTTTCAACTTACCGTTGACATAGGCTCTGAAATATAAGGCCCCGAGATGGGTGGGATAGAGTTCGAGGATATTGGAATACTCGTCATGAGCATACTGCCACTGGTCCAAAGCGATGTTTGCCTCTGCCTTCCTCATCCTGAGTTCAAGATCTTTGGGATGGCGTTCAATGAGTTGTGACAAGTAAGACAAGGAATCACGCCACTCCTTTGCTGTCTGTGCGGAAGCACTTGCCACAGCAAGGAATAGCGTGACTGCTGTAATAACAATTTTCATTCTCTGTACGATTATCGGGTTAGATGGTAGATGAGTTTTCTCCCGAAGTCAAACAATGGAATTGCTACACAATATCCTGAGCAATCCCCTTGCCGTATGCTATGCCTTGTTGATAAAATCTACAATCCAAGCACCTACTTCCTTTGTACCATATTTCTCACCACCCTCTACCTGTATCTCTGGTGTGCGGACATTCTGGTCAAGAGAAGCATCAACGGCTTTTCTAATCAGTGCACCTTCTTCCTTCAGGTCAAAGTATTCATACAGCATTGCAACAGACAGAATCTGAGCAAGAGGATTGGCGATATTCAGTCCTTTTCCCTGTGGCCATGAGCCATGTATCGGTTCAAATACAGGCGTGGATGAACCTGTAGAAGCTGAAGGAAGAAGTCCCATTGAACCAGTGATGCAAGAACCCTCATCAGTAAGAATGTCACCGAAGGTGTTCTCTGTCACCATGACGTCAAAGAACTTTGGATCCTGAATCATACGCATGGCAGCGTTATCGACATACATATAGTCGGTAGTTACGTCAGGATATTCCTTTTCCATCTCCTGTGCCACCTTGCGCCAGAGTCTGGAAGAAGCCAGCACATTGGCTTTATCTACGACCGTGAGATGCTTACGGCGCTGACGTGCATACTGATAGCCCACACGCAGGATGCGCTCCACTTCCGGGCGTGAATAATAGTTGGTGTCAAGAGCATCCTCAGTGCCTATTTCCTCATTGAGAGCTGGCTCCTGTTTCTTGCCGAAATACATGCCGCCAGTAAGCTCACGAATGCAGATAAAATCTGCACCGCGTACTATCTCGTCTTTCAAAGGAGACTTGTGTACAAGGCAGTCAAAGGTGGTGACAGGACGAATGTTGGCATAAAGCCCCAGCTTCTTGCGCATTGCAAGAAGTCCTTGCTCTGGACGCACCTTTGCCGTAGGGTCGTTGTCAAACTTCGGGTCACCTACAGATGCAAAGAGCACAGCATCAGCCTCCTCACATATACGGAACGTATCTTCAGGGAAAGGGTCTCCTACCTCATCAATAGCATGAGCACCACAAAGAGCCTCCTTATACGTCACATCATGTCCAAACTTCTTGGCAACGGCATCCATTACTGCAACACCCTGCTCCATAATCTCTGGACCGATACCATCACCAGCCAGAACAGCTATTTTCAAATTCATAATTATGTAATATTATAATGTGCTTTCTGTTTTGTAAACGGATGCAAAATTAGTGATTTTTCTTGACAATATCAAATGAATAGGATAGTTTTTGCTTTTTTTATTAATTAGTTGTTTGGTGGTCTTGTTGTTTGGTGGTTTTGTTGTCTGTATTCGCAAATGAAGATTGCTATCAACTAAACAACCAAACAACTAAACAACCAAACAACTAAACAACCTATTTCACAGCATATATCCTGACACTACTGTTTAGACCAGAGGGTACAGGTTTCCAAGAGTCATATCTCGTCTTCTTATAACGGATGTCAACGACATTGATTTCCTCAAACTTTCTCCACTCCACCCCACGCCTGTCAAGTTCTGCTATACGGTTAGCCGGGAGATTGGTCACCTCAATCCTTATGGTGTTGTCACCACTTTTGAGAACAGTTGCATCAAATGTCAGTATATATGGTACAGCCCACGCACATCCAACATACACATTATTTATATAAACCCGGGCAGACTCACGCACGTCACCGAGATTGACAGCCCACTTGTCGGAAGCATCTGACGGACTCTTTGAAACAATCTTCTTTCTTCCTTTCGCATCCTTGGTAACTCCATTGATCTGAAGCTTGAACGTCGTCTCATAAACTCCTGTTCCCATGGTTACCTTTGCAGAATCATTGTCAAGGTTTTCCCAAGTCTGCAACGAATCTATAGCAAACGTACCTGTCACCCTTGGACTTTCCTCAACAAACTGCAGTTTCCATCCTTTATTGATATCTACCTCCGTTCCTTTCACGAGAGCATTTTTCCTTGCATCAAAGGCTGGACTGTCGTTGTCCCAAAGTGCAGGCTGCTTTTCATTGAAAGTTTGAAGTATCATTGACTGTCCGGAAAGCAATGATATGCGTATTCCATCATTTGACAGTTCAGCAGAATAACGTTCTCCAGTCATAGGGTCAAACCACATTGCATCAGCGCAAGGCACTGCAAGGGCGACTACATTTTCTATGTCATCAGGCGTAAGGTTAGCAATAAAATAATGGTAGCCGGTATCATTCTTTCTACGAATCATCTTTAGACCACATTGCGTTTTCATCGTTTCCGGCATTGCAACACTTGACATTGCATCAGCATTGACACCTACCATAATATTTGCCCCCTGCCTTTTCAGGTCGTCAATGTGACGGCGCACTTCATCAGTCATTATTGTCCCCTCATCCGGGATGATGAGTCCCTTATATTCCTGACCGGCAGCAGTCACCAGTTTGCCATTCTGATATGCAGTCGTCAGCAAATACTTCTCACTGATATAGTCGCAATCGAAGCCCGCATTTTCTATCTTGCCTATCGTTTCTACGAATTCGGGTGCGAGTTCGTTCATGGTATGTATGGCAAACTGCATCAGCCTCTTTCCCTTAGTACGTTTTGCCCACATATTTCGTACTGGCAAAAGCGTAAGGAAGTCATTGTCAGGCTGTCCCCACTGCAGGAAACTTTGCGAACGCTCTATGTACTTCATCAGTTCTGGAGCATCACGCCATATACTGTTGGTAGGACTCATATCTATGCTGGCATAGAATTTCCATCCCGGCCATACATCATCTTTCGGAGAATAGCAGGTACCATGAAAATAGACATGATTGACACCTGCACAGAACATGAGGTCCAAGTCAGGTTTCATTTGCGACAGACTTGTACGGAAATGCTCTGTAAGCCAAGTGAAAGTCTCACTTGACGTGAACGGTTTTCCGTTGATATGGGCTGCAGAAGGAGCATATTTCAGCATCGAAAAATCCGAATCATTCTTACGGGTCATTCCAGGATCCTTACGCAATCCTTTAATTCCAAAATCTGTCAGTCCAAACCCTTCTATCTCAGGAATATCAACGGCAGAGTAGCAATCTATGAGGTTTGCAGGCGAACCATGCGCCTGATTTCTTGTTACTGCTCCATGACTGTGTGCCCATGCTGTCCAGACCTGAGTAAAATTCTCCAGCAACAAGTCGCCGAGCGTCTCACGGTAGTCCATCACAACCTTGGGGTCTCCGTCAACCAGTTTGTCAAAGTTTTCCTGAAGACAGTACCCCCTTCTTGTCTGGAACTCTTCAAACAAATCCGTAGTATAATCAGCCTCACTTACTTCATACGAATCATTGAAAAACGTATGCGGATATGGCGTTCCGCTCTTTTCAAAAGCATTGCTTATATGATGAAGATAATTCTCCACACTCTTACGATTGAAATGATCGACGACATATCCCTGACCACCCGGAGCGGCACGCTTGACCATCATCACTCCATATTTCTGCCAAAGTGCAATTATTCTCCATGAGCCTTTTGATATTTTTTTTCCATCTACCGGACTGAGATTTCCCTTTTTGTCATAACCGAGTCTGACAAAACCGTCTTCTTCTACTCCATTGCCTTTTCTCTGAAAGGCATATATGGCTACAAGTTTCGTATTCTTTGCTTTCTTGGCGGGAGGAGTCAGTTGCAGTTTCTTTATCTCCTTGGCATTAAGGGTAGTATCGACAATTACCATCTGTGAAGCACTTTCTTCCAATGGGACCCACGGACCGCCAAATGGCCAGCCTGTGCCGGTTGCCATATCTATCTCAATACCTGTACGTTTTCCTTCTTCCTGAACGTACTCAAGCATTTCCATCCATTTTGGAGACAGATAGTCGATATTATTGGCTTCGTTACCCTTGACTCCATATATCGGTGTTATTTCCACAGCACCGCAACCATGATTGGCATATTGGGAAAGATTCCATGAAAGGTTCTTTTTGTCAACAGCGGATCCAAGCCACCACCATCGCATACCTGCCTTTGCTTCCGGTTTTGCCATAGGCCAAGATTGTGCCATACATGATGATGACAATGCGACAATGAGAGAAAGGGATAAAAATTGTTTTTTCATAAAAAATCAGTTGGGTTAGTTCTTGTATGTATAACTAAGATAGTTATTCGTCAGTATTATCAGGTGTGCATGATTTTTTTTGTTATCAAAAACCAAAAACCTATATTACACAAAATCTGACAATCTCTTGCTGACACTTGAAGAAAATGCTCAGCAGGCAGTTGTAGGGATTATGGTGAAATCATTCACACCTAACTGTTTACTTAGTAGCAATCCGATAATGCTTTGGTGAAAGTCCCGTATGTTTCTTAAAAAACGTACCGAATGCCGACGCATTAGGGAAACTCAGCTCGTATGCTATCTGCTGTATCGTCTTGTTAGTAGTCTTCATGAGGAAGATACTTCTGCGAATAATAGCTTTGAAGAGTAATTGCTGTACTGTTTTTCCACACAACGACTTTACGAGCACAGTAAGGTATTTAGGTGTCAGACAGAGTTTATCAGCATAGAACGCAACACCGCGCTCACGTGTGAAATTCTCGTCAATGAGTTTGATGAGAGCCTCAAATATCTCGATTTTCCTGTCCATTTCCTTTCCTGTAGCCTTTATTGAAGCAGAAAAAATGCTGCACAGCTTATAAGTAACAGCCATGAGCAGAAGTTTATGCTCATTTGAGAGATAGGCATTCCCTTCCATTGAGTTTTCTGTCTTGCTTATCAGTCTGGCATAGTCAGCGAGTGTCTCTTCATGACCTGTATGAAGAACATGAAACGAACTCGGATAGATTGTCGAATATAGACGCATGGAAATGACGGTATTGCCAAGCATATCCTTTATCTGTTCTGCACGATAAAAAAGCATCGTAACCCTAAGATCGGCAGAAGTGTCCAACACGTTGAACATTATGCCTCTTGACAGAAATACCGTCTCATTTGCAGAAGTCACCTGAGATACTCCATCGACGCAAAAACGAAACATCCCTTGATGGCATACTATTACTCCAATGTAATCGGAATAGAAGGGTGCCATAAACGCCTGAGGAAATCTATTCACCTCATATATTACTATGATTTCTTTATTCTCCATAGTATCTTGTTTTTGGGCTGGAACTGTCTGCCCCACCCTATGTTTACATGTCGTCACATACACGTAAACGGGTTCTATTTATTATCCCCTGGCGAAAAACGTCATGTCAGAATAATGAATAGAACCCTGTTTTATACAATTACCAATTCAACAGCAACGCATAACAGATGCTATTGCTTCGGCATTAATGAACAAACAAAAAGATTAATTCTTGTTAAGGAAGAGGTCTGCCTGTACAGCACAAGCTACAGTACATCCAACCATAGGGTTGTTACCGATTCCGAGGAATCCCATCATCTCAACATGTGCAGGCACTGAAGAAGAACCTGCAAACTGAGCGTCTGAGTGCATACGTCCGAGAGTATCTGTCATACCGTATGAAGCAGGACCTGCTGCCATGTTGTCTGGGTGAAGAGTACGACCTGTACCACCACCGGAAGCAACAGAGAAATAAGGTTTGCCGGCACGGATACGCTCCTTCTTGTATGTACCTGCAGTAGGATGCTGGAAACGGGTAGGATTGGTAGAGTTACCTGTGATTGATACATCTACATCCTCTTTCCACATGATAGCAACGCCTTCACGTACGTCATCTGCACCATAGCAATTGACGGCAGCACGAGGACCATTGGAATAAGCAATGCGCTTTACTTCCTTAAGCTCACCTGTGAAATAATCAAACTGGGTCTGAACATAAGTGAAGCCATTGATACGAGAGATAATCATCGCAGCGTCCTTACCGAGACCATTGAGGATGCAACGGAGTGGCTTGTCGGCAGGCCTTGACTTATTTGCCATCTGAGCAATCTTGATAGCACCTTCAGCTGCTGCGAAAGACTCGTGACCAGCAAGGAAAGCGAAGCACTTTGTCTCTGGTTCAAGAAGGCGTGCTGCAAGTTCTCCGTGTCCGATACCTACCTTACGGTCATCAGCTACAGAACCTGGGATACAAAAAGCCTGAAGACCCTCTCCAATGTAATTTGCTGCTTCTACCGCATCCTTTGCCTTTTCCTTGAGAGCAATGGCAGTACCGACAACGTAAGCCCACTTTGCATTTTCAAAACAAATCATCTGAGTTTCCTCACATGTCATATATGGGTCGAGACCTGCTGCGTCACATATCTGGTTTGCCTCTTCGATTGAAGCAATACCATGCGAGTTAAGACAAGCGAGAATCTGCTTGATACGACGGTCTTGTGACTCGAATTTTACTTCTCTAATCATTTCTTTGTATCCTCCTATTAGTTTTTACGTGGGTCAATAAACTTAACGGCACCATCTTCTTCCTTTGTGCGACCGTATGTACCTGTAACACTCTTGAGTGCTTCATTTGCATCAACACCTTTCTTGACAGCATCCATGAACTTACCCATGTGTACGAACTCGTAACCACATACCTGGTCATCCTTGTCAAGGTATTGCTTTGTAATATAGCCCTCTGTAAGCTGGAGATAACGTGTTCCCTTAACCTTTGTACCATAGAGAGTACCGCACTGAGAAACAAGTCCCTTGCCGAGATCCTCAAGACCTGCACCGATCATAAGTCCACCCTCAGAGAATGCAGACTGTGTACGTCCATAGACAATCTGAAGGAACAGCTCGCGCATTGCAGTATTGATAGCATCGCATACCAAGTCAGTATTGAGAGCTTCAAGAATTGTCTTGCCGGGAAGTATCTCTGATGCCATTGCAGCGGAATGAGTCATTCCGGAACATCCGATTGTCTCCACAAGGGCTTCCTCAATAATACCATCCTTTACGTTAAGGGTGAGCTTGCAGCAACCCTGCTGAGGAGCGCACCAACCAATACCATGTGTAAGACCTGAGATATCCTTTATTTCCTTTGCCTGAATCCACTTTCCCTCTTCTGGGATTGGAGCTGGACCATGGTTAGGACCCTTGGCTACACAGCACATTTCCTGTACTTCTTTAGAATAAACCATTTTTCTTTTTGTTATATAAATGTTGATAATAAATTGTTGGACTATTAGTCTTGTTGATTGCAAAATTACTATTTTTTTTGGAATATCAAGTATTTTTCTGCGTGTTTTTTTGTAAAAATCCCGCCTATTCTTATATTTTTTTCGTTTTATAAAGCATAATTTCTTTCTTTTTTGTAACTTTGCCAAACGAACTTTGCAATTACAACTGTCAACATCAACATATCAACATGACTTACGAGATAAAAGACGAGACACTGCGCGAGGCTGCATCAAAAGGTATGGATGCCTTTGTAGATGCCATTTCGAGTGCTGTAAAGAAAGGAGTCGGTGGCGACCTGTCCCCTCAGACAATGCCAAAACTTTCAAGCAGCCAGATTACCCTCTTGGGTTATATCGCATTGAGAAACGAAGTAATGGACGGAGGTTTCATTCAACTGATATACAACGGGTATGGCCCTTTCTTCTTCAAGAATCCTTTTGACACCGCCATACGCCGATGGGGGCTGATTGACCTATGCCGTCTGATGCGCCATGTAAAGAAATCATATCTAAAGCACAGAGAGACATTGGAATGCGAGTTGTCTGACGACGATTTTATGGCTCTATACGAAAAATTCCCGGAATTTGATGATTTTGACGATGAATTTGTCTCCCATGAGGAAGTCTGGACAGAACAGGTGGCTCATTACTTGGACGAACACCTCAGCGATTTTGTCACAATCATTGAATAAATGAGTATTAAGGTTTTAGGCTACGTATCCTTCTCTGTTTGAGTTTACGCAAAAAAAAACGACAAGCTGTCCAGAATCTACAACCGAAAAGCTGCAATTACATACACTATCATGAACAAAGAAATGCAATTATTAAGAAAGAACAGTCCGATACAGATTAAGAACAAAAAGGCTGCATTCGACTATTTTTTCGTAGATACCTATACAGCCGGCATAGTACTTACCGGCACTGAGATTAAGTCTATCCGAATGGGCAAAGCCTCACTCGTAGATACTTTCTGTTACATCCACAATGGGGAAATATGGGTAAAAGGCATGAACATATCACCTTATTTCTATGGTTCATACAACAATCATGAAGCAAAACGTGACAGAAAGCTCCTGCTAAACAAAAAGGAAATTGCCCACCTCTTTGAGGACACAAAAGCTGTGGGCTTCACCATTGTTCCCACCCTGTTGTTTATCGACGATAAAGGCAGGGCAAAATTAGACATTGCTCTTTGCCGTGGCAAGAAAGAATTTGACAAGCGACAAACCCTCAAAGACAAGCAGGACAAGCGTGAGATGGACCGTGCGATGAAGAGATATTGATGAAGAACAAAAACAGGAGTGGCATTTTTTAGAGAATAATAATCTAAAAAATGCCACTATTATGCTGGTGCGCATCATTTCAATGAAGAAACAATGACATATATGCAATAGAATTCATCAACCCAAATACTTCATTAGGATTTTTGCATTTCCGCTGTCACGAAGTTTGGCTATTGACTTTTCACGTATTTGTCGTACACGCTCACGAGTCAGACCAAGCTCATCTCCTATTTCCTCTAAACCTTTCTCGTGACAACCTATACCAAAGCATTCACATATAATAGTTATTTCTCTATCCTTCAACACCTTATTTAGTACATTCATCAACTCCATAGACATTGACTCGTGATCCACATAACGGTCAGTGCGAGAGTCATCACCAGATGCCATGACATCAAGCATACAATTCTCCTCACCATCCTGGAACGGAGCGTCAATGGAAACATGATGACCATCTGCTCCAAGGCTCTGACCAATCTTCTCCTCTTCTATATTAGTGGCGGCAGCCAATTCCTGAACGGAGGGACGACGTTGATGTTCCTGCTCAAACTTATTGATTTCATGGTTAATCTTATTGAGCGAACCAACCTGATTAAGAGGCAGACGGACAATGCGGCTCTGCTCAGCAATAGCCTGAAGGATGCTCTGACGAATCCACCACACCGCATAAGAGATGAACTTAAATCCTCGCGTCTCGTCAAACTTCTGCGCAGCCTTGATAAGTCCGATGTTGCCTTCATCAATCAAGTCTGTCAAAGCGAGACCTTGATGTTGATATTGTTTTGCTACAGAAACGACAAAACGGAGATTTGCGGTCACAAGTTTGTTTTTCGCACGTTCACCCTCAGGACCACCTTTTCTAATTTTCTGGGCAAGTTCTATCTCATCATCGATACTTATCAACTGCGGACGACCGATTTCAACAAGATACTTGTCAAGTGCTTCACTGGAACGGTTGGTAATACTCTTCTGAATCTTTAACTGTCTCATCTAAAAGAAATTTTATAAAGGTAAACTATCGCAGATTATCAACAAAATGTATGCCAAAATTATTAATATACAGAACATCTGCAATATAGCAGAAAAACGAGACAAAATTACGAAAAACCATACAACTTTCCAAAGATTATTTGTTTTTTTCTCTGCCGAAATACATATTATTGATAAATATCAATCAAGACATGAAGTTGATGCACATAAATGTTTTATAATGATTGTATTGTATAGTAATGCAGGATAAGAATGTTATCGTTGTCACTCCCGCTCGTCCATAGTCACGTACTAATATCACGCAGGAGGGATTGCGAGAATAACATAAAAACAAGTACACCGACTGATAAGTTCATCACAATTTGCCCAATAGACAAAGGCACAATATCAACGTTAACACATGATAAGGTTACAAAAATAGTTTTCGAATAGAACAAAATTTTCACTGGCAAACGACGTCGGAAATAGCAGCACGAAAACGTGTGATACATCATATTCTGTCCTACATGGACTGCACAGCAACTTCCGTAGATTTCACTTGTTTTGTGGTTAAGCATGAATTCCAATAAAAATTATGATTATCCTCTGTTGCATCAGCTGACTATAATGCGCCTTGTCCGAGGAGACAGAAGCAATCAATCCGAAGTAACTAAAGTCGAAAGCAAATGATTATTTTGTCCTATTCTCTATTTTTGATAACAAATCTGTAAAACACTGTAAACCAAGACAATAGAAAAAGCGTTGATATTACAGTGCAAAAGCTTAGCTTTCACAAGGTAATCTCAACGCTTTTATCATATAATCTCAACGCTATTATCATGTAATAACGTTGATATTTATTTTGTCCTATAGCAATGCATCAAACTCACGATGGCTTATGTTGTGTTGCTGACTGTGCGCAATGGTGTTGACCAGGATAAAAAAAAAGAAAGACAACAGGCTTGACGTTATCTCCCTATTGTCTTTCTTATCGTAGTTGTCGTAAAGAAAAAAACGGAAAACCGCAGGCATACGACACTAAAAAAATCATTCTATTACCATGCAAAGAGAGGATACTCCTTCATAGTCTCATTGACCTCTCCACGCACTTTGCTGATTACTACTTCATTTTCTGGATCGTTAAGTACTTCTTCTATCCACGCGGCTATCTGCACCATGAGGTCCTCTTTTGCTCCACGCGTGGTAATGGCAGGAGTACCGAGACGTATTCCTGATGTCTGAAAAGCGCTACGAGAATCAAACGGAACCATGTTCTTGTTGATTGTAATGTCAGCTGATACAAGAGCATTCTCAGCTACCTTTCCCGTCAAATCCGGATATTTGGTACGGAGATCTACGAGCATTGAGTGATTGTCCGTGCCTCCGGATACTATCATAAAGCCACGCTTTGTGAGTTCTTCAGCAAGTGTCTTTGCATTCTTCTGTACCTGTGCAGCATACTCTTTCCATTCCGGCTTGAGACATTCTCCGAATGCCACTGCCTTGGCAGCGATGACATGCTCAAGAGGACCGCCCTGCTGTCCTGGGAACACAGCAGAATTGATCAGCTGTGACATCTTCTTCACTACGCCTTTGGGAGTGGTATATCCCCATGGATTGTCGAAATCCTTTCCAAGAAGGATAAGGCCTCCTCTTGGACCACGGAGAGTCTTGTGTGTAGTTGTAGTAACGATGTGCGCATACTTTACGGGATTCTCAAGGAGTCCTGCTGCGATGAGTCCTGCAGGGTGAGCCATGTCAATCATCAAAAGAGCTCCTACCTCATCGGCAATCTTCCTCATACGGGCATAGTCCCACTCACGGCTATAAGCAGAACCTCCACCAATGATGAGCTTTGGCTTATGCTCCTTTGCAAGGGCTTCCATCTCGTCGTAATCTACACGTCCTGTTTCGCGACAGAGGTTGTAACCTACTGGTTTGTACAGGATTCCAGATGTGTTTACAAGAGAACCATGTGACAGGTGACCGCCATGGTCAAGGTTAAGACCCATGAAAGTATCTCCTGGCTTGAGAACTGCAAGAAGCACCGCGGCATTTGCCTGAGCACCTGAATGTGGCTGCACGTTGGCATACTCAGCTCCAAAGAGTTGGCAAGCACGGTCGATAGCTAATTGCTCTATCTGATCGACAATCTGACATCCTCCATAGTAACGCTTTCCAGGGTAACCCTCTGCATACTTGTTGGTGCAATAACTACCCATTGCCTCCATCACTTGTTCGCTGACGAAATTTTCTGACGCAATAAGTTCAATGCCTTTGAGTTGGCGCTGGTGTTCCGCTTCGATGAGGTCGAACACTTTTTGGTCTCTTTCCATAGTTTGATTTTTTTATTAATATTGAGTTGTTATTATTGTCTTATGTAAAAGAAATAGATATAAGCAAGGAGTGCTATCAATGCAATTGTAATGACAGAGCGTATCAGACAGCTGACAAATCGTTTAATCAGACATATTCCGATTATGAGAGCAATTATACAGATTATATAGTGAAGCATAGATTGATATATCAATTTTTGGGTTGTTGGTTTTGGGCTGTTGGTTGTTTGTTATTGTCTTTGTTTTTGTTTTTGTCTTTGTTTTTGTCTTTGTCTTTGTTTTTGTCTTTGTTATTGTTTTTGTTATTGATTATCGCCTACTTGAAAAGGCTTCTGAATGAAGCAGGTATTGGAGTAGAAAACTCTAACGGTTTCCCTGTCACCGGATGATAGAAACACAGGACAAAAGCATGAAGACACAACCTGTGAAGAGGGTCGTCTCCATTTCCATACTTCACGTCTCCACAGACCGGATGTCCCAAATCTGCAGTATGGACACGTATCTGGTTTTTCCTTCCTGTCTCTAACCTAAACTCTACAAGACTGTGCTCTGTAGTGCGTCTGAGGGTATGATAATGAGTGACCGCATATTTTCCTCCATTATCCACTGGAGAAGAGAATGTAATATAGGCACTGTTGTCCTTAAGCCAGTTGGCAACAGTCCCGCCGTCATTTTCCATCTCTCCGCTGACGACGGCAACATACCTTCTGTCGAACACCGTCTTATGCCAATCATGCTCCAACAACTGCTCCGTCTTAATATCCTTGGCATATATCATCAGTCCACTGGTATCACGGTCAAGCCGGTGAACCACATGTGCCGTACAGCGCTGACGAGTCCGTTTGAAATAATCATCGAGGACACTTTTCACATTCAGCGACCTATGTCCGGCAGCCATTGAAAGAATACCCGGCTTTTTATCCACTACGACAATCCACTTGTCTTCGTATATGATGTCAACATAACGGCTCTTGAACGTATTGTTCTTTTTGGAACGACTGACAGAAACCTTCATCCCCGGTTCGAGTGGATAGTCAAATTGGGTCACCTGCTTACCTTCTACCTTTATGCCGTGCCCTTGGAGCGTAGCCTTTATCTTGCTTTTGGATGCAGGCAATGTGGACAGCAGCCATTCCAACAGCGGAGCATGCCTATCTACTACGTAATAGTCGTAATCGTTTTTTTTGGAGTCGAACATTGTTGATGTAGTTATATTATTCAACTTTCGCAAGTCTGTGACTTGCTCTGTTTCATACGGTTGCGGGGGTTTAAGGTTTTCTGTTTCGGTTATGTGGTTATTGGGTTACAAGGTTGTGCGGAAGTTACAGACCGCCGTTACAAACCTCCGTATAACCATAAAACCTCAAAACCGTATAACCGTAAATAGGCATATCTCCGAATAACCTTAAAACCATAAAACCATAGAACCAAACAAGTTGAAGCTTGCGAAACTTGAGTTATATTATTGATTCCTTCATACAGTAACTACCGTTGCTGTGCATCTATGAACATCGCTGTCATCCTCAGTAATTTACAAATGACATCCCAGAGAATAATATTGCGAAGCCGGACGACAAGATTCCTTCAACGAACAAGAATACACGATAATTAGGTTGCAAAAATACAAGAAAAAATTGACAATACCAAAGAAATCATTTCATAATTGGCAATATATGACAAAAACAATTAATATTTTTTGATTTTTATTTGAAAATTAAATATTTTATAGTAATTTTGCAGTCAGTTTGCAAAGTTGACCTTACAATCAATACGAATTACCAAAGAATTGACAATGCTAACTAACTAATATGAAATCCAACAATGTTTCACACGAAGGTATCGTAGTGTCCGCAGGAAAGGGCATGGTAAGGGTGAGTATCATGCAAAGCAGTGCCTGTGCCTCATGCAAGATT
>CALZJQ010000002.1 GCA_945787895.1 uncultured Prevotella sp. | reverse complement strand
CAAAAGCAGATGGGTATAAGAAACGTAAAAATCTCAAAAAGGGATTACAGTCAACAGCAACTTGGCCTTTGTATTCCACATTGGCAGCAATCAGCCTTGGTCTCTGGTTATTCTTTGTCATTTCACCCAAAGCGAATAACAAAGTGCAGGAATTGGAAGAACCGTTGCGACAACTTGTTGTCAAGCAAGACTCCATTGCTCATGCCCTCAACGCTTTCATTGAGAAATATGAACCAGTGAGCGTAGAGAGCAAGGCATACCACAACTCATCCTTCTTCAGAGCCAACAATGTGGATTCTGTGGAGGTAAAAGTATATGGAAATAAATAGTAGATATAATCATGTCAGAACAACAATCACTAAAAGACAAGACAATCAAAGGCACGATGTGGAGTGCGGCTGATGCTTTCCTCAAAAGCGAATTGACGTTTCAATAATATAGTACAAGCAGCCATACAGGTAGAACTCTCTCGCTGAGAGTCCGCAGTTACTTTCCTCCAGTCAGTGGGTCTTCGACAGGTCTCGATGGGGCTGGCATAATGCGTAATATCACGAAGTGTTAATCTTTTATTAGTTTTGCATATATGTTGGTGTGTTTGCTGAGAAATAGTATTATATTTGCACTATAAAAGGTGCACTCGATTTACAAATATGCACTTTCTGTAATGCATAATAATGTAATCGTATGGATATCACGCTAATAAATTACATGCAGGAACAGCTCCGGCAGGTTAGGTCGAAGTTTAAGCCTCTTTGGAGTTTCGGATTAATGTACTGATTATCTCACAGACAACCACGGTGCTATCCGCATGACGTGATTTCCCACGCAGATTTCGCAGATTTCTCAGATTGTTTGACGACAATTATGACAATTCGGACAATGTCTTTCTGCTTTCCCACAGATTTCTCAGATGCTCACAGATATGTTATCGTGACTTTATGTTGGTGATTTTGTTATTTATACACAACAAAATCTATTACTCCTTTGTTTTTGTTGTGTATAAAGAATAAAATTTGTATGTTTGACAATTATGACAATGCTTTTCTGCAGTCCCACGGATTTCTCAGATGTCCACAGATATTTGCGCAATGGGGATAAATAATCTGCTAAATCTGCGTCATCTGCGTGACATGATTTCTCACGCAGATCTTGCTGATTTCGCAGATTGTTTGACGACAATTATGACAATGCAGATAATGTCTTTCTGCTGTACCACTGATTCCACAGATGCCCACAGATTTTGCAATGGGGATAATAATCTGTGTCAATCTGTGTTATCCGTGGGACATGATACTCTCACAGATTTCGGAGATGCCCACAGATGTTGCAATGGGATAATAATCTGTGTCAATCTGTGTTATCCGTGGGACATGAATAGCATGAAAACAGGAAATCATCAGAACATATAAATCCCAGCAAGCAACGAGACTCTGACGTAAAGTAGATGAAAAGAAGAAAGTGTGTGAACCCCTTGGTTCTTTGAGAATATGTTCGTATCTTTGTGGCGGATAATTAAAATACTGATATGGATAAGGTGAAAATAACAAGAGAAGAAGCGATAAGGCGTTGGAATACGGCTAAAGAGACCAAACGTCGTATGCTTGAAAGGCTTGAGACGTTGGCACGTGAAAGTTACAAAGAGCAAACCGGAGAATACCCTGTAGGAGTAGATATTGGTTAAGACTTGACCAAAAAGAGAGGGCGGTATCGTTTCTTTGTGGCGAAAATCGGATGCAGTTCGGCATTTCTTAACCAATATTTGTCAATAAAGGCTTACTACTTGACCAAAATAAAAACATGAACAAGAAAAGATTCTTGAAATAATAAAATGTGGCGAGAACAGCCGTGTGCAGTTTAAGGAGCACTTTACCACCCAGAAACAAATGGCAGAAGAACTCGTAGCTATGGCAAATGCCAAGGGTGGGATGATAATTATTGGCTGTAAAGATAAGACCGGCGAAATTGTGGGCCTGTGTTACGATGAGGTACAGATGGCCAGCAGAGAGATGGGGAATACAGCTCAAGAACACGTGAGGCCTACCATCTACCTTTAGACGGAGACAATACCTGTTAGTGCGGAAAAGTCTATACTTTTGGTGTACGTTGATGAAGGAGTTAACAAGCCATACAAGAATCTGTCAGGTGACATATATATGAAACAAGGTGCTGACAAACGCAGGGTGACAGAAAATGCTGAAATCTTACGCTTGTTTCACCAATCTGGCGCATATTATCCAGATCATGAAATGGTGAGAGGTACGGGCATAGCAGATTTGAACCGTCAATTAATCGAAGAGTATTGTACGAAGAACTTCGGAAAAACAGTATCAGAGATGGGTTTGGAGTATGAACAGTTGTTGAAGAATCTGCATATCCTTACGATTAGTGGCGAATGTACATTAGCAGGTCTGCTGTTCTTTGGACTTTCACCTCAGCAACACCTGCCTTCGATGATGATCAAGGCAGTGTCGTTCTATGGCAATGATATGGGTGGGCTGGAGTATCGTGACAGCAAGGATATTGCAGGAACGATGCCTCAGTTGTTCGACCAAGGCATGTCGTTCCTGAAAGCTAATCTGCATAGTGTGCAGGCGGGGCAAGGATTCAATTCTGTAGGAAGGCTTGAGATTTCGCAGATTGCCTTGGAGGAAATTCTTCAGAATGCCCTTGTCCATAGAGAATATATAGCCAGTGCCCCCATTCGCATCCTGATTTTTGACAACAGGGTGGAGATAATAAGTCCTGGGTCATTGCCCTCGGGAATGACAGTCGATGACTTAAGGTTCGGAAATACGTTGCAGAGAAATCCGCTGATGGCTCAGTTCTGTTCGCGCACCATGCAATACAGAGGTATTGGGACGGGTATTCTGCGCGCTTTCAGAGAGGGTGCACAGATGGAGTTCGACAATTCAAGCTCGGGTAACCAGTTTTCTGTGAGATTTATGCGACCTATGGAGGGGGTAGCCTCCTCAGATATGAAGAAAGTCAATCGTGTGAATGTGATGGATTTGTATCCAGACCTGACAGAACGATGTCCGACACTACAGAAGACGGAACAAAACAATGCGCGCGTGGTACTGCACATGTGCGAGCAAACAGCATCGGTGGTGGAAATGATGGAAGCCACGGGCTACGAGAGCCGTACTTCATTCCGACGCAAGATACTCACACCACTGATAGAGGCCGGTCTGCTTAAACCTGTGCTTGGAGATAAGAATAGTCCGAAACAGAGATATACTGTTTGAATGTTTGCGTACTTGATGTAGCAACCTATGTGAGGTGTTTGTTTTGTTTATTGTGGACTTTACTATCGACTTTCACACAGGAGATTGAGGAAATCCACGGAAACTGTTCATGTGTTTTACTTCACATCCACTTTATCCCATAGATGTTGCAACGGGGATAAATATTCTGTGTCAATCTGTGTTATCCGTGGGACATGATACTCACGCAGATTCCGCAGATGCCCACAGATGTTGCAATGGGATAAATAATCTGCTTAATCTGCGTCATCCGCGTGACATGATTTCTCACGCAGATTCCTCAGATTCTCGCAGATGTTGCAATGGGGATAATATTCTGTGTCAATCTGTGTTATCCGTGGGACATAAAGAGTGGTGTGGTAATCAGCGTGTTAAAAAATAGTAAATATATAGGTATTGAGACGAAAGAGTGTTGCGTATAAGCAACGGTTTTTGTATTTTTGCAAAAAGTTTTTTGCGTATGCAACATAATATAATAGAAAGAAGTGGTTACACGCAACGGATACTGCATGTCCTTGACAGGGGAATGATGGTGGCATTGACGGGACAGAGGCGTGTGGGTAAGAGTTGCGTGATGAGAGGTGTACGGGACATTGTATTACGGGATCCTGCGAACAACATTTTATACATTGACAAGGAGAATGTACGCTATGATGCTATTCGTACGTTCTCTGACCTCTATACGTATGTAACGGAGAATATACTTTCAGAGAAGACAAACTACCTTTTCATTGATGAGGTGCAGGAGATTGCAGATTTCGAGAAAGCCGTGCTTAGTCTGCATAATGAGGGTGTGTGTCGGATTATAGTGACGGGAAGCAACGCCAAGATGCTCTCTGGCGAATTATCGACACGTCTGCGTGGCAGGTATATGGAGATACGTATCAGGGGACTAAGCTATATGGAATTCCTGCAATTCCATAATTTGGCTGATGATGACAGAGCGTTGGAGTTGTTCCTGCAATATGGGGGGTTGCCACAGCTTCGTCTGTTGGGGTTGGAGGAGCAGGATATTGTCACCGACTATCTCGGGAATATTTATGATACGATAGTCTTGCGTGACGTGATAGAGCGTGAGAGCATCAGAAATATACCTCTCCTACGGTCGTTGCTGAAATTTCTCAGTGACAATATCGGTAAGCAGTTTTCTGCCCGCAGCATAGTGAAGTTTCTCAAGAGCCAGTCGGTTGATACCTCTGCAAATATCATTCTCAACTATCTCAGTTATCTCTCCAATGCCTATATCATTGACCGCATAGAGAGATATAACATACACGGGAAGAAGATTCTTGAATTGGGAGAGAAATACTATTTTGAGGATTTGGGCATCAGAAACCGTATAATCAGTGGTAACCGCCAGTTTGACATTGAGAAACTGATGGAGAATGCTGTCTATCGCCATCTGAGACAATTGGGCTATATGGTTTTTGTCGGACAATTGAGGAAAGGCGAGATTGACTTTGTGGCAGAGAGGGCTGACAGTACGGTATATATTCAGGTCACCTATCTCCTTGCCAATCAGGAAACGGTGGAGCGTGAGTTTGGGAACCTGAGAGCCATCACGGACAGTCATCCTAAATATGTCGTCTCGATGGACAGGATGTCCGGATTTGCTAATGTCGATGGCATCAGGCATGTTCATCTCCGTAGTTTCCTTGCTTTATCCGATCTGTAAGTCGTTTCTCACGCTGATTTCGCAGATGCCCACAGATATTGCAATGGGATAAATAATCTGCTAAATCTGCGTCATCCGCGTGACATGATTTCTCACGTTGATTTCGCAGATTTCGCAGATAGTTTACGATAATTATGACAATGCAGATGTAGTTATGGGGATATATAGTCTGTGCTATCTGCGTGGCAGGCTGATGTTCAGGAACTTAATTTTTGTATATTGCTTTTTCGCTTGTGGTGATGGTTTTATGGTTATGTGGAGGTTTAAGTTTATTCCTGACCTAATTGTTTATGATGAAGAATAGAATAAAATATATTGACAGGATGAAAGGCTTTGCCATTCTTCTTGTTGTTATGGGGCATGTGTATCTGTTCTCTTTGGGACAGTCCAGGTGTGTAATGTATGATGTGATAGGCTCTTTCCATATGCCTCTGTTTATGTTTTTGTCTGGCATGGTTGCTGTTAAGGGAATTACCCCCCCTATTGGACTTTATCTCAGTTGAGGCATAAGTTGTTAGGACTTCTTATTCCGATGTCTGTCTTTGGCGTTTTGTTTTCCATGACGTTTGGATCGATTGATACCTTTGCTGAGTTCTGTGATAGAGTAATGGGTTTTGTAAATTCTCCGAATAAGCTCGGTTATTGGTATCTTATGTCTTTGGCTGTTTTCTATCTTTCTTTACAATTGTTTCGAATTAATAAAAGTAATAGTAAGGTAGTAGAAGTATTTATAGCTTTCGGTACTTGGTTGGCTTTCTATTGTGGTTGGAAGTGGACAGCTCAGACGCACGACCCATTATGTCTGCTGAATTGTGGAAATTTCTATTTCTTCTTTATACTTGGAGTTTTTTGTTCAAAAAATGGTTTGATTGACAAGATGATGAGGCACAACATTTTGTTTACCATGGGATTAATGGGGTATATGGTTTTATTTGATTTCGTAGCCCCATTTCATGCTTTCGGTTCAATTGTCAAACATATAGTTTTACCATTTTGTGCGTTGTTGGTAGTTATTCCCTTATTTGTGAAACGTGAGCATGAGAGTTCATTCGTCGAGTGTCAGTTGGAGTTTATTGGGAAGAATAGTCTTGATATATATGTGCTTCATTATTTTCTTATAACCAACATTAATTTGGATGTTGTGGATGAATGGTTGCAAATGTCTGGTAATCTGTTCTTGTCAATAATGATGACTTCTTTCCTCTCCATAGTTGTAGCCTATGTTTGCGTAGGTGTAGGAAATGCTTTGCGACACAGTATTCATATACGCAGATATGTTTTATTTCGTTAGGAGGGGCAATTGTGTCAGGAAATGACTTTTTTTTATAATGATATGAATATAGATTTGTTTGATGCATCTTTTGTCCGGAGCGGCAGGAGGAGAATCTGTGAGGGATGGAGTCATGAAGCATTAGTTTCGCGGAAACTATCTTCTTTGTCTTTGTCAGATGCAGTGATTTTGTCATCAAGGGGATGGATTGATGGTAAATTATCTGGTGGCATAATTGATTCTGATGGCAGGTATTGGAAGACGAAGACTGGTATTCTTACTGTTCACCTGATGAATTTGAACAATATCCTTACTATTAATACTTAGAAATATGAACGAGTCAGGGAACAGATCCCTGACCCTATTAATCAATTAACATGAAACGAATAGTATTTATTGATATTACAAAAGCTATAGCCGTAATATCTATGGTTACACTGCATATCACGATGGGTATTGAGTCCGTTGTGCCAAAGCAGACTATCCAACCATACAGCGATTTACAGCAGTATATTTTTCTCACATGGTTTATGGCAGTATTTTTTGTTGTTACAGGATACTGCAGCAATTACTCGAAGCCATTCAAACCATTCCTAAAATCATTGATCATCTCGGTCGGATTGCCGATTTTCTTTTTTGATATTTTAGTGGTAAACATAACAAATTTCATTACATTGCCAACTTCAGAAGCGTTTTACCTGCTGCCTTTCAGCCTATTGCGTTTTTTTAGGTACAGCTTTTGGTTTTTGCGGGCATTGTTCGTTGCAAAGCTGATGTATTGGGCAATTAATAAGATACTCAACAATCGAGTTGTACCAATATTGGGGGTAATTTTGATATTGTACATTTTGGCGGGAATTGCTGTGTTATATGGTCACGGAGAACATGGGTGTCATTCAATTATGGCATTGGCCTTAATTGCGACAGGAGACTATGTAAGAAAGAATAATCTATTAGAGAACAAAATGATATGTTGGGGAAGTTTAATTATCCATATCATATGTATTACTACAATGTATGTGTTTAGTTACAGTCCTCCTCGTATACAGAACTCTATACTTATACATAATTGTTTTGATATACCTCTGTTATATATCATTTCTGTATCAGGAAGTATTGGTATAATGTTTTTAAGTAAGATTATTGGGAAGAATAATATATTGGAGTATATTGGAAGATATTCTCTTGTGATTTATTGTTTCCATTTTATTGTGAATAAATTGCCTTTCTCTTACTTCATATCAGAGAATAGTTCGCTTTCATATTGTTTAGTATATCTTATATGTCATACAATAGTAACTATTAGTTTGTGTTGTCTTTTCGCATTTGTATTTGATCGAAAATATCTTAGAATTGTCATTGGTAAACAATAATGATGAGAGTATAATTGCGAAATGACAATAAATCTTGAACTTGGATAAAAAATGAATATTTACGCACCAGTAATAATAACAACGCTGAACAGGCATGAGCATTTTCGCCAATGTCTGGAATCATTGGAGAGATGTACGGATGCAGACAAGACGAATGTCTATGTGGCTCTCGATTATCCTCCGTCCGACCGATATGTAGAGGGTTGGAAAAAAAACGATGAGTATCTAAAGGAAAAAGAGACTCATAATGGTTTCAGGTCGCTTACAGTCTATCGCCGTGAAACGAATTATTTCTTTTCGGGGAAAGGAAACGGAAAAGTTGCCATTGAAGATGCTACGGTTGGCATAGACCGATATGTCTATTCCGAGGATGATAATGTATTTTCGCCCAATTTTCTCGTCTATATGAATAAATGCCTTGAGAAATATAAGGATGACGAGTCGGTCGTGGCGGTATGTGGATATTCCTATCCTGTGGATTGGGATGTGTCCGACGGTGCTACTTGTTTCAGACAGCAGATAAACCATTCTGCCTGGGGTACAGGATATTGGAAAGAAAAGTGTAGGGTGCGTAATCAGTTCATATATAGCGGTATGATGTTGCGGGCGTTACCTGATGTAATTAATAAGAGAAAGTATGAGAAGATGATAGATGCTTGTCTTATGGAGTATATCTGTGCAGCCTGTACTCCAATGAAAAAGGCGTGCAGGCTTATGTGGGTTGCTACGGATATGGCTTGCAGGTCATATCTTGCAGTCAAGGACAAATATGCTATCACTCCAGTGCAGTCTTTGGTCAGAAATCTTGGTTTTGACGGTAGCGGCGTCTATTGTCAGACTATAGCTGACCATTTCGGAAATACTGCTGGTACGTATGAGTATTCTAAACAACCAATAGACCTATCATCAGATTTCTCTCTGATCGAGGACACTAAATATGCCGATGAGGAGAACCGCAGACGTTTGAATACATTTGATTATCGTTCCACATCTCAAATGAGGAGAGCATTACGTCTCCTTTGGTTGGCACAGCATCTGGGAGCTTGGTCAGCGAGGGCTTATGGTATGCTGTGTTTTCCTTTCGATATGTTGCCGCGTGTGATAAAGAAATTCTGTAAGCGTTTTTGAGTTATGAAAAGAGTTGTAGCCGTTGCGCCATATATCAGGAAGGGAAGTATCAATTTTAAGATAGGTCCATACAATGCTTGGAAGAACATTGGAGGAATGACAGCATCGTCACATTATCTGTTTCAACCTCTTATAGGTTTCTTTCATAATCATGAGTTGCCGACTTTCTGGCATAGTTCAGGAGAGGCGAGGTTGAGATTCATGGAGCCAATCAACAGATATTTTGATGCTTTCCCCGATTATATGTGTTATGAGATAATACCTTTCTTGTGGGATTGTTGGCCTTGCCTTGATGACAGGATATGCAGATGGTTGGTGAAACATGAGGTCAGGACTGCTATATTTACGTCACAGCAGAGTGCAGAGAGAATACGTCAGCGTTTGCCTCAACTGCAAACATTTGTCGTCACAGAGGGTATTGACATCACAAAGTATGGGGAGGGGAAACCTCTTGGCGAGCGTAGTATTGGTCTTTTAGAGTTTGGCAGAAACAATAGAGCTTTGTTTGACACTTCAACATGGGATGGCGTGAATTGTCTGTTTACAGGCAATCTTGAACGTAGATTGTCCGATGAGGAATTGAGGGAGAGAATGTACGATTCTCAGCTTGTAATCACTCTTCCAAGGTGTGATACGGATGCAAGGATTGCTGATGGGGTGGAAACATTGACTCAACGATATTGGGAAGCGATGTTGACTCGTATGGTAATGGTCGGTCATGCTCCAAAGGAACTTGTTGAGCTTATCGGTTATAATCCTTGTATCGAGATAGAGGGTTTTATAAGTCATAGAGGTATGACGAATTATTCTATTGCTCCCCTTGATTCTGGCTTGTTGTACAATCAGGTGATATCTGTGTTGTCGCATATATCGGACTATCAGTCGTTAGTAGATCGTAATCGGGAGGTAGCATTGAAGATGGCTCCTTGGGAACTAAGGATGCGTGATGTCATGACATGGCTTGGGGAAATCGGGTATGTGGTTCGTTAGGAGAAGGTTTTTTTCATTTTAGCTTGTATAAAGTCGTATAATCAATAATATGTTTTTTATGGAGTTGAAAAAAAAAATAAAGAATGGTACACTATTCGGTATAGTATTGTCGTTCTATAAACGTTATTTTGCATGTAGAAGGTCACAGTTCGGATATATCCATTCAAGTGCTTTTGTAAGGTATCCGATTACTATCAAAGGCATAAAAAATGTTTTTATGTATGAAAATACGAGTATCCTATCTGGAGCAACGATATTAACTACAAGAGCTCGCTTTGTTCTCAAAAAAAATTCTGGAGCTGCTGAGGGACTTTGTGTCGTAACAGGTAGTCATATTTCTATCCCAGGAAAATGGCTCAGGGATATTACTGATGATATGAAGCCTGCCGATGCAGACAAGGATGTAATCATAGAAGAAGATGTATGGATAGCGGCAAATGTTACAATACTTGCTGGGGTTACTGTAGGAAGAGGAGCGGAGGTAGGTGCAGGAAGTGTTGTCAGAAGAAGTATTCCGCCATATTCTATTGTTATTGGTAATCCTGCTAAAGTGGTAGGGTTTAAGTTTACACCAGAGGAAATTGTTGAACATGAAAAGATTGTATATATGGAAAGTGAGAGATTGCCTTTGGATAAGTTGGAGTATAATTATAATAAATACTTTATTAATAGATATAAAATAATTAAAGAATTCACAAAATAATAATAAAAAATTATGGAATTAAAAGAATTTATCGAGAATTTTGCAGAACAGTTTGATGACACAGAGGCATCAGAAATCCAGTCCAACACCGAGTTCCATGAACTCGACGAGTGGGGAAGTCTCACTGGCATGGGTGTTATTGCCATGGTGAAAACCACTTACGGAAAGACTATCACAGGCAAGGAAATCCGTGAGTGCGTGACCGTAGAGGACTTGTTTAACCTTGTAGCATCGAAGTAAGGATGACAGATTTCAATCCTTTTACGCTTGAAGGAAAGACTATCCTCGTAACAGGAGCTTCATCAGGAATAGGCCGTGGCATAGCCATTGCCTGTTCCAAGATGGGAGCATCAGTTATTGTGAACGGACGCAATGAGGAACGGTTGAACGAAACACTTCTTCAAATGAGCGGCGAAAACAATCAAAAGGCCGTTGCCGATTTGTCTGATACAGCCAAAATCTCATCAATGGTAGCCGAATTGCCAAAACTTGATGGCATTGTTCACTGTGCTGGTATCGGGCAGCGTGTTCTATGCAAGCAGTTGCAGGAAAGCGACTTGGACAATATGATGGATGTGAACTTCAAGGCACCCGTCATGTTGCAGACAGAGCTTCTTAAACAGAAGAAAATCAATAAGGCGGCATCAATAGTTTTCATAGCCTCGATAGCTGCCGAGTCACCTACCATAGGAAACGCTATGTATTGCGCATCTAAAGGCGCAATCATTTCCTATGCCAACTGCCTTTCCATAGAATTGGCCCCAAGATTGATAAGGGTCAACTGCATCAGCCCTGCAATGGTATGGACTGACCTTATCTTCAAAGGCGGTATAACGGAAGACCAACTCAAAGAAGATGAGAAACGCTATCCATTGAAGCGTTACGGAACCCCCGAAGACATAGCAAACCTTTCTATTTATCTCCTTTCCGATGCATCCTCATGGATGACAGGCTCTAATATTAAGCTAACAGGGGGTGAATAAATTGTAAACAATAATATTTTCATTATGGCATACATAAAAGCAATATCTACCTTTACCCCCCCCCAGTGGCAATATTCTCACTAACAGTCAGTTAAAGGAAGTATTTCCTGATGTGGATATTGATAAGATTGCAAAGGGTGTGGGTGTGAATCAACGATACGCAGCAGAAGAAGGCCAAACGGCTTCAGACATGGCATACGAAGCTGCTCGGAGAATGTTTGATGAATGTAATATAAATCCAGACATCATTGATTTCATAATATTCGCCACACAGAGTCCCGACCATTTCCTGCCAGCATCATCTTGTATTCTCCAAGACAGGTTGGGAATACCAACAAAAGCAGGTGCATTCGACTTCGACTTGGGTTGTTCTGGCTATGCTTACGGACTGGCAATAGCCAAAAGCTTTGTCGATTCTGGTTTGGCAAACAATGTACTTCTCCTCACAGGAGACACAATATCAAAATATCTACATAAAGAGGACAAGAACAGAATGCTTTTCGGCGACTCTGCCACTGCTTCCCTCATATCCAAAGATGGATTCGCAGAAATCGGAGAGTCCGTATATGGAACAGACGGCAGTGGCTATGAAAGCATCATCGTGAAAAACAGGGCTTCAAGACATCTTCAGCCGACAGGCAACGAGACGGTTGACGACCAGGAGAACATTCGCCGTGACGACTATTTCTATATGAATGGAGAACAGGTGTTCAACTTTACCATTGATCGAGTTCCAAAGCTTATTGAAGATACACTTTTGAAGAACGGAGCGAATAATGAAGACATTGACTTCTATGTATTTCATCAGGCAAACAAGTTCATGCTCAATACCATCAGAAAGGTATGTGGCATTGCAAAAGATAAATTCTATATAAACTTAGAGAACATCGGCAATACCACGTCATCGTCTATTCCAAATGGACTTAAAGACTGTCTTGACAGGAATCTAATTCAGAAAGGACATAAAGTGATGATAGCCGGCTTTGGAGTAGGTCTTTCGTGGTCTGCCACTGTTCTGAAATTCTAAATGTACATATGGCTTATATAAAAGGAATATCATATTATCTGCCCGAAAGGGTTGTAACAAATGAGGAGCTTCTGAAAGACTTCCCCGAATGGAGTGTTGACAAAGTGGCGAAGAAGGTGGGTGTAAACTCGCGCCATCTTGCAGCTGAGAACGAGACGGCTGGCGATATGGCTGAAAAAGCTGCCCGAAAGTTATTCGAGGAATATAATGTATCTCCCAGTGACATTGACTTCGTGATGCTTTGCACTCAATCCCCTGACTATTTCCTTCCGTCAACCGCATGTATTCTACAACACAAATTGGGAATACCAACTACAGCAGGAGCCTTTGATTATAATCTTGGTTGCTCAGGTTGCGTCTATGGTTTGGCAATGGCAAAAGGCCTCATTGCAGCTGGTATTGCAAAGAATGTCCTTGTTCTCACAGCCGAGACTTATAGCAAATACCTCCATCATTCCGACAAAAGTAATCGCTCTATCTTTGGCGATGGAGCAGCAGCTTGCCTTGTGTCAACTGAGGGATTTGCTGAAATAGGCGAGTTCTCTCTTGGAACGGATGGCAGTGGTGCAGACCACCTGATAGTGAAGACAAGAGCGGCACGTTGCAAACAGCCGACAGGCATTGTTACAGAAGATGAGGACGGGCACCAGCGTTTCGACGATTATTTATATATGAATGGCTCTGCCATATTCAACTTCACTCTCGAAGCTGTACCAGCAATGATGAAAGACATCCTTGCAAAGAACAATGTGACATCCGATGATGTTGATTACTATGTCTTTCATCAGGCAAACAAGTTTATGTTAAATACTATCCGCAAGGTCTGTGTACTGCCCAAAGACAAGTTCTATATAAATTTAGAAGAAACTGGCAATACAGTATCTTCTACGATTATGATTGGATTGAAACAATGCCTTGAGACTGGAACTATTCATGAGGGAATGGACGTAATGATTAGTGGTTTTGGAGTCGGTTTGAGTTGGGGCGGAACAATTTTGAAGTTTATGAAGTAATCTCATAATGCAGCCATACAGGTAAAACACTCTCTCGTAGAGTCTCGATACTTGTAGTTGTTTCATGCGAAAATAACATAAATGACATATCGAATATAGATAATACATTAAGGAGATTAAGGCGGAACTTCTATAATATAAGTAGTATGCTGAAATATGACTATCTAATTGTAGGCTCGGGATTGTTCGGGGCTACATTTGCTTATCGTGCCGCTAAGGCGGGGCAACGCTGTCTGGTGATTGACAAGCGTCCGTATCTTGGGGGTAATGTCTATTGTGAGAAAATGGAGGGTATCAATGTGCATAAGTATGGGGCGCATATCTTCCATACTAACAACAGGGAGGTATGGGATTTCGTAAACTCTATCGTGGAGTTTAATCGCTATACCAACTGTCCTGTGGCTAATTATAAGGGAGAGATGTATAATCTTCCTTTCAACATGAATACGTTCAACAGGATGTGGGGAGTGAAGACCCCTGCCGAGGCTGAGGCGAAGATAGAGGAGCAGAAAGCTGAGGCGGTAGCAATACTTGGCGGTCGTGAGCCTCAGAATCTTGAGGAGCAGGCTCTGACGCTCGTCGGTAGGGATATTTTCGAGAAGCTCATCAAGGAATATACCGAGAAGCAGTGGGGACGTAGGTGTACGGAACTGCCGGCGTTCATCATCAAACGTCTGCCTGTGCGTATGGTGTTTGATAATAATTATTTCAATGACAGGTATCAGGGTATTCCTGTCGGAGGTTATAACAGGTTGATAGAGGGGTTGCTTGCCGGTGTGGACTGCCAGACAGGTGTGGATTTCTTCCGCTCGGAGTATAGGGATTGGAGGAAGTATGCAGCGAGACTCGTTTATACTGGTGCCCTTGATGAATACTTCGGTTATTCCCTCGGCAGGCTTGATTGGCGGACGGTGTCATTCATGACACGTGTGGAGGACATCCCGAACTATCAGGGAAATGCTGTGGTGAACTATACCTCGCATGATGTGCCTTATACGCGCATCATTGAGCATAAGCATTTCGAGATGTTCGGACAGGAGGTGTATGATTGTCCGAAGACAGTGGTGTCGGAAGAATATTCCGAGGAGTATCGTGAGGGTATGGAGCCATACTATCCTGTCAATGATGAGCGTAACAATAGCCTTGCAGAGCAGTATCGTGCCCTTGCAGAGGGGGAGCGTGATGTCATCTTTGGTGGTCGTCTGGCGCAATACCGCTATTATGACATGGCTCCTGTCATTGAGGCGGCTCTGAAGTGTTTTCCGCAAGACGGGCTTTCTTAAATTCTGTAATTCTTGATGATGATATTGGTCTGCAGGGCAGACTCATGGTGCTATTTTTTCAAGAATTAAGGAATTAAGGAAATATGTCCGTAGGACTCACTGACCAGGGGGAAGTAGTTTTCGCAAAATGAGTTTTCTTAAATTCTGTAATTCTTGATGATGATAGTCCGAATGGCGACTTCGGAGCGTTTTTTCAAGAATTACAGAATTAAGGAATTGTGCTACTGTGACCTCATAGAGCAGGAGTCTTTCTTGATTATCTGCTTTTATAGATGAATTTTCACAGCGACTTATTATTTGAAGATTATGATGATACCAAAGATAATACACTATTGCTGGTTTGGGCGTAATCCTCTACCTCCTCTCGCAGTAAAATGTATAGAGTCATGGAAGAAGTATCTTCCGGATTATGAGATAAAGGAATGGAATGAAGACAATTTTGACGTCAATATTATTCCTTATACAGCGGAGGCCTATCAGCAGGGGAAATATGCTTTTGTGAGTGACTATGCCCGTTTCTGGATATTATACAGGTACGGCGGAATATATTTCGATACGGATGTCGAGGTGATACGCCCTTTGGACGATATCTTGGTTCGTGGCGGTTTTATGGGGTTTGAGACCGACTATAAGGAGAGGCTCAAATCCCATAAAATCGCCACGAACCCCGGCCTCGGCCTGGGCGTGGCCCCCGGCCTCGGCCTGATAAAAAAAATGATGGACTACTATGATGGGAAGCATTTCATAAACGAGCAAAATATGCGTAATCAGATAACGGTAGTCGTAATTGCAACAAAGGTGCTCATGGAGAATGGTCTGAAGCCCGTGCCGGGGATACAGGAGATAGAGGGTGTATATATATATCCTTCAGAGTATTTCTGCCCGATAAATGTGACTACAGGCAAACTGCATATTACAGAGAATACCCGCTGCATCCACCACTATGCGGCATCTTGGGTAAACAGCAGTTTCTCATTGAAGTATTGGCTGAAGAGACTCTTGCCCGAGTGGCTGATTCTCCGTATTTCTGAGATCAAGAGTAGGGGAATGATTTAGAAGAGACCAATCTGAGACCATCATCATGCAGGCTGTTTTTTACAGACGATGGAATGGATACAGACTCCTCCTTTTGCCTTGATATAATCTGTTTAGGGTTTATTTTGTTATTTGTTTTAATTTTGCACATATACTATCATGAAAAAGATAGCGAGTTTTTATACTTTATTCTGGATTATTTATTTCCCTACCTGTATTGCTTTCAATGAAGTGGGAAACATGAAATGGGTGGATGAGATAATGACCGTGATACTTATTGCTTACACTTTTGTTGCCAACAATCGGTCCATTAATCGTGCTCCGTGGAGAGAGTTCAAGACATATCTTGTGATACTTGCTTTTTTCGTGGTTTATGGATTGTTCTTCGGTGAGAATGTAGAGAAAGCCGTGCTGCGTGATATGGTGCAGTGGATACGACCTTTCTCCGTGATATATTGTACATGGATATTGAATCCTCGCTTTACCGAGAGGCAGAAGAACCTCATGCTGGCGAGTATGATAGTCACTCTGTTTGCATGGTTTTGGTATCATCCGGAGGTGAAATTAGGTTCTGGAGCAGAGTTTGTTGTTCTTGGTCAGTTGGCTATATGTACTGGTATGACGTGGTATCTTTGGAAGCCTGAGACACAGAAGAATGCGTATATTGCCCTTGCCCTTGTGCTTAGCGGAATGTTGGCTCCCAAGTTCAAGTTTATGGGAGAGGTGGTCTGCTTTTTCGGGATGGTGTTTTTTCTTAGGCAGAAACTCAAATTCAAGTCACCGAAGACTATTATTTCCCTTGTACTGATGATGTCTGTAGTGCTCTATGTGACATGGGAAAAGTTTGATGCTTATTATATTTCAGGTATAGACAGCGAGGAGTTGGCACGTCCGATGACTTATCGCATAGCGTTCACCGAGTTACTTTGGGACTATTTCCCTTTTGGTCCAGGAATGGGAACATGGGGATGTGCAGCTGCAGCAGACTATTACTCTCCCTTGCTGTATAAATATCACATGAATACGGTATGGGGTTGTGCACCTGAGTTGCCGATGTTCGTTGCCGATGCTTTCTATCCTACGTTGTGCCAACTTGGCGTGGTAGGTATCTTCTTCTTTTGCGTATTCTGGAAGCGTAGGCTGGTAGCAATGAATGAGATAGTAGATTTGCGTTATTATCGTGTGGCATGGATAACGTTCTTCTGTCTTGTTATTGAGCAGACGGCAGATACTTCTTTCCTTTCTGGAAAGGGAATGGGATTCTGCATGCTCCTTGCGCTCTGCCTCAATGCGAACAAGAATATGGAAGAGGGAACGATGACTAATGCTTGATAGAATTACCTTTTAGGATTTGTGATACCCGGTATGAATGTATATAGTGTTGTAATCAAGGCAAGCAGGGCGATACCTTATTTATACGATAGGGTGTTGGCTTTCTTCTATAAGAGGGCGATGAAGAGTTGTGGAAAAGGGGTTTATATTCGTCCTGCGTCTTCGGACTTTAAGGGACTGGAGAATCTTTCGATAGGAGATGGAACGATTATTCCTAAGGGATGCGTTATCTATTGCACAGATTCTCCTTGCACGATAGGTCGGAAAGTGGGATTTGGTCCGAAACCGACAATTATCACAGGCAATCATCGTTTTGATGTCATTGGTAAGTCTCCTATAGATGTGACAGTCGAGGAGAAACTTCCTGAAAATGATCAGCCTGTCAGTATAGAGGACGGTTGCTGGATAGGAGCGAATGTGACAATCCTTAAAGGTGTCACAATAGGTAGGGGCAGTATCGTTGCAGCTGGCAGTGTAGTGACAAAATCATGTGAACCGTATAGTATCATCGGCGGTATTCCGGCAAAGGTTATCCGCATGAGGTTTACTCCTGAGGAAATATCAAAACACGAAGAGTTACTGAGATACAATAGATGAACAAGGTAATTATTACAGCCCCGTCACTTGATCCAGAGATAAACGTGAGCGGTGTGTCGAGTGTCGTACAGTTTATCATAGAGAACAATAAGGAAGTGGAGTATGTCCACTTTGAACTTGGTAAGAAAGATAAGGAGAAGAGAGGAATTGGTAATATCACCAGAGTGTGGCGTTGTTACAAAAAATGGAAGAAATGGTTAGGGAATACTGACACAGAGAGCACGCTGATACACTATTCTTTTCCACTTAGTACGCCATCCATACTGCGTGATCCTTTTTTCATGCGTTATGCTTTATCTCGTGGAATGAAGATGATGGTGCATTTACATGGAGGATACTTTCTTACTGCAAAGACTACACCTTTCCCAATACGATGGATATTGCGGAGGGTATTTGCCTGGAATGTGCCCTTTGTGGTGCTTAGTGAGTCGGAAAAGGAAATACTTCAGGAAAGGTATGGAGTAAAAAAAGTCTTTGTACTTCCCAACTGCGTCAATATCCCGCCTTTGTCGGAGAAAATCGAGACCTCAGATATTAACAATCGCCCGATACGTTTAGGTTACCTTGGGCGTATTGAACCGAATAAAGGTATGACAGAACTTCTGTCAGCTTGTAGGAGACTGAGGGATGAAGGCTTGCCTTTTGAGTTATACTTCGCAGGTCAGGAAAAAAGAGAAGGGGAGTATCTTCCAGCCTTTGAGGATGCTCTCGGTGAGAGTTTCCATTATGTTGGGTTGGTGTCTGGCAAGGCAAAGGATGATTTCTTCCGACATTTGGATGTATTCATAATGCCTACCTATTTTGAGGGATTGCCAATGTCGTTGCTTGAGAGCATGAGTTATGGTGTAATGCCGCTTGTCACTCCTGTCGGCAGCATACCCAGGGTGATAAGGGAATATGAGATAAACTCAGGAACTGATACAGTAGATTTCGATAAAACGTCTTGCGGCGGGATAGATGCGAATGGCATATTCCTCAGGGAGAAAGATGTGGACAGTATCGTGGAATCAGTCAGTTTTTTGTCTAATCACAGGAGATTGGTTTGTCAGTTAGGCAAGAATGCCCGTGTGACTATATGTAACCAGTTCTCTCCTGTAGCTTACGTAAGCGAGCTTAATTCTTTGTATCAATCGTTACTATGACAATAAAAAAATCCTGCAAGCATTTCGCTTGCAGGATTTTTTTATTGTCATATTTTTCGCTTTGCGGAGAGAGGGGGATTCGAACCCCCGATACGCTTTTGACGTATACACGCTTTCCAGGCGTGCCTCTTAAGCCACTCGAGCATCTCTCCTTTTGCCTCCACTTTTGGAATGCGGATGCAAAGGTACGGATAATTTTTGAGTCTTGCAAGTTTTGGGGGACTTTTTTGTCACGCAGATGACGCAGATTAGGCATATTCTTCATCCCCATTACATTATCTGCGGCAACTGCATTATCTGCGTGAGAAGTCACGTCCCACGGATTGCACAGATTGACACGGATTTTTGCTATTATAATTATCTGTGAGCATCTGCAGAATCTGTGGGAACGTCAGCCAAGGATGGGAACGAGGTATCTGGCAAGCAGGTAGCCACCAAAGATGAGCCATAGGTATATGATGCCTGCGAGATAGAAAGGCTTTGCTCCTGCCTGCCTGAACTTTGCGATGCTCGTGTCTGCTCCGAGTGCTGTCATTGCCATGGTGAGCATGAATGTGGAGATTACTTCAATGGCTTTGAGTGTGGGGGCAAGCCATGCCTGATTATCGCAATATGCGTGGAGGAGACTGTTGAGTCCAATCATAAGGAGGAAGATAAAGGCAAACCATGGCACGCTAATTTTTTTCTTGTCACTCTCAGTGTTACCACTGCGTGACAACCACCAACTCATGATAAGGAGAACGGGGACGAGCATTATCACACGTACCATCTTGACAATGAGTGATGAGGATGCTACTGCGGTATATCCTTCGACGGAACCTATGGCATTGCCAGCTCCTACGACGTGAGCCACTTCATGGAGAGTAGAGCCGGTATAGATACCTATCTGCTGGATGCTGAGGTCAGAAAGGAGACCTGCACGGTAGGCGATAGGGTAGAGGAACATGGACAGTGTGCCGAAGATTACTACGGTGCTTACAGCGACAGCAGTCTTGTGGGGTTCTGCCTTAACGATAGGCTCTGCTCCGAGGACAGCGGCTGCACCACAGATGGCACTGCCAGTAGATGTGAGCAGTGTGCTGTCACGGTCAAGTCCTATCCATTTCCCTATCCAGTAGCCGAGGAATATGGTGAATGTTACGATTATGACATCAATCACAAGTGCGGAAACGCCTATGGCAATGACATCTTGAAATGTCAGGCGGAAGCCATATAGAATGATACCCGTGCGGAGCATCCTCTTGCTGCAGAACTTCAGTCCCGGTTCCCATTCGGCAGGAACTTTGCTTCTGAGGGTGTTGGCGAATACCATACCAATCACTATGCCCATGATGAGGGAACTGAGTGATAGGGCTTTTATTGCGGGCAGGGAGGCTGATAACCATGCTGCTATGCTCATTAGTGAGATTAGCAGGATGCCTTTTATTATTCCTTTGTCGGTCATTGTCTGTTTTTTTCTTTCTGTGTTTGTGCACTTCGTCCTGGTCGAAGTGTACCATTCCTTGTTCAGTTATTGCGTGAGGGATATTTCCCAACTGTCATATACTATGCCTCTACCTCCGAAGCCTTCTTTTTGATGGATGAGAGTCTTGTTAAGATATTCGCCGCCTTGCTCATTGGATGTACCGAAATCAAAGTATCTGTGAGTGCTGGAAAATAGTGTGATGACGTGACGGAAGAGTAGGTCAACGGCATGAATATTCTTTCCTTCTGCCGTAGATGATATATATTGTGTCTTTGCCACTTGCCCAGTGTCGTATATTATTGTTCCAGCTTGTGCGCAGTGATTGGCATCATAGGCAAGGAACAGACGTATGTTGCTTGGGAAAGATTTTCTGAGCAATGTAATCTCCTCAAGAGAATGTACGGGAGATGCATCATATCTTTCTCTGAGGTTTTCTTCAAGTATTTTCCAAAAGGCGGTTATGTCGTCTGACTCTTTGATGTAAACACCATTTCTTTCAGCTCTGTTGGCTCCCAGCCTTCGGTTCTGACTCCATTTGAGAGGGGTTTTCAGATTGATGACAGAGGCAATGTTTCTTGCATGGAGAGCAGGGTGTGAGGAGTAGAACATGGCATATAAATCCTCTTCTGAGGGGTAGAGGTGATAATGCCATGGCACTGGTTTGTAGATGATTTTCTTAAAGCCGGCTCCCCTGCCATATTCGTACAGCAGACGGAATATCTCTATCACGTCATTGGCGGTAGTCTTCCAGTCAAGGAGCAGTCCGCCGTAAGTCAGTCCCTGATGGCTGTACAGGGTGTTCCCATTGTCGTTGGCGGGTAGCAGAGCCTTTATCTTTTTTCTGTCATCAAAGAAAAGGATAGAATGGTCGTGGAATCTGTCGCTGTGATAGTCCATGTATGCACGATAATGGATGAACGTAGCATTCCTGGAACGGGCTACAAACTCATCCCAGGAATGCTTCATGTCTGCTGTATATCGTTGCAATATCATCGTGGAAAAGTCTATTTCTCCATATATGGGTCAGTGCCAAGAACGGTCTTGGCAAGACGTTTTGCTTTGTTACGCAGAGCGTTGAGGTCGGCATCTTTCTCTCCATAGCAGAGCATTACGCCCATGCGACGGCCGAAATGGGCTTCTGGTTTTCCAAAGATGCGTACACGCGTGCATTCCTCCTTGAGGGCATCTATGAGGTTGTATTCCGGAGCTTTGTCATAGTCCTTGTCGGCAAGGATTACTGCAGAACAGCCGGCGTGCTCAAGACGAATGTCGTGGATAGGCAGTCCGAGGACGGCACGAAGATGAAGTTCGAACTCGGACAGGTTGGTGGTGTGTCCCAATGTCAGCATTCCTGTATCATGAGGTCGAGGAGAGAGTTCGGAGAATACGACGCCTGTTTCCGTGAGGAAGAATTCTACGCCCCAGATGCCATATCCCGTGAGCGACTCTGTCACCTTGGCAGCCATGTGCTCAGCCTCCTTGAGGTCTTTCTCGGAAATCTGATAAGGTTGCCATGACTCGCGGTAGTCACCACCTGCCTGCACATGACCGATAGGAGGGCAGAAGAGTGTAGGACCATTCTTTTGGGTAACGGTAAGTAGGGTAAACTCAGAGGTGAAATGAATGAACTCTTCGATGATTACTTCCTTTACGTCGCCGCGTGCGCCTTCCATAGCTGCATCGAAAGCAGGCTTCAGGTCTTCAAACCTCTTCACTGTACTCTGTCCGTGACCGGAGGAAGACATAAGGGGCTTAATGACGCATGGGAAACCTATCTCTTTGCTTGCTTCTACGAGTTCTTCATAGGTCTTGGCATAGAAATATTTTGCAGTACGCAGTCCGAGTTCCTTGGCTGCAAGGTCACGAATAGCCTGTCGGTTCATCGTATAGTTGACGGCACGTGCGGAAGGTACGACTTGAATACCCTGTTTCTCAAACTCAAAAAGGCGTTCTGTGCGGATTGCCTCAATCTCAGGTACGATGATGTCGGGCTTGTGCTTGTTGACCACAGCTGTCAGGGCATCGCCGTCAAGCATAGAGAAGACCTCACGCTCGTCAGCCACCTGCATGGCAGGAGCATTATCATACTTGTCGCACGCTACGACATAAATGCCTTTGCGCTTAGCTGCGATGACAAATTCCTTGCCGAGTTCTCCAGAACCCAAAAGAAGAATCTTTTTCATTTTTTTTATATGTATATGTGTGTGAAAATGTATGTGGAAATGAAATCCGAGTAATATAATAGTTGACGGGGCGGAGCAGTAAGCCTTCACCTTATCTTTGCTTCGTCACCATACGGATATAATCGGCAAGGAATGTGGCGGTATTCTCAATGCCGAGAATAGAGGAGTTGATACAGATGTCGTAGCTCTTTGCTTCACCCCATGTCTTGCCTGTGTAATAGTTGTAATATCGGGAGCGTTCAGCTTCTTTCTTTTCAATTAGTCGGCGTGCGGTGTTGCTATCGCACATTTTTGTCTTGGATATTCGTGCTATGCGCTGAGCTTCATCTGCAGTAATGAAGATGTTGACTACGTTTGGAAAATCTCGAAGTATGTAGTCACCGCATCTTCCCACTATGACACAAGCCCCCTCTTCTGCTGCCTTTCTTATGGCTTCGCTCTGGAACTTGAACAGTGATTCGGGCGAAATCTTATTCTCATAGAAAGAGTCGCATGGCGAAGAGAAAAGCCGGGTAGGGAAGAAATGATGGATGAAACTTCGGTGCTCGTCAGATGACTTGAAGAGTTTTTGCGAGAAGCCACTCTCCTTTGCAGCCAAATCAAGCAGTTCCTTATCAAGCAGACGGGCACTGAACTCAGCGGCAAGAAGCCGTGCAATATCGAAGCCTCCGGAGCCGAGTTGGCGTCCGATGTTTATAATCAGGTGCTCATTCATTATTCATCTGCCTCCTTTCTAATTCTTTGAAGCGTTTTATGTAAATCATCATCAGTCCTGCAGCCACGACGGAAGCGAGGGCGTCCGAGAAAGGCATGGCGGCCCATACGCCGTTGAGCCCCCAGATGGCAGAGAAGCCGGCAAGCGCAGGAACGAGGAAAAGCAGTTGGCGGGAAAGGGACAGGAACATACTGATCTTTGCCTTGCCGATGCTTTGGAAGAAATTGGTTACCACGATCTGGTATCCAATGATGGGGAACATCATCATCATTATGCGGATGGCTTTCGCAGAAATATCCACGAGAGTCTGGTCGGTAGTGAACAGTCGTGCACAGGAGGAGGGAAAGACCATCGCAATGAGGAAACCTATAGTGCATACGACAGTGGCCACGATTGTGGATAGTTTAAGGACCCGAAGCAGGCGGCCGTAGTTCTGTGCGCCATAATTGTAGCCGGCAATAGGCTGCATACCCTGATTGATGCCCATGGTAATCATTACGAATACGAAGGCAATGCGGTTGGCTATGCCGTAAGCACCTACTGCAAGGTCGCCTCCGTAGTTCATCAGGCTGTTGTTGATGAATATTACCACGAGGCAGGCGCAAGAGTTCATGGCAAAGGGCGACATTCCTATTCCTATGATATTCTTCACGATTGGCGCATTGACATGGAAGAGGGAATAGTCAAAATGCAACAGTTCGTTGGGGTTGGAGAACATCTTCCACTGCCAGCAGAGCGCAACAAACTGCGACAATATGGTGGCATAGGCAGCTCCGCGTATGCCCAACTCGAAGGTGTAGATAAACAGCGGGTCAAGAATCGCGTTGAGAACGACAGTGAATATCGTAGTGTACATAGCCTGCCGTGGCTTGCTTGCGGAACGCAGCACTGCATTCAGTCCGAAGTACAGGTGGGTGACGGCATTGCCAATGAGTATAATCTGCATGTATTCCCTTGCGTAAGGCAGGGTGTTTTCCGAAGCCCCGAAAAACCGAAGTATAGGGTCGAGGAACAAGAGACACAGGCCTCCAAAGAGAATGCCTACGATGATATTGAGCATGACATTGTTGCCAAGCACTTTGTTGGCGATGTCATAGTCGCGCTGACCCAGCTTGACGCTGATGAATGTGCATGAACCTATGCCGATGGCGGCACCGAAGGCGGCAGACAGATTCATGAACGGGAATGTGATGGCTAATCCTGAAATTGCGAGCGGGCCAACGCCTTGACCGATGAAGATGCTGTCCACCATGTTGTAGAGTGAGGACGCAACCATAGCAACGATAGCCGGCAAAGCATATTGCATCAGCAGTCGTCCTACAGGCTTCGTGCCCAGCTCGAGTGTGGCTTGTCTATTATCCATTTTTTTTCACCTTATTGTATATATTTTAGTTTCGCAGGCTTCAACTTCTTTTTTTTCGGTTTTGTGGTTTTACGGTTTTAAGGTTTTTCGGAGATATGCCAAGGCTGATTGTAACCTCCGCACAACCGCATAACCATAAAACCTCATAACCGTATGAAAACTGAGCAAGTCACATACTTGCAAAAGTTGAATTATATATATACAGAGTGCAAAGTTACGCTTTTTTTGTCTGTTTTCAAAATTATCTTTACAATTTGTTTTGCCGAATGCAAGTTTTCCCTTAACTTTGCAGGAACTACAAGACAACCAAACAACCAAGCAACAAAACAACCAAGCAACCATGCACCTGACACTCCTTCAACTAAATAATCTCGTTCGCCAGACCATAGAGTACTCAATGCCTGAAGGCTATTGGGTGGAGGCAGAACTGCTTGATTGTCATGAGAGCAACGGGCATTGCTACATGGAACTCGTGCAGAAGGATGAATACAGCAATACTCCCGTCGCCAAGGCACGTGCCAACTGTTGGCGAAATGTCTGGCTGACATTACGTCCCCGGTTTGAGCGCACTACGGGTCAGCAGCTACATGCCGGCATGAAAGTGTTGCTTCAGGTGAAAGCAAGTTTTCATGAGGCATACGGATTCTCGTGGAACATTATAAACATTGATGCAACATACACGATAGGAGACATGATGCGCCGGCGTCAGGAGATTATCGAAACGCTAAGGAAAGAGGGCGTGTTTGATTTGAACAAATCGCTTGTAATCCCGATGTTCGCACAGAGAATAGCAGTTGTTTCCAGTGAGACGGCGGCGGGATATGGTGACTTCTGTGACCAATTGGCAGCTAATGACTATGGCTTTGCATTCAAGACAATCCTTTTCCCTGCCGTCATGCAGGGAGAGCAGGTGGAGCAGAGCGTCATTGCTGCATTGGACCGAATCAATGAACGGACAGAAGATTTTGACGTCGTGGTAATCATTCGTGGTGGAGGCTCTACGTCTGACTTGAGCGGTTTCGACACTTTGGCGCTGGCAGAGAATGTGGCAAACTTCCCCTTGCCGATAATCACAGGGATAGGTCACGACAGGGACGAGTCGGTCCTGGATATGATTTCCTGCGTAAGGGTGAAGACCCCTACTGCGGCGGCAGACTACTTGATAAACAATCTGCTGACAACGTACGACGCGATAGCCGATATGGAAAGTCGTCTTGTCGATACAATAACAGAACGGATAAGCAAAGAGAAAATGCGTCTGGCATCATTACAGGCTATCTTGCCGACCCTCTTCTACAAGCGTAAGGCGAATGAGGACACGCATATTTCAGCATTGGCTCTGCGGCTTCAGAGCGTGGTGACAAGGCGGTTGCAATGGGAGAATGGCAGGATAGAGTCGGCAATCATTCGTCTTCCGTTTATCTTGTCCGGCAGATTGGAGAGGGAGGGACACCGTATTGACCTGCTTGAGAAACGCACAGAGGCAGTCAACCCGATACATATCCTGCGGAGAGGTTACGGCATAGCACTCCATGATGGCAAGGCGGTGACGAGCCCGTCTCAGGTAAGTCACGGAGATATGCTTGAGATAGTGTTGGCAGAAGGAAAATTGCCGGCTAAGGTGGAAAAGGATGGTGCGAAAAGAGAAAAGGCAGCCAAGCGACAAGGCAACAAATAACAGGTATTCTTCGACCAGGTCGAAGAACACACAACCAAACAACAAACAAAATAGACTATGAAGAAAAATATAAACTACGAAGAAGCAGTGTCAGAACTTGAGAAAATTGTCACCCAGATGGAAAGCGGTGAGCTTGACATAGACAAGATGGGCGAAACGTTGAAAAAGGCGCAGCAGCTGATAACTCTCTGTAAGGACAAATTGACCAAGACGGAAGAGGAAATCAACAAGATACTGGAGAATAAGTGAGAAAAAAGTCACGCAGTTCTTGCAGATTTGCATAATTCTTATTACTTTTGCACCAATTTTACGTTTTGAAATTAAAAAGACTCAAGTTTCGCAAGGTTCAACTTGTCTGGTTCTAAGGTTTTATGGTTTTAAGGTTATTCGGAGATTTGCCCAGGCTTATTGTAACTTCCGCACAACCGCACAACCTTAAAACCCCACAACCGTATGAAACTGGCCAAGTCACAGACTTGCGAAAGTAGAATTAAAACTCGTTACAGTATGAAAGATTTAGACTGGTCTAATCTTGGCTTCGGTTACAGACCGACAGATTACAACGTGCGCTGTTACTACCGTGACGGCAAATGGGGCGAAATAGAAGTTTGCTCCGGAGAATACATCAACATGCACATGGCCGCAACGTGTCTTCATTACGGTCAGGAGGCTTTCGAGGGACTGAAGGCTTACCGTTGTCCTGACGGAAAGGTTCGAGTCTTCCGTACGGATGAGAATGCAGCCCGCATGCAGTCAACGAGCCGCGGCATCCTCATGCCAGAGGTTCCTACCGAGCTTTTCAACGAGATGGTTGACAAAGTAGTCCGTCTAAATCAAGAGTATATCCCGCCATACGAGAGCGGAGCGACGCTTTATGTACGTCCGTTGCTTATAGGTACGGGAGCACAGGTAGGCGTACATCCTGCCAACGAATATCTTTTCCTTATCTTTGTGACGCCGGTAGGACCATATTTCAAAGGTGGTTTCTTTGCTAATCCATACGTCATCGTGCGTGAATATGACCGCTCTGCGCCTCTTGGCACGGGTATATATAAGGTGGGAGGCAACTATGCGGCTTCCTTGCTCGCAAACAAGAAGGCACACGATTTGGGCTATGCCTGCGAGTTCTACCTTGATGCAAAGGAGAAAAAGTATATAGATGAAGCTGGAGCAGCCAATTTCTTCGGTATCAAAAACAATACCTACGTTACTCCGAAATCCACGTCTATCCTGCCGTCCATCACTAATAAGTCGCTCATGCAACTGGCAGAAGATATGGGGCTCAAGGTGGAACGCCGTCAGATACCAGAGGAAGAACTGGAGACCTTCGAGGAAGCAGGCGCATGCGGTACGGCGGCTGTCATCTCTCCTATCTCACGTATCGACGATGTAGAGACGGGAAAGTCGTACGTCTTCGGCGACAAACCGGGACCTTGGTCAGAAAAACTGTTCAACAAGCTGCGCAACATCCAGTATGGCATCGAGCCTGACGTGCATGGATGGACACGTGTAGTAATCGACTGATTTGTTGTTTTGTTGTTTAGTTGTTTGGTTGTCTTGTTGTTTAGTTGTTTGGTTGTTTGTCTTTCCAACAGAGTCGAATGCTATCAACAAAACAACTAAACAACAATCTCCATTGCGGCACAGCCAACTAAACAACAGGACAACTAAACAACAAAACAACCAAACAAACCATGGGCAAAGGAAAACTTGCAAAATTCGCCGACATGGAACGCTATGAGAACGTGTTCCAATACCCTTACTCTGTCATTGACAACGTGCCTTTTGACATGAAGGGGCACTGGTGTGAGCAATATTTTCATAATGACAATCCTATTGTCCTCGAATTAGGATGTGGCAAGGGAGAATATACGGTAGAGTTGGCAAGGCTTTACCCCGACATCAATTTCATTGGTGTTGACATCAAGGGAGCAAGAATGTGGACAGGAGCCACATTGGCCCTGCAGGAAGGACTGAAGAATGTGGCTTTCCTACGAACCAACATAGAGATTATCGACAGGTTCTTCTGTGCCGGCGAGGTGACGGAGATATGGCTTACATTCTCCGACCCGCAGATGAAGAACGTGCACAAGCGGCTCACCTCCACGTTCTTCCTTGAGCGTTACCGTAGTTTCCTCGTCGATAACGGCATCATACATCTCAAGACCGACTCCAACTTCCTCTTTACATATACCACGTACATGGCAGAGCATAACAGTCTCCCTGTACTCTTTCGTACAGAAGACCTCTATCACACTGCCGGAATCGACGAAGAGACAAGAAAGATTCTCAGCATACAGACCTACTATGAATCAATGTGGATAGAGCGTGGGCTCAACATAAAATACATGAAATTCCGCCTACCTCACGGCATTATCCTTACGGAGTCAGAGCGAGAGATAGAACTCGATGAATACCGTTCCTACCATAGAGACAAACGTAGCCCAAAAGATACAGCGAAATGATAGTTTGCATAGCAGAGAAACCAAGCGTAGCAAAGGACATAGCAAAGGTATTGGGAGCCAATACCCCGCATACTGGATATATGGAGGGCAACGGCTATCAGGTGACCTGGACTTACGGTCACCTGTGTGAATTGAAGGAACCGAATGATTATACAGACAACTGGAAACGCTGGTCTCTCGCTGCATTGCCTATGATACCCCCACGTTTCGGTATAAAACTAAAAGACGACAAAGGGGTGCAGGCGCAGTTTGCCGTCATAGAGAAACTGATGCAGAATGCTGACAGTATCATCAATTGCGGCGATGCTGGGCAGGAGGGAGAACTGATACAGAGATGGGTCATGCAGAAAGCGCAGGCGAAGTGCCCGGTAAAGCGACTTTGGATCTCCTCACTGACAGAAGAGTCCATACGTGAGGGATTCCAAAATCTAAAAGATCAGAAAGCGTATGAGCCATTGTATCTCGCTGGACTCTCCCGTGCCATCGGTGACTGGCTTCTCGGTATGAATGCCACGCGCCTATATACCCTGAAATATCGCCCCGACAACAGCAGCGGACAGGTACTTTCCATAGGGCGGGTGCAGACGCCGACGCTTGCCATGATCGTAAACAGGCAGAAAGAAATAGAATCCTTTGTACCGAAACAATCCTGGGTGCTATCTACCGTCTATCGTGATACGAAGTTTACGGCCATTGCCCACGATGAAGATGCCGAAGCAGAGGAGAAGGCAGAGATAGAGGCAGCCGCAAAGGAGGGCAGGACGATAAAGTCAAAAGGTCCCGTGTACAGACAGATAGAGTTTCAGGCAGAAGAAGCCGGAAAAGCCGTGCTGGCTGCCATCAAGGACAACGAACTGACCATCGTATCCCTGACAAAGAGAAAGGGGACAGAGGCGCCTCCGCGGCTTTACGACCTGACATCGCTGCAGGTGGATTGCAACAAGAAATTTGGGTATTCTGCCGACATGACCTTACAGCTCATACAGTCGCTGTATGAGAAAAAGTTCACCACCTATCCCCGTGTAGATACCACATTCCTTTCTGACGACATATATGCCAAATGTCCGCAGATAATGAACGGACTGTACAAGACCGTGGTCAGCGGACAAGCCCCCTATGCAGAATTGGTAAAGGCTATCGGTGGCAAGCCTTTGAAGAAAAGCAAGAAAGTCTTCGACTCGTCAAAGGTCACAGACCACCACGCCATCATCCCGACAGGAGTACCTCCGCAGGGACTCTCGGATGCAGAACGTAATGTCTTCGACCTCGTGGCCCGCGCGTTCATCGCAGCTTTCTATCCCGATTTGAAGTTTGAGACCACGACAGTCATGGGAGAGGTGGCATTGTCCCGGCTCTCAGATGAAATGAGTCAATACGCGGAGAATGGGGAGAAAATCCTGTTCCGCACGTCAGGCAGGGTTGTACTTGACGAGGGATGGAAAGTAGTGTTCAGGAAAGGAAATGTAAGGGATGCCGACGAAGAGCAGTCAGACGAAAGTTCTCCGGTATCTTCTCTCCCTGTCTTTGTCAAAGGAGAAAGCGGTCCGCACAATCCTTCCCTCTCCGAGAAATGGACCCAGCCGCCGAAGCCTTATACGGAGGCGACCTTACTGCGTGCCATGGAGACGGCAGGACGCTTTGTAGATAACGACGAACTGCGTGACGCAATGAAGGAAAACGGCATAGGGCGACCCTCTACGCGTGCCGCAATAATAGAGACTCTCTTTCGTCGCCGTTATATACGTAAGGAGAGGAAATCCCTTGTAGCCACTCCGACTGGCATTGAACTCATAGACCTTATCCGTGAGGATATGCTCAAGAGTCCCGAACTGACTGGTATTTGGGAAAAGAAACTGCGTGACATAGAGCATATGGAATATGACCCAGCGCAGTTTATCACAGAGCTGAAGGAACAGATAAACGCTATTGTATGCCAAGTGCTCTCTGACAATACCAACCGTCGCATCCCTGTAGTCGTGGAAGATGATGGCAAAAACAAAAACAAAGACAAAAACAAAAACAAAGACAAAGACAAAAATATAGACAAAGACAAAGACAAAAACAACCGAACAACTAACCAGCCAACCAGCCCCGACCGACAACCAAAAACCGATAACCTAAAACCTGGAACCCCCTGTCCCCTATGTGGGAAGGGAAAGGTCATTAAGGGCAGGACAGCTTTCGGATGCAGTGAATGGGCAAACGGATGCGCTTACCGTGTACCATTCGGGTAATCAAATTTCAATATAGGCAGGTTCTGTCAATTAATCGCGCTGACGCATACCGCCGCCCTCATGGGCGAGTCTGATGCGTCAGCGCGATTTTTAGTTTCAGATTGCCGTGAGGATTTTCGGTTGACCGTCAAACTCAAACCTCCTTAAATCTGAAAGGAAAAGCATTTCAAGGACTTTACTGCACGCTCGGCTTGTAGAGAATACCTGAAATCCTGCCAGCACAGTTCTTATATGCGGCTTTTGGGGTTACTCCACCAGCATTGTCAGTGCGTACATCCTTGCAGTCGTAGATATAGAAGCTTCCACGTTTCGTACTATTGTCGTAAGTACCAACATACATTTCGTCAGTAGAAAGATTGACATCTAAGAATGTCACCTCCTCATTTCCGTTGTACTCTATAGCATATTGGCTCTTTTCCGGAAGGGCGAAATCGCTCTTTGGAAGGAAAACGTAAATGCTGTTTCCGAGAGAGTAATAATAGCGTTGCTGTTTAGTGGAAGCAACGAGCGTTGTATTTCTCTCTGGTACTGCAGTATTGTCAGTAGGAGTAATTGTCTGGCATTTGAAGTTGGAAGCCGTGTAGAAATAGCTGTCATCAGAATTTGTCCACAGGACAATGTTGCCAGTGGAGTTCTCACGAGTGATGAAGTATGTCGGAGTCACATAGTTTGAACCAGGCTGGTCTCCATAGAATGCGGTGATGAGAGTATTTCCCTCAAGTATGTTCTCTGTATCAGGGAAATACGTGTCAAGACCAAAATATGGAGCATAAGAACTATACATCGCAACCTTGTTGTTAGTGTAATCCAAGTAGAAGGTATAGAGGTTCTCAGATCCCCATGACACATATTTGTTTACGATGAAATCCTCTGCATGACACTGCAGATAGTGGTCTTTTTCGTAAGGAAAGAGATATGTGAGGTCGATATGGGCAAATTTTTTCATTTTTGCATCATACGCATAAGGCGCATAACTGTCATTGATGAAGTGAGTAGCCTTAAATCCTGGATAGAGTTCTTCGTAATTAATCTGTGTGAGAATTGTCAGGTTGTTAGGGTCAAGTACATAGCACGTCTTGTCGGTAGAGACACACAGACGGGTAGCTTGTTTTGGGTAGTTTATGTAGAATGTCTTGATAACTGAAGCAAGTAAGCCCTGTTCGGAAACCCCTTCATTCATCTTTTCCATACAATTTTCCATGATGACATTCTTTTGTCCGGCAGCAATCTCTTCGGGAGTGAGAATCTTTACAAATGTGAGGTTTCCTTTTCCGTCTGAGTTTGTTGTGGTGAGTACGTATCCTTCCTCAAAGGTGCGGTTGACATTGATTTTGTAATCTACGGCTTTACCGACTTTCCCGTCAGTGGCAGTGAAGTGAGCATAGTATGACCCGCCCTTGTCGAATGTGTAGTGTAGGTTACGCTCTGTGCTGACTTCTTCGAGTTCTCCCTTGACTCCATTGGCATAAGTGCCGATTTTCCATGAGTATTTCAGGTCGTTCTCATTGCTTCCAGAGTAGGAAATCTGTGGATTGATGACGCATTCGTTTCCAAGATATAGATTGTATGTGGGTATTTCTTCGGTGTCGGTACCCTCAATGGTGAGAGTAGGAACGCTGTTTCCTGTCATGTCGCCTGCTTCGCTGTCATCCGAAATACAGGAAATCAGTCCAAGTGACAGCAGTCCTGTAAATGCCCATGCTATCAATATGTGATGTTTTTTCATATTATCTTTATAAATAATTGGTGATACCTTTTAGTTTACTCCAGGAGCTCCATTCGGCCAGTTGATTGTGTCCTTAGTGTCGTTATATAGAGGAATGAGGACATATTTCGCAATAAAGTTCCAATACATAGAGAAAGGCCCTTGTAACTGCTTTGCATTGATGAAATAATCTCCATACCTGTTGATGATTTCATCAAACACATCTTTGTTAGCCTTTGGAGCCAAATCGTAGAAATACTTGAAGAATAGCTGGGCATTCTCAAAAGAATACTCCGGCAGTTTCTCATAGTCATACCACCATGCAGGGCGACTTGACACTCGTATGTCAGATCCCATGATGGTGAAAGTCTTCTGTCCGGTAATGGAGAGGTCGCTTGTAGGCTCTATTTCCAGGTAGAGTCTCAAGGCTTCTGTGCGGAATTTTTCATCATCAGGGCGAAGAAGTTTTACACGTATGGTATCATCTATGCGTCCTGCACGCAGCAGGGCACGGTCGATGATGTAGTGTGTGCCTTCTGCCATTTCCGTGGAATCAGATACAGCCTTAAGTCCTATGGTTCTATCTTTCTCTGAAGGCATACCCATCAATGTGACAGGGATTTCAACGATATGCTCGTTGGCAATATCGAAACCGAAATTATATGAGATGATAGAGTCTGCCTGATTCTTCTCGTTGAAGTAACTGAAGAATATGTTGTCTGTCTGCGTAGTGTCATACACCTTGTAATCTTCCTCGGAGCAAGCCGTGAAAGCTGCGAGGGTAATGCAAAGCGACAGAATGTTTTTCCATTTTTTCATTGTTTTACTCTCTTGGTGATTAGTTTCTGTAATTGAATTCGTCCTGTGGGATTGGTACTACATATAGTTCCTCACTACCTGTTATCACCTTGTTGTCAAGGTTAGACTGTATGTCACGATAAGTGCGTTTCATGTTGAACCATACCTGTCCCTCACCGAACATTTCTTTGTGGTATTCATTGAAGATTCGCTCTTTGGTGAGTGTCGCGCCCTCGGCGAGAGGAGAGAGTCCGCGAGAGGTCGTCTCTTCGTTAAAGTAGGACAATGCGCGCTTGTAGTCACTGTTGAGGAATGCTTCTGATGCTATAAGATACATTTCTGATATATGCAGAAGATTGATGCCTTCGATGCGTTCTTCCCACTCTGAGGTTTGTTCTCCTTCGATAGAGTATGTATCAACAATCTTTATGCAGCGAGCGTAACCCTTGCCAAGCTTAAACCAGTTACTGTAGCGATAATCTTGTGATATGGCATCTACGTCAAGTTTGTATAGGCCTTCGAAAGGAAGTAGGTGCGTTGCTCCCGTTCCATCAAAATATGGGTCGTAACTCTTGAACGACTGCTGTTCGTAGAGGTAATCCTTGCTTGTCTTCTGGAAGGAAGTAGAGTACAGTCCCCAGATGGTTTCGTTGGGAGATAAACGACCTGCAAATACGTCTTTTATGTCAGATGGTTCCACGAGCGGGAATTTCTTGCTGTCAATGACCTTTGCCGCATATTCTCCAGCCTTAGCCAGATTGCCGCGCATCCAATATACACGGGCTTTGAGTGCAAGTACAGCGTAATAGTTGCAGTGGGTCTCACGATAGTTCTGGAATTTGTAGTAATTGCTGTTGTTGCGTGGAAAAACAATGGTCTTCTCGTCATCTTTCAGCAATTCCTCAGCTTCGTCCAGATCCTTGAGTATAAGGTCATATACTTCGCCTACTTTTTTGAAGTCATTAGTATCCATAGCATATTTTGTCACGTATGGGATGCCTTGTTTCGTCTCGTCTGTGGCACAGAAGAAGCGTAGGAGGTCGAAATGAAGCATTGCACGCACCGCCAGCATCTCTCCTTTGTACAGATTGTAAAGTGGAAGGGATGACTTGTCCTTGTCTTCAAGGTTCTTTAATACGTTGTTCGCATAGCCTATGGATGTATATGCAGCTTTCCAAAGAGCGTCAAAACGGCTTTTCAGCTCATCGTCACTGTCATATTCATAGCGTGCCAGAGCCAAGGAACTTGTGACGTTCTGCTTGAGGTCTTGTGACAGTATGTCGGCGAGTCCCCATGACAATTCCTTACCATAGAGGGAGGTTACTTGCATGGAACCATAGACACCGTAAATGGCATCCTCAAATCCCTGCGGCGTAGAGAAAAGGTCAGACTCCACTTTCTGCGAGTCTGGGCGGACATCGAGGAAATCATCGCATGATGTGAGCATCAATCCGCAGGTCAGGATGATGATGAATATATTCAGTTTTCTCATTATTCTTTTCTTTCTTAGTTAAAATGTTATGCTAAACGACATATTCACAGTGCGGCTGAACGGATATGACGTACCTCGTTCATACTTGGCAGATGTGAGACGGAAGAGGTCTTCTGTGCCGAGACCTACATAGAGTTTCTGGATGTTGAAACGCTTGAGGAAATCCAATGGCACATCATATTGGAAGTACAGGCTTGAGAGCCACAGCTCGTTGTCCTTCTCTACGAAGCGGTCGCTGTATGAGAAAGAGTTGCCTCCTGTAAGAGATATGTCGAGATATGGTACTACGTCTCCCGGTTGTTTCCATCGTTCGGTAAATGCACGAAGGTCACAGTTGTATCGGGGATTGATGTTTTCTACTTTTGACATACGTGTGGAGTTGTACATTTCGCCACCGAAACGATAGGAGAAGTACAGACTCATTGAAAGACGCTGATACTTGACTTGCGTTGAGAAACTACCTTGAAGGGTAGGATTTACGTCTCCACATGCAACCATGTCTTTGCTGTCGTACGTGTATGTGTATGAGCCATCCTTCTTGATGAATATCTCTTTTCCTGATGCCGGGTCAATACCAGCAGAGCGAACTGCATAGATTGCCGTCGGTGAAGCCCCCTCACGATATTGGTAGAGAGGAGTGGAAGAGACGTTGTTCTGGGCGTTTTCTTCATTATGGCGTTTCAGAGCCTCTGAGATGTTCTTTATCGTAGTCTTGCTGTGCAGGCCGTTGGCTGAGAGATTCCATTCCCATTCCTTAGTCTGGATAATCTTTCCCCATACGGAGAATTCATATCCTTCGCTGTCTTGTGAGCCGAGGTTTGCCTTTACTGTGGTGGCACCTGATGACGGTGGGAGTGACATATCTATGAGCATGTCAGACGTGCGCTCCTTATAGAAATCGAAGTTCACGTTCAGGCGGTCATTCAGGAAAGAGGATGTGAGTCCAATGTTGAATTTCTTTGTTGTCTGCCATTTGAGGTCAGGGTTAGCCATACCCATAGGAATGGCACCGACTCCGGTAAATCCAAGGTAGTCAGTGTCGTACTTATAGGTCGTCACTGCCTGATAAGGATTGAACTTCACGCTACCAGTAAAACCATAGCTTGCACGTAGGCGAAGGGTGTTGACCCAACCAAGTTTCTTGATCCATTCCTCGTTGTGCATGTTGTAGCCTCCGCCAACAGACCAGAATGGGGCGTATCTGTGGTCTGAACCGAACTTGGAAGAACCGGAGATGCGGTATGAACCGTCTATTATGTAACGGTTCTTAATCATGAAGTTGGCTGCCACAAAACCTCCACAGCTTGCGGAAACGTCCTGTGAACCAGTAGGACCACCCGAGGTGGGGTATGCCGTTGCGTATGCCATGTCGTCATGTGAGTCGGAGAGGAAACCTGTTCCGACGAGAGTGCTTGAGTGAAGGTCCTGATGTTTTGCTTCTGCACCGAGGTTAAGTGTGAGCATCGTGCCGTCGTTGTCGAAACTGTGGATGTAGTTTGCAACGAGTTTTGCGCTCCAGTTGTCATCCGAAGTGTTGCCTTTTGTGTAAAGGCCTTTCTGGCTGAGTACAGTGGTGTTTGCGAAATAGTTGGATTCCGGGGAGATGAACACGTCTGACGTACCTTTAGCCGTTGAGTAGGAAGCCTGACCGGTGATATAGAAATTCGGCAGGATGTTGTAGCGTGCATCAAGAGATATGAGCTGCGTGCGTGTCTGTGATTTGTCGAAACTGCTCAGTGATGCTTCATACAAAGGGTTGTTCATGTCGTAAGACAGCCTTGAACGGAGATTTCCAAATGAGTCGTATGGGGAATCGTATGGATTCGCTCTGTAGTACTCTGAGAAAGAACCGTATTTTGAATTGTTCACGTCTAACTGCTGGTGGGATGCACGCAGGGTAAGCACGAGGTCTTTTACTGCCGTATAGGAAAGATACAAGTCCATTCCATAGCGGTTACGGCCGTCGTCTTTCATCACTCCGTTCTTGGATTGGTAGTTGGCTTTGATGTTGTAGTCGAGACCTGAACCACGTCCTGATATGGAGACCGAATGCTCATGTGAGAAGCTGTTGCGGATTGGCTTGGACAACCAGTCTGTGTCCAGTCCGCTGCTCACCAATGCGAGTTTATCGTAATACTCCTGGTCGAGGCTGCCCGTAGATGAGTTATAAAGTCCGGCAAGACGCTCCAGTTCAAGTTTCTGTGCGGCATTGCAGACGTCATAACTGCTAAGGTCTGCGAAACTAATTTCGGGCGTGAACGTATAACGTATGCGGAGAGGCGACTGGCTCACTCGCTTGCGCTCTATCACTATGACGCCATTTGCTGCGTTTTCACCATAGAGAGCAGTGGCAGAAGCATCCTTGAGAATATCTACTCGCTCGATATCGTTTATGTCAAGGTCGTAAAGGGCTGTCAGACTCTGCTCTACTCCGTCAATGACAATGAGTGGTGCGTTCAGACCAACCTCGTTGCCGGAAGCAAGGGATGTAGTGCTTCGGATTACAAGGTCAGGCACAGCATTGGGGTTGCTTCCTGCCGCGTTGTTCTGAGTGATGTTCAGGGCTGGGTCAAGAGCGGAGAGTGTCTGCAGGAGGTTGGTAGGAGAGACCTTAAGTATTTCTTCTCCAGACATTGTGCGTGCAGAGCCGGTAAATGTCTGCTTCTTGCGTGTGAAGAAACCGTTGACCACTACGTCGCTCAACTGTTGTGCGTCTGACTCCATTGCGATGCGTGTGTCAGCACCTGCTGCAACGGAAATGTCCTTCATGCCGATGTATGATACGGTCACCTTCTGTCCGGCTTGCGGAGCTGCGTTGAACGAGAAACGGCCGTCAGCATCCGTTATCGTTGCGAGGTCAGTACCGGCTACTCGTACTTGTGCGCCCATCAGCGGTTCACCATCCACGGCGGAAATTACAACTCCGGATATGCGATTTGATGGAGATTTGACGGACTTTTCCAATACTGTGATTTGCTTTCCACTTACCTTATAGTCAAGTGGAGTGTCTGCAAGGACATAGTTAAGGATAGTGAACAGGCTGACATCCTTTAGATTGCCGCTCACTCGATACTTGCTTGCATCGCAATCGACTTTGAATGAGTAGTCTGTTGCGGTGTCGAGTTTCTTGATTACTTCCGTCAGTGCTTCGTTTTTGAAGTTGAATGACAACTTCTGGTCCTGAGCCATTGTAATTGATGACAGGGCACTTGCAATGAGGAGTATCAATGAGAGTGTGATTCTTTGCATTTGCCTATTGTTTTTGTAATTAATAAAAAGTGAATGTGTTTTTTCGGAAATATTGATACGGATACATAGTGCTGGTATGGAAAGACCGGCTGATTCGTTAATTGTTCGACGTGAGTTTTTTTTCTTGAACCCCTTATTTCAGTTCCTCAAGCAAGGCTTTCAGTTGCGGATGGCTTGGACGCGGCGCATTGTATTGGTACAGTCTGCCTTCTTTGTCATAGATGAGGAAGAAGGGGATGCCGCGGACGTTGAGCAGGGAGGGGAGTGTGCTCTTTGCGTCATGCCATTGATTGCCGTGCATGTTGAGTTCTTCCATCTTTTTCAGCCAGGGCTGTGCCTTCTGGTCTATGGAAATGGAGAGGAATACGACGTTGGGATTGTCCAGTTCCTTTTCCAATGCCTGCAGGTGCGGCACTTCCTTGCAGCACGGTACACACCATGAAGCCCAGAGGTCGATGTAGATGTATTTCCCCTTGAACTCATCTATCGTATGTGTCTTGCCCTCCTTGTCGGTGAAGGTGAGTCCTTCGGGGAACGGGCTGCCTTGGATTGTGGCCCGGTTGGATATGAATTTCTTCAGGTATTTTCCGTCGAGCTGATATTTCTCCGTGGCTTCCTTGAGCATGGCAAGTCCCTGCTCATACTTCCCTGCGTAGTCGAAGCGGGAGACGTAGCCGTTGAGTATGCCGTCGCTTACCTTGTCACTTACATCCTTGCACTTGAAATTCTCGTTGATCCATCCCAGCTGTTCGGTAAGGGGCTTGTCGCGGGGGATGAAGGAAGAGATTAGTCCTACGGTCTCGGGAAAGAGAAGGGCGCGTGGGTTGTCAAACAAATCTTTTGGGTTTCCCATCACGTCTTCTATGCTGAAAGGTATCTCCGACGCCTTGCACCTCATGATGTGCGGCAGTGACGAGTATGCTTTCCCGGCCGTGACATTTGCCCACATCTTTATGTATTCCGCTATGTCCTGACTGCATCGATGGGCGGAGAGGATGGAGTCTGCCTTGGATTTCGTGCGGAGGATGATGCCTTTCAGCTCGTCAGGATTCTGAGTGCCGCTCCAAAGGGCCTTCATGCCTTCGGTTTCGCATACGGCATAACTGCTTATCGCCCTGTTGTTTTCTGTGTCCGTAGCAACGATGTTGCTGTCCTGAAACTTTACCGGGATTGTCGCAGGCTGTTCTCCTTCCGCATGGATGGTGGAAAGGATTTGAGTGTTGTTGCGCACGCAGGCTATCATGTACAAGCTCACAGGCGAAGATTTCACGGTGGCAGTGCTGTTTCCTCCCTCTTTGGTCATGGCAATGCTCTCTGCATTGCTTTCTGCAGTGAGGGGCTTGAGGTACATTGTACATCCTTCCAGTTCGGCTGGAGAGCCAAAGGAAAGGGTGATTTTCTTTTCCTGGGAATAGCAGGACAATGATAGCGACAGCAGTGTCATAAGGCAAATTGTCCTTGACGCCATCCTTCTCATTGATTGTATTTTTTCTGTAGTTTTCATGCTTTGTCTTACTCTGATTTTGTTTGCTTTTAAGGCTCTTTCGTGTAATGCTCCAACGTCGTCACTGTTGTCAGCGGTCATTTCTGTTGCAAAGATAATAAAATATGGTGACATTCCAAAATATTTGATTTTTTTTTTATGACAATCTGCCAGCAGCCGTCATTGTGGAGTAAGAAATACAACTTGGTTTGCTGACAATGTTGGATTCTACTTTTGTTAGTCAAGAAAGTGTTGTCGTGATGCCTGTATAATACAATAATGACAGGAAGAAAATAAAATCCTTGGAAAATTTTGCTGACTGGATGACAGTCGGATGTTTTTTTTGGAAATTTTGCTTATTTTGTAAATGTCTGTAATACAGCGGTTTGTAAAATTATGTTTTTCGAGGAAGTTTTTTTTGAATTGCAAAAGCAATCCTTTCATATTGCAATACCTTAGCTATTACTATCCAATAACTTGGCTTTTACCTCTCAAAAGCTTTGATATTGTGTGCTGATATCTTTGTATTTTCGATGAAATGGGCGATTATACCATCTGTAATTCTGCGCTTTTGTGTCTTGATTGCGTTTTTCTTGACTGGAAAACAGGAAAAGGCTGTGAAATCCTTGAAGCTATTAAAGTGTAGAAACGTCATAGCTGTGATATTTTCCTGATTTGCCCACATCAACGTACAATAACCTTTTTTCACTATATATTTTTGGCAAATTGCCTTTTTTATTCGTAACTTTGCACAACGAAAGAAAAAATATTATACATTATGACATTATATCCAAAACTGATAACGGACGCTTTGGCTACCGTGACCTATGCAGGCACGAAGAAGAACCTCATTGAAAGCGAGATGCTTGCTGATACTCCAAGCATCAATGGAAACAAGGTGAAGATCGTGCTTGTCTTTCCCCGTGAGACCGATCCTTTCCTCAAATCCACCGTGAAGGCTGCTGAGGCTGCGATTCATTACTATGTAGGCAAGGAAGTGGAAGTGGAGATAGGGCTGGAATACAAGTCTGCTCCACGTCCGGAAATAGGGAAGCTGCTTCCGCAGGTGAAGAATGTCATTGCCGTCAGTTCCGGCAAGGGTGGGGTAGGCAAGAGCACCGTCTCTGCCAACCTTGCCATCTCGCTCGCCCGTCTGGGCTACAAGGTCGGTCTCCTCGACACTGACATCTTCGGACCCTCGATACCTAAGATGTTCAACGTGGAGGATGCGAGGCCCTGGGCGGAGGAGAAGGACGGCAGGCAGCTCATCGTACCCGTGGAGCAATATGGTGTAAAACTTCTCAGCATCGGCTTCTTCGTCAATAAAGATACTGCGACATTGTGGCGCGGAGGCATGGCCTGCTCCGCCCTGAAGCAGCTCATCGCTGACGCTGACTGGGGAGAGCTTGACTATTTTATCCTCGATACCCCGCCCGGAACGAGCGACATCCACCTCTCCCTCCTTCAGACCCTCGCCATCACGGGGGCTATCATCGTAAGCACTCCCCAGCAGGTGGCGCTTGCCGATGCACGCAAAGGTATTGATATGTACACCAACGACAAGGTCAACGTGCCCATACTCGGACTGGTGGAGAACATGGCATGGTTTACCCCTGCTGAGCTGCCCGAGAACCGTTACTACATCTTTGGAAAGGAGGGATGCAAGAACCTTGCACAGGAGATGAACGTCCCCCTGCTTGCCCAGATACCTCTCGTGCAGGGAATATGCGAGAACGGCGACGCAGGCACTCCCGCAGCCCTTGACGTTGCCTCCGTCACTGGACAGGCTTTCCTCGCTCTCGCACAGAGCGTGGTGACCGTAGTCAATAGGAGAAATAAGGAAAAGGCTCCGACTAAGATTGTCGGTACGAAGTGATTTCCTGGTTTTTGGTTTTTGGTTGTGGGTTGTTGGTGGGCCTGGTACTCTTCGACCAGGTCGAAGAGCACGGAGGAGAATGACGGCAGAAGGGCATCAAGAACCAAAAAGAGAAAAAAGAAATGACAAAAACTGAGCATGAATACATGAAAAGGATGATAGTCTGGGGAATAATGGCAGTGACAGCCATGTTCCTCCCCCTCTCCCTGTCTGCACAGACGTATCAGACGCTCTGGCAGCAGGCTGACAAGGCCATGGAACAGGACAAGCCGCAGACTGCGCTTGCCGCACTGAGAAAGATTGAGGACAAGGCGGTGAGAGAGAGACAGTACGGCCATCTCATGGCTTCCCTCTTCATGCAGATGCAGCGGGTAGGGGAAATATCTGCCGACTCCGTTCCCCCTGCCATACAGAAAATGCTGGCAAGGGACAGAAATCTGTGCGGGAAGGACAGGCTGGCATCCGTCATGTTCCACGTTGCCATGAGGCAGGTGGAGAAGATGTGCGGGCAGAAGATTGACAGTACGGGCCTGTACCGAGACTACATAGGGTTCGGGAATGAGGCTGCAAGGAAGAGCCTCGTGGCAGAACTGCTTGCGGACAATGTGCTCCGGGCGCAGCTTACAAGGCAGGATGGCGTGGATTCCTATCAGCCGTTGATGAGGAAAGAGAAAGGCGGCGAGTATTTCAGTCACGACATAATCAGCGTGGTTGCCTCCGCCCTTGGTGACTGCCAGCCGCTTATCGACCATTATCTCAGTGCTGGAGACCGGAAGGCGGCGTGCATGATGAGTGCAAGGATGATAGAAGGAATGGCGGAAACGTGCCGTGACAGAAAGGCTTTGGAAGCAAAGGCCGACTCGCTGATTCTCCTGTTCTCCGACTTGCAGGAGTGCGGAGCCTTGGCTATTCAGAAGTATAGGCTGCTGGAAAAGCCAAAGGATATGGTAGAGTGGATTGATGAGGCATTGCAGAGATGGGGCAGTTGGAGGGAGATGAATTTCCTGCGCAACGAGAGACAGCAGCTCATATTGCCGCAAATCTCCATCATCGTGCCGTCAAGGCAGATAAGGAGCGGTCAGCGGGCAATGCTTCCCCTGCGGAGAATAAGGAATGTATCCCGCCTTCAGCTCGACGTCACCCCTGTCAAGGGTTGTCCGCGCATGACCTTGGAGAAGGCTATGTCTGAGCGAAACTGCCGCATCGTCAAGCCTTACCTCTCTAAGAAACCTATTGCAAGGATAGAGAAAACCCTTGAGAAGCATCCTGAACATGAACTTTTCAGTGACTCAATCTTCATCGGCAATCTTCCTTACGGTACGTATTATGTCGCCGTTACCTGTGACGGAAAGCGCATGGACGATGCCGGTTTCCTTGTCTTCGTCTCCGACCTGAAGGTGATTTCCCTGCCTCTGTCAAAGGAAAAGACACGCTATGTAGTGGTGAATGCGACGACCGGGAAACCTGTCTCCGGCGCAAGACTGCAGCTTTGGAACAGGCAGAAAGACAAGGAGGCTGTCTATCATACCAATTCAAGGGGCGAGTATGTCTGTGATGGTAAGACCAGCGATTTCCTCGTCTCAGCCTCCCACGGTGATGACGACGCCCTGGCTTATGCTTCGTTGTGGAACAACTTCATGAGCAAGAATGCAGCGGCGAATGCTTCTGACTACGAAAGACTGTTTACCGACCGTGGCATTTATCGTCCGGGACAGACGGTTCACGTTTCCGTCCTCTCGTACAGGCTTACCCGCGGGACGGAGACTGCCGTCAATGCGAAGAAGAAAGTGCGCTTGAAGCTGTACGATGCCAACTATAATAAAATAGCAGAGACGGAGGTTACCACCGATGAGGACGGCGTGGCTTCTGCGGAGTTTGAGCTTCCTGGGAAGGGTCTGAACGGCAGATACTCCGTCATGGGAGACCGTATGAGGACGTATTTCCATGTGGAAGAGTACGCCAGACCTACGTTTGAGGTCAGCATTTCCCGTCCGGAAACGAATTATTCCAATGGCGACACCCTTGGTGTCAGCGGCAAGGCCAAGACCTACAGCGGCGTGCCTGTGAGCAATGCCAAGGTGGTCTATGTGGTGAAAAGGCAGGAGTCATGGTGGCGGGCAGGGAGGACGCTGCGCAATGACCTGCTCCTTACCGACACCGTCTCAACCGACGCATCGGGCAATTTCGAGATACGTATGCCTATGTTGCTGCCCGAAGAGGCAGGCGACATGGACCGCAGTAACGGAAAGGGGGCGTGGATATTCCCTCCAATGTTCTATGACATAGTGGCAGAAGCCACGGTGACGGACATCGCCGGTGAGTCCCACTCGGCCTCCTTGTCGCTTCCTGTCAGCAACCGCAAGTCTCTCCTCACGTCCAATATCAGGGACAAGATGCTCCGTGACACGGCAAACGTGGTAACATTCACCCGTCTCAATCAGGCTGGAACGGAGATTAAGGGCACTGTCATGGTGTCAATAGACGGGGAAAAGCCCTTTGCAGTAGAGGTTGGTCAGCCGTTGCCCCTGCCCGAGAACCTTGCTTCCGGCAAGCATTCCCTCCTCGCAGTCTGTGAGAAAGATACTTTGAAGCATACCTTTGTCCTGTTCAGCATGACGGACAAATGCCCTGTCGTGGATACTCCCGACTGGTATTATCACTCTGCAGAGACATTCTCAGGCAAGAAAGGAGAACCTGTATATGTGCAGTTTGGCACGGCAAGTCGTGACACATACGCCTACTACTCCCTCTTCCATGACGGAGAAGTGGTGGAGTCGGGAGCTGTAAGGCTTGACTCTACGCTCGTGACGCGACGGTTTGAGTACAGGGAAGAGTATGGAGATTTCATCAACTTTTCAGTAGCCTGGGTAAGGGATGGCGAGCTGTATGAGCATTCCGCAGTCATCCGCCGTCCGCTTCCAGAGAAGAACCTCAACCTGAAATGGACCACTTTCCGCAACCGTCTCTCTCCGGGACAGAAGGAGACATGGGCTCTCAGCGTGACCGACTCGCAGGGAAAGCCTGCCAAGGCCAACCTTATGGCGACGCTTTACGACAAGTCGCTCGATGCCGTCAAGCCTTTCTCGTGGACTTTCAATGACCCGCGATACCTGCGTACCACGGCACAGAACTGGGCCTGCAACCGTTTCTTCCAAGAAACATTCTTTGCCGAGGCCGACTGTAAGCCTCTTGACAGCAGGCTTTTGGCTTACGATGCCTTTGATGGCAAGTACTTGGATTGTGGATATTGCCAGTATGTCGGACTGTACGGAAATGCAGGTGCCGGAGGAAATGTCAGATTTACACGCGGCAACCTCAGGACCTCCAACCGTATCGTGACAGGCAAGCTGATGATGGCAAAGGCGGCTTCTCCCATGGTTGCCATGGATATGGAGGAGGCTGTAAGCAGCGACGACAGAGTTGAGGCAAAGCAGTCTGCGGCATACGATGAGCAGGCAGGCAGTCCTGTTGAGACCATTGCCGTGAGGGAAAACCTTGGTGAGACAGCTTTCTTCCTTTCCAACGTGAAGAGTGGGGCAGACGGCATTGCAACACTTTCGTTCACCCTCCCCGAGAGCGTGACGACGTGGCGTTTCCTCGCCTTTGCCAACGACAGAGACTTGCGCTTTGGCATGATGAAGGATGAGGTGGTGGCTCAGAAACAACTGATGGTACAGCCTCGACTGCCGCGTTTCATGCGTGAGGGAGACCGCTGCTCCGTCCCTGCCACTCTCTCCAACCTGACGGAAACAGCGCTCGATGTCAAGGTGAGCATGACGGTCCTCGATGCAGAGACAGAGAAAAATATCGCAGTGTTCCATAAAAAAATAAAGGTGAAAGCAGGCGAATCGTCCGCAGTCTCCTTCGCCATCGACTCAAAGGGGCTTGAGGGCAAGGTGCTCATAGTGAAGTATATTGCCGATGGCGGCACTTTCAGCGACGGGGAACAGCATTATCTCCCTGTGCTCTCTGCAAAGGAGATGGTTACCGAAACCCGCACTGTCGTACTCACAGAGCGGGGTACGAAGGATGTGGATGTTGCACGGATGCTGCCCGGCAATGCCCGGCAAGGCAGGATGACGGTGGAATATACAGATGCTCCTGAGTGGCTGATGGTGCAGGCGTTGCCGCAGATAGCAGACCCCTCAGAGGACAATGCCATATCCCTCGTCACGGCTTATTATGCCAACAGCCTCGCTTCACATATCGCACAGTCCAATCCCGACATAATGAAGGCTGTGGAGAAATGGACAAAAGACTATTCCTCCCTTGAGTCACCTCTTGCGAAGAATGAGGAACTGCACCGTACCATACTTGCAGAGACTCCGTGGATGACGGCGGCAGACAATGAGACGGCGGCACGGAAACAGCTCTTCAGCCTCTTCGACAGGTCGCTCCTTGCTTCACGAAAGGCCTTCGCCTTGAAGCATCTTGCTGACCTGCAACTCCCTGACGGGTCGTTCGCATGGTGGAAAGGAATGCAGGGCAGCCGCTATATGACGGTGGCAGTCACGGAGACATTGCTCCGGTTGAATGCAATGACCGGCAGCAGTGACGGTTACCGCACGCTCTTGACCAAGGCTTTCGCTTATCTCGACAAGGAGATTGCAGAGGACGTGAAGCGCATGAAGGAGACAAAGAGGAAGAAGAACGTGCCTTACCTCAGTCACTTCAATCTCCGTTATCTCTACTGCCGTGCCTTGTATGATGAAAAGATGAGTGCTTCTGCCAAGGCTTCGGTGGATTACATGATGGATTATCTTGTCAGGAATACAGGCAAGAGTGATATGCAGGTCAAGGCTGACGCTTCAGTCATACTGTCTCGCTTCGGCAAAAAGTCTCAGGCTGACGAATACCTGCAGAGCATCCTGGAACACACTGTCTATCGTGAAGATATGGGAAGGTATTTCGATTCCTATCGTGCGGCATACTACTGGGCTGACTACCGCATCCCTACTCAGGTGTCTGTCATCGAAGCTCTCAAGGCTGTCAGACCCGAACAGCGCCAGTATGTCACTGAGATGCAGAGGTGGCTTCTGCAGAGCAAGCGCACTCAGGCTTGGGACACGCCTCTCAATGCAGTCAATGCAATATATGCATTCCTTGGAAACGGCATCCGGCTGCGTCATAGAATGCAGACTGACATCAGTTTTGGCGGAGAGGTCCTCAAGCCTCAGGCTGACACTTATGCGCTGGGGTATGAGAAGGTAGTCAAGGAAATAGCAGACCGTCCGGCTCCCGACAGTTCATTGAAGATAGACAAGCAGAGCGATGGAGAGTCGTGGGCGAACGTCTATATGCAGTATGTCGTACCGTCAGTCGAGGCAAAGAATCTCGCAAACGGCATCTCCATACAGCGTGAACTCTCCCCCGGAGCATACAAGGTGGGTGATAAGGTCACCGTGACCATTACGGTAATAGCGGACCGTGACTATGACTTCGTCACCATTACCGACCGCCGCCCTGCCTGTCTTGAGCCGGTAACTCAGCTCTCTGGCTATCGTAATGGATGCTATCAGGTGATGCGCGACTCGCAGTCGCAGTATCATTTCAATGCTTTACGCAAAGGAAAGCATATCATCACGACCGACTATTACGTCTCACGCTCGGGCGATTTCACCTCTGGTACAGCCACGGCACAATGTGCTTACGCCCCAGAGTTTGCAGGAACTGCAAGAGGAATTAATGTTGTGGTGGAGTAAGATAACGCAGAATTGTTTGGTTGTTACTCTTGTTGTTTTGTTGTCTTGTTGATTAGTGGTTTTGTTGATAGCTTTTCTCATTTGCGAAGACAAACAGCAAAATAACTAAACAACAAAACAACAAAACAACAAAACAACAAAATAAAACCGCATAACCCCAATGAATATGACAAAGAAACTAATAATATTATCCCTTGCGCTCATGCCACTGATGGCGGTGGCACAGCGTTTTCAGGCGAAGAATGCAGAAATAAATCTCGGACAAGTGAAATGGAAAGTCCCTGCCACTGCTACCTTTGTCCTGAAAAATACAGGCACAAAGCCGATGAAGGTCAAGGCCGTAGATACTGGTTGCGGATGCACCGGTGCCTCATACCCTCGACAGAGTATCGAACCGGGACAGCAGTTTGAACTGAAAACGACCTACGACTCTCGCATCCTCGGACATTTCGCACGCACTGTCTCTGTGTGGAGTGATGCTGACGAGAAGCCTCTGGAGCTCGTGTTCCGTTGTCATGTGGTGACGACAGTGGAGAATTTCTCGGGAGATTACCCGCACTCCATCGGAGGGCTGCTCGCAGATGTCGATGCAATCGAGTTTGATGACGTAAACAAAGGCGACGTGGTCACGCAGGACATACACATTATGAATCCCACGGGGCAATATGTCACTCCCGTCGTAATGCACCTCCCGCCCTATCTCCGTGCAGAGTTCATGCCGCGGACGCTCGGGCCAAAGCAGGCTGGAGTGCTCCATCTTACCATGAACTCACGGAATCTCCGGCTCCTCGGACTCAACCAGGCAAACATCTATCTCTCCAAGAACATGGGTGAGAACGTGTCTGAAGACAAGGAAATCATCGTTTCATCAGTACTTCTTCCTGAACTTACTGCACAGAGTGAGGACGACATACGCAACGCTCCAAGGTTGTTCCTGTCCGCAAAATCCGTGGATATGAGCAAGGCAATGGGAAAAGAAAAAGTGAAGAAGACGGTGCTGCTGAAAAATGAAGGCAATTCGATGCTTGAAATCAGTGCCATCCAGATGTTTACGAAAGGACTCGAACTGACCCTTCCCAAGCGTTCACTGAAGCCTGGGGAGTCAACGAAGATGAAGATAACAGGACATACTGACATACTCAAAAAGGTCAGGACACGCCCCCGCGTGCTGATGATTACCAATGACCCGAACCAACAGAAAGTCATCATAGAAATAAGGAAATGATTTTATTTACGGTTATGCGGTTTTACGGTTATACGGTTTTACGGAAGTTTGTGAAGGATATTGGTATATTCTGCATAACTTTAAAACCTTAAACCGTAAAACTATATTCCGTATAACCGTATAACCGTAAAACCGAAAAAACATGGAACATCCGGAAAATAGCGCAGAGTTTGCAGGACTTACAGTAAACAGCGGCGTGGAACAGCCGTCAATCATCAACCCTTATCTCAAGCGGGGAAGGTTCCGCAAGAAGGAATATTCCGCCGATGAGATGGTGGAAGGCATTCTCAGAGGGGATGTCACGATACTTTCCAAGGCCGTCACTCTCGTCGAGAGCCTCAATCCTGAGCATCAGAAAAAGGCACAGGAGGTGATAGAGAAATGTCTTCCCTACAGCGGTAAGTCTGTACGTATAGGCATCAGTGGCGTACCTGGGGCAGGAAAGAGCACTTCCATTGACCTTTTCGGCACTCATGTCCTTGACACTTACGGAGGAAAACTGGCAGTCCTTGCCATTGACCCGTCGTCTGAAAGGAGTAAGGGAAGCATTCTTGGTGACAAGACGCGCATGGAGAAACTGTCACTGAGGAAGGAGGCTTTCATACGTCCTTCGCCGTCAGCGGGCTCACTCGGGGGCGTGGCCCGGAAGACACGCGAGACGGTAATCCTCTGCGAGGCGGCTGGCTACGACAAGATTTTCATCGAAACAGTCGGAGTGGGACAGAGTGAGACTGCCTGCCACTCAATGGTAGATTTCTTTCTTCTCATACAAGTGGCAGGAACCGGTGACGAACTGCAGGGAATCAAGCGTGGTATCATGGAGATTGCTGACGGTATTGTAGTAAACAAGTGCGATGGAGACAATGTGGACAGGTGTCACATGGCAGCCACAAACTTCCGCAATGCCCTGCATTTCTTCCCCGCTTCTGAAAGCGGATGGATGCCAAAGGTGCTCTGTTATTCAGGGTTTTACGGCAATGGTGTCAAGGAGGTGTGGGACATGATTTATGAATACATCGACTTCGTAAGGCAAAACGGCTATTTCAGCGTGCGTCGTCAGTTGCAGAACAAATACTGGATGTATGAGACTATAGATGCAAGACTGAGGAACAGTTTCTACAACGACCCACGCATCGCATCCATGCTTGAAGAGGCAGAGCGCAGTGTACAGAACGGAGAAAAGACCAGTTTTACGGCTGCATATTCGCTCCTTGATGATTATTTCAAAGGTTTCCAGAAACCTTAAAACCGAACCAAACGGTTATAAGGTTATTGGGTTATAAGGTTGTAAGGTTATAAGGTTGTGCGGAAGTTACAACCAGCCTCTTCAAACCTCCGTAAAACCGCAAAACCACATAACCGTAGAGAAAACCGTAAAACCGCAAAAAAAAATGAGAATAGAGATTGATGAAGGCTCGGGCTTCTGCTTTGGAGTCACTACTGCAATAAAAAAGGCTGAGGAAGAACTGGAAAAAGGTTCTGACCTCTACTGCCTTGGAGACATCGTACACAACGGCATGGAGTGTGAACGCCTTCACAACATGGGACTGAAAACCATCAATCATGAGGAGTTTTCACGGCTGAGAGGTAAGAAAGTCCTCCTTCGTGCCCACGGAGAACCGCCTTCCACTTACTCCCAAGCGCAGAACAATGGCATTGAAATCATCGATGCCACCTGCCCCGTAGTGCTCCAACTGCAACGGAGGATAAAGAAACAGTCGGATGCAAACCCCGATGCACAAATAGTGATATTTGGAAAGAACGGTCATGCAGAGGTGCTGGGACTTGTCGGTCAGACGCACCAGAAGGCTATTGTCATAGAGCATACGGACGAAGTGAAGACGCTGGATTTCTCCCGTGACATTTATCTCTATTCGCAGACCACGAAGTCTCTGGATGAGTTTCATGCCATCATTGACTATATCCAGAAGCACATCGCACCGTCAGCAACGTTCAAGAGCTTTGACACCATTTGCAGGCAAGTGGCCAACCGTATGCCGAACATCTGCAGCTTTGCCACAAAGCACGACATCATCCTCTTCGTCTCAGGAAGAAAGAGCAGCAACGGAAAGGTGCTTTTCAATGCCTGCAGGGAAAACAATCCCCGCACCTATCTCATAGAAGGTCCTGAAGAAATAGACCCTTCATGGCTTTCCAATGCAGAAAGCATAGGGATATGTGGGGCTACCAGCACTCCGAAATGGCTGATGGAACAGGTAGCCACCGCCCTTTTACAAAAGAAAAATGAATAAGACCATTGCTTAATAACAGAAACAATGAAAAAGATAACAATAGCAATCGACGGACATTCCTCATGCGGAAAGAGCACAATGGCAAAGGAATTGGCGCGTCAGCTCGGATATATTTATGTCGATACTGGAGCCATGTATCGCACTGTGACGCTTTTTGTCATGCGTAACGGACTTTTCCTCGATGACGGCCAGGTAAACACTGTCCGTCTGCAAGCACTCATGGACGAGGTGAATGTCAGTTTCAGATACAATGAAGCGTCGGGTCGTCCGGATGCTTACCTCAACGGGGAATGTGTAGAGCAGGTGATAAGAAGCATCGAAGTAAGCAATAATGTGAGCAAGGTGGCTGCCATACCTTTCGTCCGCGAGGCCATGGTGGAGCAACAGCGCCGAATGGGAGCAGAGAAAGGTATCGTGATGGATGGCCGTGACATAGGTACTACGGTCTTCCCCGATGCAGAACTGAAGGTCTTTGTCACGGCATCTGCAAGGGTAAGGGCCCAGCGACGCTATGATGAGCTGAAGGAAAAGGGTATGCCTGCCGACTTTGATGAAATCCTGAGGAATGTGGAGGAGCGTGACTACATGGATTCTCACCGTGAAGTGTCTCCGCTGCGCCAGGCTCCCGATGCCGTTCTCCTTGACAACAGCGAGATGACGATAGACGAACAGAATGCCTGGCTCATGGCAAAAGTCAGGGACGTTCAGTCTTCCACCCTCTGATACTTCACCCTTTCACGTCGCCATGTATAGACGCAGTGAAGGGTACCGTCGCTGCCGACTATCATGGAAGGGTAGGAATATTGGCTGATGGGGGAGGTTTCGAGCATAATCTGCGGCGTCCAGTGGATGCCGTCTGACGACGTGGAAATCCAAAGAGGATTGCGGAGGGGCTTGTTTCTGTCAGGCTCTTCCTTCTTCTTCCAATCCACGCAGCCGAAAGGATTGTAGATGACGGCAAAGGAACCGTCGGGAAGTGTCACGGCATCGAGACCGGAATTGTTGTTTGGAAGGTCAGGGACAAACTCCATTTGCGACCACGTCTCGCCGCCGTCATCGCTCCATGAAGTAGCCACACGGGCGTTGTCCTTCAGTTCGGGCTTCTTCGGGGGAGCCGTACGGGCAAGCAACTGTAGCCTGCCGTCCCTGTGGACAAGCAGTGCAGGCTGAATGGTACGGAAGACATTGTCGTCCTGCGGCACCTTTCCGGTAATGCGCCAGGAATGCCCGTCGTCTTCGGAAATCTCCATATAGCATCGCCATTGCCCCGGTTTCGTCTTGGAAGCAAAGGCTGTCTCCTTGCTTGTAGGAGCGATGATTCTGTCCTTTTGCAATATTCTGCCGTTCTTGCATCTGAAACCTTTGGGCAGGAAGACGGGTTGATTCTTTATCGCACCGAGTAGTGAGTCAGGACATACGCCGGCCATTGCAGGGATAGAGTCACGTTGTGACGACCATGTATGCCCATTGTCGCTGCTTCTCATCTGATAGCCGGTCCAGTCTCTCACGTCTTTTCCTATCTTATAATGGAGCAGAAGGTCGCCTCCGGGAACCTGAAATAGTACCGGATTGTAGCAAGCCTTCCGTAAAGAGTCGTTCAATATGCCGTCAGCCACCCTTACAGGAGCAGACCAACCGTCTTCATAGACGTTGCCATGCCTTGCGTCACGTTTTATGAGACGCTTCCTCTGAGTGTAGATACATACGTCGGGACTGCCTTCGCGCTTACCTCCAAAGTAGGCGGTGAGCAGGTCGCCGTTGGTCAATTCTGCGATGGTGGCAGCGTGACAAGAGGGGAAGTCAGCCTTTTCGTACAGAAATTCATTGGACGTGACTTTCATTTCCCTGTCCGGGATCTCGCATGCAGGACGGGTCTGCAAGGGCAATGACTCATCAATGACGTAATGCCCGGAGCCGAGAATGACGGTCTTGTGTGGCATTACCACCTCCGCTTCCGTGTTGCAGGGAATGGAAATCTCCCAGTGTAGATGCGTAAGCGACTTCCTCCATGATGAAGAAATCAGTCCGTAAGGGCATTCGTATGAGGCTTCGGCGTGGCTCAGTTCTTCCAGTTCCCAGCGGGGAGCAAGGCGTATGCGCTTGTATCCTGCCGTGGAAGGAGCGATGCCGCCAAGGTCGCGGAACATCCAGGGGACGAGGTCTCCGAGAAGCATTACGTGATTACCCGAGTTCATCGAAGGTGCGGCGGTGTCACCGTTCCACAGTTCCCAGATTGTAGTAGCCCCCTGTTCTGCCATATATCCCCATGAGGGAAAGTCTTTCTGCGATGCAAGGAGGTAGGCAACGTCAGTGCGGTTGCGCCTTGACAGTTCGGTGAGAAGCCATTGCACCCCGATGACTCCGCAACAAAGGTGTCCGTTGGCAGGGTTAAGGAGCAGTTTGGCAAGAATCTGGTTGGTGATAACCTCCTCATACTGCTTGGGCACTATGCCGAAGGCAAGCGGAAGGAGGTTGGCAGTCAGTGCATTGTTGGAGTAATAGACAGAGTCGGGGTAGAGAGGATGCTGCGGAGCACCTGCGGTGCCTCTGAGCGTGACGGCAGAAGTGCCGGGTTTTACTACGAGATAAGTCCTGTTTATCGCTTTCTTCATTTCTTCCCGAATGCCATTATATAATAAGGTGTCGCCGGCAAGCACGAGAGGAGACAATCCGCGGCGGGCAAACTCCATCTCCTCTTTCCCGGCCTTCTCCATGAGAATCCCGGCAAATGACTTCATGATTCCTGCGAGATGATACACGTAACACGAGGCGATGAGAGGTCCTTCGGTCTTTCTTTCCGGGTCTTGCGAGTGGATGAGTGATGGTGATTCCGGTGTGACGCACCAGTCACCGTATTTGTCAGCCTTGACAAGTCCGTTGTTTTTGTCACGTTTTGTCTCCCAGATATGTGTGAGCCATTTGTACATTTGCGGGTAGAACTCCTCTATTGCCCTTGTGTCCCCATACTGACTGTAGAGCATTTCCGACGCTGTGACGATGACTGCAGGCCAAGTCACGTTGTCTGAATAGTAGTTCCAATAGGCAGGCGCAACGTCAGGTATGCAGCCATTGCTCAGTTGCGCCTCAGTGATGTCTTTTATCCATTTATAGTAAAGGGCTTCATTATGCAGGAGATAGCTCTCTCCCCAGCACCCCATGGTACGGTCGCCGAGCCAAGGCTGTCGTTCATCTCGCTGCGGACAGTCGATAGGCATCCCCTTATAGTTGCTCAATATGCCCCAGAAAGCATTCCTTATCAGTCGGTTGAGCACGGTGTTTCCGCAAGAGAAATGTCCCGTGCGCTTCATGTCGTCGCTCACTACTTCTCCCTTGATGTCCTTTCCTGTCAATTCAGGGCAACGACGGAGTCCCTTTTTCGTGAGGATGCACACCTCTATGTATCTTCCTCCATGCGTGGTGAAACGTGGAGACCACCAAGCGTCCGTCTTGCCGTCAGCGACGTAATAGTCTGTTGATTCTGCGTGACGGAGGTTAGCTGTATATAGTGAACCGTCATTGTCGAGTCTTTCGGCATATCTGATGCGTAGCGTGTCGCCCTCTTCCATTCCGCAGGCAGCCGTGTTTATCCGGGCCCAGCCAGCAAAGTTCTGACCGAAATCCATGACAAGGGCATCGTTGTGCGTGGCAATTTCCTTTACGTCCAAGGTGTCAAGAATGCGCATCGGGGGAGTGAGGTTGCCGGTGAGGTTGCCTGTGGGAATGGCAGAACGCTCAGCCAGTTGCCATGAAGAATCGTCATACTCAGGTAAAGTCCATGCTTTTGCATCGTTCCCGAATTGCTTTCTCGCATCGTATATCTCTCCGTCATATTCGTTAGCCGACCTTATAGCACCATCAACATTCAGTTTCCATTTCTTTTCATCCGTGGCGATAGTCTCCGTCTTGCCGTCAGCGTATTCGATAATGAGGTTAGCCTTGAGGCAGGGATAGCCGAAATTGGTTATCTTGTATTTCTTCTTGTTCTGCTGCATGGTATAGTAGCGGCCGTTGCTTACGGTTACCGCAAGGCAGTGTGCGGAGCCGGGTCCGTCCAGCAGTGTCGTTACGTCATACGTGTTGTAGATGATGCTTTTGCGGTAATCCGTAGGAGCGGGAGTGAGTACGATGTCATTGAGCCTTGTGTCTTCATTGTCGGTCGCCCGGTCAATCCGTTTTCCGTCGAGGTAAGCCTCGTAGAGCCCTAATCCGCAGATGTGAAGGGTAGCTCTGCGTACAGGGGAGGGCGTGAGGAAAGTGCGTCGGAAATATCGTGCTGACAGTCTGGAATGCTCGTCTTCACGGTCCCATTCGCTGGCGCGGTCCATGCCTATCCAGTAACCTTTCCATCTTCCGGCATCCATCAGTCCCATGCTCCATGAAGCGGGTTCGCTCCATTCTGTCCATTCCGTCCTTGCTTTCTTGCTGTCGTTTTGTGTGGAATACGTGTACTCCACCTTTACTTTCCACCAATATTTTCTGTTGGGGACAAGGCTTTTGCCACAATAGTCTATCCATTGCGACTGGTCTGTAGCGACAATATTCTCCCAAATATCCCCTTTGTTTTCTATCAGAAGTCTCTCTGAAGATGCCACGAGGATGTGGTATCTTGTCTGTCGAACGGAATATTCCTGGTCATCGGCTATGATTTGCCAACCGAATGATGGTGTCTTTACGTCAATGCCGAGCGGGCAGTCCTTGCGTCCTTCTATGCTAAGGTTAGCCACTCTTACTTTTGAGGTGGCGGTGAAGGCGACGATAGTCAGTAGTAGGGTAGTCAGTAGCTTGTTCATCGAGTAGGTGTATATAGTGTTTCTACGGTATTAGGTCAGTCCTTTTATGCAATGTAAATGAAAGAAAAGCGAGCTGTCTGTGGTCTTTATGACAAAGGAGGGGATTGCTTTTTATGAGAAAGCAGTATGCTAAAATGCAAAGACGATAGGAATTGCAATCTTTGTGCGGCATATTTTCCCATGGTCTTTTCCTGGTGTCCATTTTGGCATCAGTCGTGCTACTCTCATTGCCTCATCGGCAAGGGCTTTGTGGTCAGAACTTTCTATTTTCATATTACTCAGTGAACCATCAGTATTCACTATGAAACTAATCATCACTTTGCCCTCTATCTTATTGCGAAGCGCAGAAGGAGGATAGCGCAGGTTCTTTGTCAACCATTTCATAAATTCTACCATTCCTCCAGGAAATTGTGGCAGTTCCTGCACTATGCGCAGTGTCTCTGGGTCATCGTCGTTGAGATTGATAGGTTCTTCTTCCTCGAGCTCTTCTACTTCTTCCTTATTAGGCTCAAAGCGAATCTGTTCGAGTATCTCGGGCGGCACTTCCGTAACGTAATCTACCTTGTTGAGCCTGTCGGCTTTCTCCTGCTTTTCTGTTTTTTCTTTCTTCTCGGCGGCTGAGATGAGGTCCCTGTCATCCTTTGGCTTGATGTTCAGGTCCATGGCAATGTCGTCGTTATCCTTTTTGGAAGCGATAACGTCAGCCAGCACCTTAATCTCAAGGATAAGGAAAAATGCAGTTATTGTGATTACTATACCTGCAAGGAACATCAGCGGACGCCAGCGTTCAAGGTCGGCTTTTCTTGATTTCTTGATTTCCATCTTGTATGTCAGTCACTGCGTGAGTGTACGTTTACCGCCATTCGGAACATGGATTGTCTCAAGGCGGAAATACAATAAAAGGATGTTTTTTTCGTTCTTTTATAAAATTCAAGTGCAAATTTAGTAAGGATATTGGAAAAAAGTGCTATCTTTGCCCATATTTTTCCATAAAAATGATGAAAAAAGGTATATTTTTTCTCTTTCTTGCCTTGTCATGGCATTTTGCATCGGCACAAGAGTCGCAGACTGTTTACAACTTTCTGCGGCTTCCAGTCAGTTCGCATGCTTCATCCTTGGGAGGGGAGAATATCACTGTCATTGAGGATGATGCGGCCTTGATGCACCATAATCCAGCCCTTTTGCAGAATGTCTCTGACCGTAGCGTTTCGTTGGGGTACATGAACTACATGAGCGGTGTGGGTGCTTACTCGGCAGGCTATGCGTTTCATGTGGGTGAAAAGGCTGTGGCAGGGGTCTCGGCGCAATATCTCAATTATGGCACGATGAAGGAGACGGACGCTGACGGCAATGTCACAGGCGACTTCAACGCTTCTGACTTCTCTCTCAGCGCCACGTTGTCACATCGCCTTGCGGAGCGTCTCACTGGAGGAGTGACGGCACGTTTCCTCTATTCTTCCATCGCCGGTTACCATAGTACGGCCGCTGCCGTTGACCTTGGACTGAATTATTATGACGAAGAAAGGGAACTGTCAGTTTCTGTAGTGGCGAAAAACCTCGGAGGGCAGTTGAGCGCATACAATGAGGACTATGAGAAAATGCCTGCCGACCTGCAGGCTGGAATATCAAAGAGGCTGACAGGAATGCCCCTTCGGCTCAGTGTCACGGCGACGGATCTGACCCACTGGGATTATTCCTTCTTCCGCCATCTCACGATAGGAGCCGACCTTATACTTTCACATCAGATATATCTTGCGGCAGGATATAGTCTCCGACGCTCTCACCAGATGTCGATAGTGTCTGCCGACAATGATTTCGGGGATGAAGAGAGCAGCCACGGAGCAGGACTTTCCTTTGGTGCCGGCATTGCCATTGACCGCTTCAACATTCATGTTTCTTATGCAAAATATCATGTCAGTTCCTCAAGTCTGATGGTAAATATCGGGTTTAACCTCTGAAAAAACTATACTCATGCTTACATTAATCCAGAATTACATCGACTCTTTACCTTACAACCGCAAGCCGGAGTCGCTCTACGAACCAGTAAAATACGTACTTTCGCTCGGAGGAAAACGCATCCGTCCGATGCTCATGCTTATGTCATACGCCTTGTACAGGGACGATGTGGAACGTATCCTGCCACAGGCAATAGGACTCGAGACTTATCATAACTACACGCTTCTGCATGATGACCTTATGGATAATGCTGACGTGAGGCGCGGAATGCCTACCGTACACAGGAAGTGGGATGCCAATACAGCAATCCTTTCGGGAGACTCCATGCTCGTGCTTGCATATCAGCGGATGCAGGAATGCCCTGTAGAAAACCTTCCTGCCGTGCTTGATGTCTTTACCACTACTGCACTCGAGATAGGCGAGGGGCAGCAATACGACATGGAGTTTGAGACGCGTGACGATGTGCGTGAAGATGAATACATAGAGATGATACGCCTGAAGACGAGCGTGCTCCTTGCCTGTGCGATGAAGATAGGGGCATTGATGGCAGATGCTCCGCAGGAGGACATCGACAATCTCTATCGTTTCGGTGAACAGATGGGTCTCGCCTTCCAGTTGCAGGACGACTACCTTGACGTCTATGGAGACCCTAAGGTATTCGGAAAGGCAATCGGTGGAGATATTGTGAGCAACAAAAAGACATATATGCTCATAAATGCCATCAACAAGGCAGAAGGAGAAGACCGTGAGACTCTCTTGCGATGGATTGACGCAAAGGAGTTTGACCGTAATGAAAAGGTGGCTGCCGTCACTGCTGTCTATGACAGACTGGGTATCGGAGATATGGCAAAGGCAAAGATGGAGGAGTACTATGCCGAGGCTCTTGTGGCTCTTGATAGGGTCACAGTAGAAGAAGAAAGGAAGTCAGCACTACGTGATTATGCTGCAAAAATGATGAAAAGGGACAAATAATATTGCTATCCCCATGATATATATCGATACCCATACACATATTGACGGAGAAGAGTTTAGGGAAGACCTTGACGAGGTGGTAAAAAGAGCAAAGGAAACGGGTGCGGAAAGACTCTTTGTGCCGGGAATCAACTGGGGCTCCATTGCCACGATGAGAGAAGTCTGCTCACGCTATCCCGGATACATCCTGCCCATGATAGGGCTCCATCCCGAGGAAGTAAGGGAGGATTATGAGGAAGTGCTTCGGCGAATGTATGCTGTACTGCAGGAAGACAGGTCGCAGGAGCAGAGCCCATGGATAGCGATAGGCGAGGTGGGACTCGACTATTACTGGTCACGTGAATATGAAATAGAGCAGATGAAAGCCTTCGAGAGGCAGGTGGAATGGAGTATAGAGACCCGTCTGCCGTTGATGATACATTGCAGGAAAGCTCAGAATGAAATGGTCAGGATACTCCGCGGTTATGCCAAGGACTTGCCGGGAGGCGTGTTCCATTGTTTTACGGGCAATAGCCGCGAAGCTGAGGAACTCTTGCAGTTTGAAGGCTTCGTCCTTGGTATAGGAGGTGTCTGCACGTTCAAGAAAAGTCACCTTGCGGAAGACCTTGCCGCTTCTGTACCTCTCAGTCGCATTGTAATTGAGACAGACTCTCCGTATATGGCTCCCGTGCCGCATCGTGGAAAACGAAACGAGCCTTCATTCATACCTTTCATCATACAGAGGCTGGCAGAAGCATATCAGGTGGATGGGAATTATCTTGCAGAAGTCACCACCAAGACTGCCTGTGACTTGTTTCTTGGAAAGGGGTAGATGTGGGTAGTTTATGGTACTTCCGAGTGACTGGAATGGAAAAATCCGAAACATCTGTGAAAGATATTTCGGATTCTGATTTTGTTGCGGAGGCTCGACTCGAACGAACGACCTCCAGGTTATGAGCCTGGCGAGCTACCAACTGCTCCACTCCGCGATATTACCATAAAAACTATGAGAAAATTCTCAAATGCGGATGCAAAGGTACTGCTTTTATTTGAAACTGCCAAATCTTTTTGCGCATTTTTTGACGTTGCGTCCGATTTTTCTTGTTTTTAGTCAATAATTCACCAACTTATTTGCTTAGTTTGTTTATTTTTTCTAACTTTGCACACCGTTACACTAATGTGCTGAACAACAAAACAGCAAAACGACAAAACGACAAAACAACGTTTATATGGTTTGAGGTTTTTGGTTTTAGGTTAGTTAGACTCACCCCTTGAGAAACCTCCATTAGAAAAGCAAACCAACCAACAACTCAAAACCAGGTACTACAACCCCACAACCAACCATGTCAATAAGCAAAACAGAACGCACGTTTGTAGATGTAGCCCGCCAGCTCTTTGCCAAGAAAGGATTGGAGGGAACTACGATGAATGACATTGCCGTAGCTTCAGGAAAGGGCAGGCGCACGCTATATACCTACTTCAGCAAGAAGGAGGACATTTACTCTGCGGTCATCGAATCGGAACTGGAACGTCTGTCAGAAAAACTTGACGAGGTGGCGGCTCGGAAGATACGTCCGCAGGACAAGATAATCGAGCTCATCTACACTCATCTCAGCATGATAAGGGAGACGGTGGTGAGGAACGGCAACCTGCGTGCAGAGTTCTTCCGCAATATATGGATGGTGGAGAAAGTCCGCAAGAAATTTGATGCCGACGAGATAGCCATCTTCCGCAAGGTGTATGAAAACGGAAAGCAGTATGGAGAGTTTGACATAGAGAACGTAAATCTCGTGGCGGAAATCACCCACTACTGCATCAAGGGGCTCGAAGTACCTTATATATATGGTCGGCTCGGGCATGGACTTACCGACGAGACGAGCAAACCGCTTGTGCGTAAGTTCGTCTATGGCGCTCTGGGTAAGATGGTGCAGAATTGAGATTGTTGTTTGGTCGAAAATTGTTGTTTAGTGGTTTTGTTGATAGCTTTTCCCATATGCGACGGCAAACAACTAAATAACAAGACAACAAAACAACAAGACAACAAAACAACAAGACAACAAAATATAAATACAATGGGATTATTATCAGGTAAGACAGCACTCGTAACAGGTGCTGCACGTGGCATCGGCAAGGCTGTTGCCATGAAGTTTGCTCAGGAAGGAGCAAACATCGCTTTCACGGACCTCGTACTCAACGATGAGATGGCAGCTGGTCTTGAGGCTACACGAAAGGAAATAGAGGCTCTCGGAGTAAAATGCAATGCCTATGCAGGCAATGCCGCTGACTTTGCCGAGACGGAAGCAGTGGTTGCCAGGATCAAGGAAGATTTCGGCACTATTGACGTCCTTGTCAACAATGCAGGCATCACCAAGGACGGACTGATGCTCCGCATGAGTGAGGCTCAGTGGGATGCTGTGCTGAACGTAAACCTCAAGTCTGCATTCAACTTTATCCATGCCTGTGCTCCTATCATGCTCCGTCAGCGTGGAGGCTCTATCATCAATATGTCGAGCGTAGTGGGAGTTCACGGCAATGCAGGTCAGTGTAATTACTCAGCATCCAAGGCAGGCATGATAGGCCTTGCCAAGTCCATAGCTCAGGAGTTGGGTCCCAAGGGAGTGCGCGCAAATGCCGTGGCACCGGGCTTTATCGAGACTGCTATGACTGCACAGCTTCCGGAAGAGGTGCGTGCTGACTGGATGAAGAAGATACCTCTCCGCCGTGGCGGTCAGGTAGAGGACATCGCCAACGTATGTCTCTTCCTCGCTTCCGACATGTCAAGCTACGTTACCGGCCAGGTAATCCAGATAGACGGCGGCATGAATATGTAATGTCCGTCAGTATCATGACAGATGCTCCCAAACCCGCTCTGAGGTTTGGGAGTTTTTTTTGTGTCAGAGTCAAGATGTGCGACGCTTTTCCGGTGCCTCCGTCATGTGTCGGTTTTCACGGACACCGGTGGGAAATATCGAGACAAAGATGGAAGACACCTGCCAATGTTGCGTTTTTCATACTCGTCAAGAAAAAAAATATCGACATTTCTTATGAGTTTCAGTAGTTTTTATCTGACTTTGCGACTCCATGTTGATTTGTTGTTTAGTGGTTTTGTTGATAGCATTCGACTCTATTGAGCAGACAAACAACCAAACAACTAAACAACAAGACAACTAAACGACAAGACAACATTTCTTATGACCAAACTATTTATTACTCTTGCTCTTCTGGTCGTGACACAGTGCATGTATTCCAAGGAAACAGGATGGAATGTGAAGAAGGAGAAAAGTGGAGTCGTCCTTGACAAGGGAGACGCAGGACTGTCTATGACGACAGCAACACCAAGGTGGAAAAGACAGCCAACGGAGACCTTATGGTGAGCGAGGTTGCTTCATGCCAGACAGTCGGCTCGGCATGGAAAGCCCGCCAGCATTTCGTGAGGCGGGAAGGTGAGGCTCTCTACGGACTCGGTTCGCATCAGGAAGGCCACATGAACCTGCGCGGCACGATGCAGTATCTCTATCAGCACAACCTGAAAGCCACCATCCCCATCTTTGTCCGTGCAGGGGCGGTCATCCCCATGGGACACTTCCAGCAATATTCCTCAGAGAAACCCGATGCCCCGTGGGAGATAAGGGTCTATCTGGGAGCCGACTGCGAGTTCACCGTTTATGAGGATGAGGATGAGGGTGACGGCTACGGCTATGAGAAAGGCGTCTGTTCCACCTTCACCCTCACGTGGGACGACCGTGAGCGATCGCAAGGGCTGTTATCCAGCCATGACCGACATCCGCCGTCTCGACATCGTAATCGTCGGCGAAGGCTGGGGAGCAGGCATCGGCGTCACGTCAGTGGCGGATGCAGTAGTGGAGTATGACGGAAGGAAGACGAGCATCGTCATCCCCCGTCCGTCCAATGCCACGCCGCTACAGTAACTATTATGCTGACAGGAAATCGCCCTGCGATGATGGCAGGCTCAGTAGTAAGAGGATATAGTCGCAAACATCAGTGGCTATATCTTTTTTTTGTTGTCTGTAAATGAACTGATCTGTACGAAATCATAAAGGTCGTACATAAAAGCAGGCTTCCCCGATTGACTTGTATGCAAGTCTTACTCTGTCTTATTTGAGAAAGAGAAATCCGGGATTGTACTGACTGTCCTATAGGACAAAATCATTCTCATTGAGATTGCGATACAAAAGCGTTGAGATTGCAGGGCGAAAGCGTTGAGATTGCGGGGTAAAAGCTATGCTTTTGCCGTGCAATCTCAATGCTTTTTGTATTTTATTGACTAATAGTGTGTTACGTGGGTGATGATTTGGATTGAAGTATAGGACAAAATGATTGTCTTCGGACTTGTAAGGAAAGGTAAAAAAAACGGAAAGTTCGTGAAAAAAAAGACTGTACATTGCAGTTTTTTCATATCTTTGCATGGGGCAAGGAAGGGTTGTTTTTTTAATGACTGGATTATTATGACTGAAAGACTGCTGAAACGAAAGACTGGATTGTTATTGTTTGCCGCAATCACTGCAATGATGCTTGGCTCATGCTTCAAGGATGAGCCGGATAATGCTGAGTGTGACATAGAAAAGGCATGGATACACTTTGACAATCCGTTGGAGTGTGTCTGGAGCCTCAACGATACTATACATGAGGACAGTGCGTTGGTCAACAGAGACCTTATCGTGTTCAAGGTGAGGCCTGGCACTGACTGCAGCCGGCTCGCTCCCCTTTTCAAGCTCACGCCCGGAGCTGCCATCTTCCCTCAGAATGGCAGCACTCACGACTTTAGCGACGATACGATAACCTATACTGTCACGTCGCAGGATAAGGAATGGCAACGCACGTACCGTGTGGCTGTGCAGGAGCAGAGGCGCACATCACGTGACATCATCAACTATCGCTTTGAACATTTCGACCTGTATGAAGTGCCGAACAGTACGGCAAAATACTACACATGGCATGAGATGCTCAACGACAAGGACAGGGAGGAGATATGGGCAAGCGGCAATGGGGGATTCAGGCTCAGCAACTTTTCTGCCAGACCTGAAGAGTTTCCTACCACGCCACTCGAACAGGGTTATTCGGGGCATGGGGTGCAGCTTGTCACGAGGAAGACGGGACCCTTGGCGCAGGCTGTCAACAAGCGGATAGCTGCAGGGAACATCTTCCTCGGCTCTTTCGACCAGACCAATGCTCTCAAGGATGCCATGCGGGCTACTCGGTTCGGCATTCGTTTTGACAAGAAACCATTGTCTCTAAGCGGGTGGTATAAATACAGGTCGGGAGATGTTTTCCAGAATCAGGACGGCTCCGCAGTGCAGGGGAAACGGGATGCCGGGACGATATATGCCGTCCTGTATCGCAACACTGATGAGGTGGGGCATCCGGTCACTCTCTATGGCGACGACGTGCTGACAAGTCGGTATATCGTGGCAAAGGCTGTAGTGAACAATATTGAAGCCACTGACGGATGGACGCATTTCTCGGCGGATTTTGATTACAGGGGAAAGGATGTCGATTACACGCTCCTTTCTGAGTTTGGGTACAATCTTACGATAGTCTGTTCTTCAAGTATTGACGGAGCATACTTCCAGGGCGCAATAGGAAGCACGCTCTGCGTAGATGAACTGACTCTCACGTGCGAAACGGAGCTGGCTGCATTTTCAGTGAGGTAGTTCATAGTTGTCGGTTTGTTGTTTAGTTGTCTTGTTATTTTGTTGTTTGTCTTCGCAAATGAGAAAAGCTATCAACTAAACAACAAAACAACCAAACCACAAAAATAAAACCGCAAAACCGAAGAGAAACAACTGTACAGCTAATCAACAAGACAGAAACAACTTAAAACCGAAAAAAAGAACTCATGAGTAGTAAATCAATGACGAAAATATCATTTATGCTTTCCCTCCTGATGACAGTTGTCTTACCGTCGGATGCCAGTGAGATGAATGCGTCAACAGACTCTGTGCAGTCATCACGCAAGGCATGGAACTACACCGCACGTCTGGGAATGAATGTCGGGGGGACGGCTCCTATAGGTATGCCAGCCACGATACGCAGCATGAACTATTATGAACTGCAGCCAAACTTTACCCTCGGCATTGATGCGGATTATCTGCTGACGGACTCGTGGGGAATACTTACCGGCATACATATCGACAACAAGGGCATGAATGTAGATGCTACGGTAAAGAACTACCACATGGTGATGACGAAAGGAGGCGATGAACTGGAAGGCCACTATACCGGAAGGTTGGTGACTAAGGTGGAGGAAGCGATGGTTACAGTACCTTTGCAAGCTGCGTATCTCGCAGGAAGCAAATGTAGATTAAGGCTCGGACCTTATGTCTCCTACGTCTATTCCCGCTCCTTCAAAGGGTACGTCTATGACGGATACCTGCGCTACATGAATCCCACAGGGGAGAAAATTATGATAGGCAATGATGAGAATAGCCGCGGCACGTATGACTTCAGCGACAGTATGAGAAGAATACAACTGGGTATAGGGGCAGGAACTGACTGGCAGTTCGGTCAACGTTGGGGATTATATGCCGACCTGCAATGGGGCGTGACGGGAGTACACAGAAGTTCTTTCAAGACTATCGAACAGACCCTGTACCCTATCTTCGGGACTGTAGGAGTGAGCTACAGGCTGAAATAGGGCATTTCAAAAAGGATAAAAAAGTCAGGGAAAAAGGGGAGAAAAAAATAGGTGGTCACCGTTTCACAACGACCACCACCCCATGACGAAAAACTAAGATTACTAAAATTCAAACCTATGATAAATGTATAATACTATTCTTGTTAGAATGCCCAAAACTATTAAGGCAACTCAGCCGGCTTTACTCTTCGGGAGTTTCTCCTCCGTTCCTGCGGTTCCAGCGTCTGTCCTGTCCGGGACGCTGGCGGTCGCCCATCTTCTGCATATCCTCCTGATATGCCTTGTACTGCTCGGGAGTCATGATTTTCTCAAGCTCTTCGTTGTAAGCTTTCATGACGAAGCCTCCCATGCGCTGACCTCTCTCGCGACGCTGTCCCTGCTCCTCTCTCTTCTTTCCTTCCTTGCGGGGACGCTGGGCAGTGCTGTCAGCCTTTTCCTGTCTCTGAGCGTTGCGCATACCTCTCATCTGTGGCATCTGCCTTTCGTTGAGAGCCTGCAGCTTGGCAGCCTGGTCTGCATCGAGACCATATTTCTTTACCATCATTTCCGTACGGGACTTTATCATCTCTTCCCTGTTGAAACGAGGACGCTGACCTTCATCGCCCTGAAACTGCGCAGAGGCAGATACCGTCACTGTCAGCATTGTGACCAAAGATAGAATAAAATGTTTCATATCACCTTGATTGTTAATTAATGATTATGTAAGCCTTTTTCTATCTTTTCGACTGCAAAATTACGAAAAAGTTTAATAACAACAAAAAAATGACAGAAAAAAAACATATATTCTGCTATTTTTTTACTAACTTTGCGTCCAAATGAGAAGAAGATACCTTATTATATATATATCCCTCGCCATTCTTCTTTTTGCCCTGGCGGTGGTTGCCGGGATGAGAGGATGCGGGCATGAACGTGAGCCTGCGGGCGAGAGTGCGGTGAGGATTGACACGCTGGGGACTATTCTCACCGAGATAAAGCTTTGTTCGAGGCTCAATGTTGCCGAGATGAAGGTACACAAGGTCATTACCCATGATGATGCGGCAGGGCTGTCGGGCAAGATAATGGGGAAGGAAGTCTCCCTGCGGCTGCCCATAGGCAGGAGAAAGGTGGCCATTCCCATGTATGCCACTATAAAGGCGAGCATCGACATGGGCAGGGTAACGGAAAAGGACATCGTGAGGCGGGGGGAGAAGATAGAGATATTCCTGCCTCAGCCCGAGGTCTCTATCACGGAGACTCGTATCGACCATGAGGGGATAAGGCAATACGTGGCAGTGACTCGCAGGAACTTTTCAGACGAAGAACTGCTCACGTACGAGAAGAAGGGGCGTGATGCCATAGAGAAAGACATACCGAGGCTGGGAATAAGGGAGATGGCAAAGGAAAGCGCCGCAAGGCAGATAGTGCCCATCGTGCAGCTCATGGGCTTCAAGGATACAGGCATAACGGTTTCATTCAGGAAAGATGGCAAAGATAACACGATTACTCGGAAGAATGACTGACGGCATGAACCGGCTGACGGTCATGCTGGCAAGCCTTGCAGTCATTGCTGCGGCGATATGCATAGCGTGGCTCCTGCGCTCGGCAAAGGACAGTTCGCTGTCGTTGTCCTCCGCAGGTGAGATTGACTGCACCCCTACCATCGTGGAAAGGATGCGGAGCATCGGTCAATGGGAGTTTCTGTCAGTCAGTGACGAGGAACTTGTAGATACGGTACGCACGGGCTTCTTTTCGGACGACGAACTGGTACGCATCTACTATGGTACGCTCCGCATAGGCATTGACTTGCGCGAATGCTCTCCTGAATGGATAACGGCGGAGGGAGACACGGTCTTCGTCACCTTGCCCGAGATGCGGCTTCTTGACCACAACTTCATAGACGAGGCAAACTCCCGCGCTTTCTTCGAGACGGGAAAGTGGAGCAACAAGGACCGCAAGGACATGTACGAACGGGCAAGGAGGCGAATGCTTGCACGCTGCCTCACGGAGGCTAACCTCAACGCTGCGAGGGCAAACGCCAAGGAGCAGATAGCCAGGATGCTGCGGCTCATTGCGGAGCCGAGGGTCGTGAAAGTGGAATTTGCTGTTTAGTTGTTTTCTGTTTCGGTTATAAGGTTATAAGGTTGTGCGGAAGTTACAAACAGCCTTGGCAAATCTCCGAATAACCGTAAAACCGTAAAACCGCAAACCGTAGAGAAGACAACAAAGAAATAAAACAACAACACAGATGAACATATAATATATGGAAGCATTTCAAGATATTATCAGCGAGATAAGCGGCATATTGTGGGGATGGCCCATGATAATCATGCTGCTGGGTACGCACGTTTTCCTCACCGTGAGGCTGAAATTCCCGCAACGGCACATCTTCAAGGCGATAAGGCTGTCGGTCAGCAAGGATGGGGAATCTACGGGTGACGTGTCACAGTTTGCCGCCCTTGCCACTGCCCTTGCCGCCACTATAGGTACTGGAAACATCGTCGGAGTGGGAACTGCCATTGCGTTGGGCGGTCCCGGGGCTGTTCTGTGGTGCTGGCTTACTGGAGTGTTCGGCATAGCCACGAAATACGGCGAGGGTCTTCTCG
>CALZJQ010000001.1 GCA_945787895.1 uncultured Prevotella sp. | reverse complement strand
CAAGGGCTCGGAGAGACCTGTACGACACAAAGGTTGTTTTTTATGTTTTCTTCAAGCCTCCCCCAAACAGGCACTACTCTCTATTTGGTGGCGCATTGATGAAGTCAGGACAATTTTATCCTACATGAAGATTAGTAATAAAGGTGGGATTACTTATTTTGGCTATTCAAAGTCGAGGTAGGGGGCGAGGCGTGCTATGTCCTGCGAGGAGAGGGAGGGGATGCGGCGGAGGTCTGCCGTGGAATGCAGTGCTCCCTTGAGGCGGCGGTAGCGGTCTATCTCCTTTGCCTGATAATACCTCATGTAGGGATGACGTGACATCGTCTTTATGTCGTCGTGGTTGATGCGTATCTTCCTCAGTCCTGCCGTCCCGGGAGCTTTTGCCTCTGATGACTTGTCTGCATCTGACACCGATGAAATGGAGGATTTCTGCGTTGCGCCCTGTCCTACGGTCACGTATTCCATTGCCTCTTTCGGGAAACCGTCAATCTCGAGCAGCTGGTCAGGCGAAGAGAAGCCTCCGAGGCGTTCGCGTCTTCTGACTATCTGACGGGCGTAATATGAGCCGATACCGGGGATTCGTTTCAGAGTAGCCGTATCTGCTGTGTTGATATTGACAGTCTCGCCTTTAGTCAGTTTCTTTATATTGTCGTAGAGAGGAAGAGACTCTTGCTTATACTCTCTCTGCCCTTTGCCATAGACATCGGCAGCCATGACTTCGGGCTTTATCCTTATATATGGCTCAAGACGCTTGTATTGCTTGAGAGTCAGTCCGTAGAGCCTTGCAAAGTCAGTAGGTTTGCGGTATCTGCCGCCTGCAGCACGATACTTATAAATGTTGCGTACCTGCCACGGACGCAAACCCAATCGGAGGAGTTGGGTGCTGTCAGCCGTATTAGGGTCGAATGTAAAGAGTTCGCCTTGTTTCTCCTCTACGTAATAATATTGTTTCTGTTTTGTAGAATCGGTATATTTTCCCCTTGACTTATATGGAGAATAAGCATTTGAGGAGTAGCTTTTATTTTCATTTTTTTTGAACAACTCATTGATTACAGGATATGACAGGATGCAGATTATCACTGCTGCCAGCAGGACTATTATCGCATCTCTGTCTTCCTTTAAGAATCTTGGCATGGGGGTTTTCCTTTTTGTGTTTCTTTTTTATGTTCCTTTTTTTTGTGTTCCTTTTTTGTGTTCCTTTTTCTTGTGTTCTTCGACCTGGTCGAAGAATACCATTCCTGACGAGGAGGGAGAGGCAATCCTCCTTATATCAGTCCGAATTGGTTGAGGAAGATGAAAAGGATGCAGATTGGGGCTGTGATGCGTACCGTCCAGAGGAATATCGGGAATACAGAATTCATGACGGTACCATCATTGGTAAACTCGCTGCGCACTATATCCATAGGAACAAACCATCCCACAAGGAGACACGTGAGAAAACCTCCAAGAGGGAGAAGTATCTGACCCGTGACAAAATCAAAACAATCAAAGAGACTCTTGCCAAAGAGGGATATCTCAGGGTGTGCTCCGAGCGACCATGAGCATAACACTCCAAAGACACTACAAAGGATTGTGATAAATACAGCAGCCTTGCTACGTGACATATTCATCTCTTCGGCAAAGAACAACGTGCCTATCTCATGCATGGAAATAGTAGAAGTAAGGGCGGCAAGGGAAAGCAGAGCATAGAAAATGATACTTATCACATATCCTACGACAGGCAATGACGAAAATGCCTGCTGGAAGACATTAGGCAGCGTGATAAAAATCAACGACGGACCGCTGTCGGGACTTACTCCCACGGAGAAGGCGGCAGGGAAGATAATGAGCCCAGAGAGGATAGCAATAAGGACATCAATGCCTGCTATCTGTAGTGCAGACTTGCCGAGATTGGTCTGACGGGAGAAATACGAAGCATAAGTACACAGACATGCCGTACCGAGACTGAGGGAGAAAAATGCCTGCCCCATAGCATCGAGACAGACACGCGAAGTGACCTTTGAGAAGTCCGGCTTTAACAAAAACTCTACACCACGTACTGCTCCGGGCAGCATGCAACTGGCAACAACGAGAATGACAAGGAGGAGGAAAAGGAGCGGCATAAGAAAGTTGCTCGCTTTCTCTATCCCTTTCTTTACACCACGGGAGACTATGAAATAAGTCAAAAAGACAAACACGACAGACAAGACAGCAGGAGTGACTGCATCTGTAGTCAGACGTGAGAACATATCTGCACAATAGCCTGCATCACCAAGGGCATGGCCCAGGAGGGAAGCATAGAGATAGTAGATACACCAGCCTGCCACGACGGAATAGAAGCCAAGTATCATCGACGAACTGAGCACTCCCATCGCACCCACTACTCCCCACCACTTATAACGTGAGGAAGATGCGTATGAACGAAAAGCATTGCTCTGTCCGTGGCGTCCTACGATGAACTCTACTATCATGCCCGGCACTCCAAGCATGAGAGTAAAGAGAAGATAGATGATGATAAAGGCTGAACCTCCATCCTGCCCAGCCATAGTAGGGAAACGCCATACATTTCCCAAGCCTACGGCACTGCCTGCTGTAGCGAGGATGACTCCTATCTTTCCGAAATTGGTGCGCATGGGGTTCTGGGTTGTGGGTTATTTTTGTTTTTGTTTTTGTTTTTGTTTTTTGTTTTTTTCAGGTCGAAGGATACCCGAGAGGGGCTATATGATACCAAACTGATGGAGGAATATTGCCAATATGGCAAGGGGACATACAAAGCGTATCATGAGATAATATGCTCCGAAGAACGTAGCTTTCAGCGTGCCCCAGTTGGTAAACTCCTCTTTTACAATCGTCTTATCTACAACCCAACCAAGGAAAATGCACGTAAAGAAGCCGCCAATAGGAAGGAATATCTGTCCTGTAATAAAGTCAAACCAGTCGAAAAGCGACTTTCCCGCAATGACAAAACAGTCAACATTAGAGAGCGAAAGACTGGAAATAATACCGAGAACGATACTTCCTACGGTGACAATCAAGGCAGCACGCGAGCGAGAAATATGCAACTCCTCCTGGCAGAAAGCGGTCGTCACCTCACTGATAGAGATAAGAGAGGTAAGCGCAGCAAGCGACATAAGTGAATAGAAAGCGAAGGCTACTACCATCTGAAGCGCAGGAACATTACCGAAAGCCTGCTGGAAGACATTAGGAAGAGTAATGAAAATCAGCGACGGTCCGCTGTCAGGACTCACCCCTACGGAGAACGCTGCTGGGAATATCATCATGCCGGCAAGGATAGCTACCATGCTGTCGATGACAGAAATCTGCACGGCAGCACCTGCAAGGTTGGTCTGACGGGAGAAATAAGAAGCATAAGTGCAGACACATCCCATGGCTATACTAAGAGAATAGAACGACTGACCTACGGCACTGAGAAACACATCCTTTGTAAGATGCTCGAAATCAGGCTGGAAAAGAAATGTAAGACCCTTTTCTGCTCCTGGCAACAAGCATGCTGCCACTACTATTACAAGCAACAGGATAAAGAGAAGAGGCATGAGAAGTTTGGAGGCCTTTTCTATTCCTCTACGCACACCACGCGTGACAATCAAGTGTGTACCAGCAAGAAAGAGCACTCCCCATACTATAGGAGTCACAGGATTGGTAGAGAAATCCTTGAAATACTGTACAAAATATTCTGGTGTTCCCGTCATGTCGCCAGCAAGTGCCGCCACGGTATAGTTGAGACACCAACCCGAGACGATTGAGTAATAACCCGAGATAAGGAATGAGGTAAAGACGGCAAGCATTCCTATTGCCATCCATCCCTTTGACACACCCATCCTGCCGTATGCCCGCGCCGTGTTGCTCGCACCATGCCTGCCTACGATAAACTCGCTTATCATGCAGGGAATACCTATCATAAGCACACAGAGCGCGTAGATGACGAGGAACGTGGCTCCGCCGTTCTGACCCGTCATGTATGGAAAACGCCATACGTTGCCGAGTCCCACAGCACTGCCTGCCGTTGCCAATATGATACCAAGTTTACTTCCGAAGTTTGCTCTTTCTGTCCTGGACATAAGGGTTTGGTGGTTTTGTTGTTAGTGGTTCTGTTGTCTTGTTGTAGTGGTTTGGATAAAATAATTCTCCACTCTTTTATTGTTATCGTTTGCAAAATTATAAAAAAATGTTTACTTTTGCATACTAATTGCAAGCAAATATGAATAAAATAATAGAAAAAGTAAGGAATTATCCTTTTTCTTGCCTTGTATCTGCAATCATTTGGATAATTTGTCTGATTCCTATTCCTGAGACACCGCTCGACGAAGTGAGCTTTATTGACAAATGGACGCACTTTGTCATGTATGCTTTCCTCACTATGACTATATGGGGAGAATATGCTTGGAAAACTAAAAAAAGCAGGTCTTTCCAGTGGAAAAACCTGCTTATGGGAGGAGTTGTTTGCCCTATCATTATGGGAGGACTCGTAGAATTGGCACAAGCGTATTTGACAACCTGTCGCAGTGGCGACTGGATGGATGCGGTATGCAATGCCTTGGGGGTAGTCATCGGAGTCGTCATCTGTATTCCTCTGGCAAACTGGCGCGCCATAAAGGATAGGGATTGAGCAGAAGATGAGAGTTATAAAAATGCTTATCGCCTGTCACCTCTTTCCCTAAGAAAGGAGGGCGGGCAAACTTTTCAGTCTCTGATTGCAGTTCCACCTCGGCAAAGAGAAGTCCTTCGTTTATGCCGTGGAACTCGTCCACCTCGAAGATATGTCCCTCGTAGGGTACAAGCCAGCGGGTTTTCTCTATCATTCCACCACGGCACAGAGTCAGCATCTCCTTAGCTTCTTCGACAAGTATCTCGCGCTCAAACTCAAATCTCGACATACCTCCATTCTTGGAGGGACCCTTTATGGTAAGATATGCCTTGTCATCACGCATACGGATGCGGACAGTGGCTCCCTTGCACGCCATATATCCCTGTTGGATATGTGAGCAGGAGGAAGCCATTGTCTTAAAGGACTCATTCCTCTTTACGAGAAATTTTCTTTCAATCTCTTGCATTACATCATACAACTGATACCTGCAAATATTGCACCAAGGGCTATGAGGATGGCTATTATCCATGCTATCACCTTGTTACCTTCAGCCTCTTGCTTCTTAGCGTAGGCTGCTTTCTTTGCATTTGCTTTTACTTTGTTCTGGTTCATAGTTTTCTTATTTTTGGTTATTGGTTATTGGTAATTGGTTATTGGTTATTCTTGTGTTCTACGACCTGGTCGAAGAATACCATGCCTTTTATTCATCCACTACGGGGAACTCCATGAGGTATGCTTTGATAAAACCATCTATCTTGCCGTTCATCACACCTTCTACATCCGTAGTCTGATAGTTGGTGCGATGATCCTTCACTCTCTTGTCATCGAAGACATACGAGCGTATCTGGCTACCCCACTCTATTTTCTTCTTGCCTGCCTCAATCTTTGCCTGTGCTTCGAGCCGCTTCTTCATTGCACGGTCATACAGTTGAGACTTGAGTAGTCGCATGGCATTCTCACGGTTCTGCTGCTGTTTTCGACTCTCGGTGTTTGCAATAAGGATTTCTTCTTCTTCACCCGTGTCAGGGTCTTGATACAAATATCGGATACGTACACCCGTCTCCACCTTGTTGACGTTCTGACCACCCGCACCGCTTGAACGGAAAGTGTCCCAACTGACACGAGCCGGATCTACATACACCTCGATAGAGTCATCAATAAGAGGAGAGACAAAGACGCTGGCAAAACTGGTCATTCGCTTGCCCTGCGCATTGAATGGACTCACCCTTACGAGGCGATGCACTCCACTCTCGCTTTTTAGGAAACCGTAGGCGTATTCTCCGCCCTCAATCTCCATGGTGACAGACTTGATACCTGCCTCGTCAGCCTCTTCGAGGTCACTTATCGTAACCTTATATCCGTTGGCCTCAGCCCAACGCATATACATCCTCCACAGCATGGCAGCCCAGTCCTGAGCCTCCGTACCTCCTGCTCCGGCGTTGATCTTCAGCACGCAGTCCATCGGATCCTCCTTCTGTCGGAGCATATTCTTCATCTCCAGTTCCTCGATGGCACGTATAGCCCTTGCATAGCTTTCATCCACCTCTTCCTCCGTAGCCATCTCGTCACGGTAGAACTCAAGGGCAAGAGCCACCTCATCAGTAGCCGCCCTTACCTCATCATAGCCGTCAATCCATTTCTTGATGTCCTTGACAAGTTTCATCTGAGCCTGTGCTCTCTCTGGGTCTTCCCAGAAGTCAGGAGCTTGCGTGCGCAAATCCTCTTCCTCATATTCTATCCTTTTCTTGTCTATATCGAGGTATTTGTACAATGCTTCTGCTCTATCTTGTATATCTTTCAGTTGGTCTGCTGTTATCATTGTTGTTTGGTGGTCTTGTTGTTTTGTTGTTTGGTGGTCTTGTGGTTTGGTTGTTTGGTGGTTTGGTTGTTTTGTTGTTTGGTGGTTTTGTTGTTTTGTTGTTTTTGTTATTAGTTCTTTGTTATTGCTTTTGTCTGCGGCACTGCCAACCAAACAACTAAACAACTAAACAACTAAACAACTAAACAACCAAACAACACCTAATCCATATACATCTCATCTATCAACTTAGCATAATTCTTGAAGATAACGCCCCGTCGAGTTTTAAGCGTGTTGGTGAGTTCTCCGTTTTCCATTGTGAACGGCTTGGTAAGGAGGCGGAACCTCTTCACCTGCTCATAGCCTGCCAGTCCCTGCTGCAAGGTCTCTATGCGGTCGGCAAGCATCTTGAGAATCTTCGGATTATTGCAGAGGTCTTCACGGTTGCCGTACGTGATGCCACAGTCGCGGGCGTATTCCTCCAACAGACTGTATGCCGGGACAATAAGTGCGGAAACGAATTTCCTCTCGTCTGCAATGACTACGACCTGCTCCACGTATTTATCGACAAGCAGTTTAGCCTCTACCGCCTGCGGCGCAATATACTTACCGTTGGAGGTCTTGTAAAGGTCCTTGATACGGTCAGTAAGGAACAGTTCGCCGTTCCTTACGTATCCGGCATCGCCCGTGCGGAAATATCCGTCCTCGGTGAACACTTCCGCATTGAGGTCGTCACGCTTATAGTAGCCCTTGGTGATGGTAGGACCCTTGAGGAGAATCTCATCGTTATCACCTATCTTTATGTCGATGCCGCTAATGGGGCGGCCTACGGAACCAATGGTATAAGGTTTGTCCTTATGGTCAGCGGAGACTGTAGCAAGGCTCTCCGTCAGTCCATAGCCCACTATCATGCAGATACCGATAGAATGCACGAACGTCTCTACTTCCTCTGACACGCGCGCCCCTGCAGTAGGGAATATATTCGGATGTTCTAATCCGAGCTGTTTGCGCACGAGCGAAAGGATAGTATTGTTGGCTATCTTGTATTTCAGCATCAAGGTCAATGGCGGCCGTTTTCCACGTGCGAGGTACTCTATATTATAACGTCTTCCAGTCTCAAGAGCTGCGAGGAAGAGTTTCTTCTGCATACCGGTAGCCTTGTCTATCTTCTCCTGCACACCAGCGTACACCTTTTCCCAAAACCTTGGCACTGCTGACATACAAGTAGGATGCGTCTCCCGCATGGATTGCTGTATGCGATGCGGATCGGTATTGATGATAAGCGTAGCACCCTCTGAGAGAGCCAGCATATCCCATCCACGCTCAAAGATATGAGTAATGGGAAGGAAAGTGATGACTCTGTCATTTTCCCTTACCATGACACATTCGTCATTAGCCTTTAGTGCGGCTTGAAACTGCCCATAGGTAAGCATCACGCCCTTGCTCGCTCCTGAAGTACCCGAAGTATAAAGGATATTAATCAAATCCTCATCATTTGCCTGCTTCCAGAGAGTCTCCACCTCAGACTGCCTTGGAAAGCCGTCGGCATATTTCAGGAAGTCGGTAAAATATATAGAACTGCTATCATGTGCCGCCTTTACTACATTGGAATCATAGATGATAATACGCTCAAGCGAAGGACATAACATCTGTACACGCCGCGCCTTGTCATACTGCTCTTGCTCACCGACAAAGATAATCCTGATGTCCGCATCATTGATGACGAACTGTATCTGCTCCTCACTGCTCGTAGCATAGAAAGGAATCGTGACAGCCCTTATGCCGTATGCACCGAAATCAGTGCATATATACTGTATGGAGTTTTGAGAAAAGACTCCGATGTTCTCCTGCACACGCACACCGAGATTGAGCAGGGCATTGGACACACGCCTTACATCCTCAGCAAAGACTTTCCATGACATTTCCTTCCATAGCGCCTTTCCGAAATCGTGATACACGAAAGCTACCCTGTCCCCATATTTCCTTGCCTGCTCGTAAGGCAACTGGGAAAGATGACATCTTGTCTGCATAATGAGTCGGTTTTACTTCTTGATATTTCTGTTATCAAAGGCAAAATTACATAATTCTTTTGAAAAAAAGTCACTCTACCGCCGTTTTTTTCGTTTTTAGCATAAAAAGCATCATTACAATGCTATAATATTGTAAAAAATGAGTAAGTTTGCACAAACAACTAATCAACGATACAACACAATCATTTCAATAAATAATCACACACACCCACATATCACTATGACGACAACAGAACTTACCCAGTCGGCAGTATCACTCCTGCAGCGACTCATAGCTACTCCCTCCGTCAGCCGTGACGAAGAAAAAGCAGCCGACATCTTGCAACAAGAAATAAAAAACTATGGTTTCTCACCTCTGCGCGACGGAAACAACATCTGGATATGCGACCCAGAAATGCGCAGCGACCGCCCTACCCTGCTGCTTAATGCGCACATCGACACGGTAAAACCCGTGGCATCATGGACTCGTAATCCGTTCTCTCCCGACATAGAGGGCGACATACTCTACGGTCTGGGTAGCAACGACTGCGGAGGAGGATTGGTCTCGTTGCTGCAAGCCTTTCGCCTACTCGTCACACTACCCCGCAAATATAACCTCGTCTATCTGGCATCATGCGAAGAGGAAGTGTCGGGAGTGGGAGGAATACGTGGCATGATTGACCGCCTTCCACATATTGACGTGGCTATCGTAGGAGAGCCTACGGGGATGCAGCCCGCCGTGGCAGAGAAAGGACTCATGGTCATCGACATGACAGCCAAGGGAAAGTCCGGGCACGCTGCACGTGGCGAAGGCATTAATGCCATCTATGAAGCCCTGGATGATATGGTGTGGGTACGTGATTACAGATTTGAGAAGACGAGTGATTTCCTCGGTCCTACGGTGATGAACCTTACCGTGGTCAACAGCGGCAGTCAGCATAACGTCATCCCCGACGAATGCCGGATGATTATAGACGTGCGTTCCAATGAGCATTACACAAACGAGGAACTGTTTGAGATTATCGACAAAAACACAAAATCGGAGTGCAAGGCTCGTTCCTTCCATCTCCGATCTTCACATATTTCCATTAATCATCCTATTGTAAAAAAACTGTTGGCTATGGGAAAGCACCCTTTCGGTTCACCAACGCTGAGCGATCAGGCTCTCATGCCTTGGGCATCACTAAAACTCGGCCCCGGGGAATCGTCACGTTCCCATACCGCCGACGAGTTCATACGCCTGTCAGAGATAGCTGACGCCATCGAGACGTATGTGGGATTAGTTGTTTAGTTGTTTAGTTGTTTAGTTGTTTGGTTGTTTGGTTGTCTTGTTGTTTGGTTGATATCATTGTGCTATAAACAACTAAACAACTAAACAACAAAACAACTAAACAACCAAACAACTACTCCACCTTCGGATAAGCACCAGGCTGATAAGAGAAGAAATTATTCTTGATATGCGAGTTGTCTTCGGTCTGGTCCTTAATCCAAATGTATAACGCCCGATTCATAGCATAGGGATAACCTTCGTAGTCATCTATACCGCTCACCTCACTGGGTTTCGGACCTACGAAAATATAGCGTTGCATATAGTTTGTGGTAAGTCCTGTGGCATTATCAGAATTGTCAGTGGGAGAAAGCAGGGTATTGTCATAATAACACGAGTCCACCCTCGCCGCATCACCGACCTGCCTTGCCACACCACTACTGGAGCAACCATCCCCTATTGTCAGTCTTCCTGCACTGTAGGAGGCAACGATATAACCGCTGTTTTGCCCTGATATACCGGCTGCATTGCCATCAGTAACTATATCTCCCACGTGACAGCATGCCACAATAGAGCCGGTATTGCTGCCCGCTATTCCTCCTACAAAATCTGCGGAGCCGGTATGAGTCACCGTACCGTTAAAGGAACTGGCACAGATAGTGCCGGCATTACTGCCTGTGATACCTCCAGTTCCGGTCACCCCCTCTCCCGCTGTTGAGACAATACGAATCTGCGTGACGTGGCTGTTCTGTCCGAGAGCAGCAAAGAACGGCGAACCCTGGAGAAAGGAAATGGCACGCATGCCGCCGTCAAAACGCCCGTCAAAGGGATGTGCGGCATCACCTATACCCGCCCATGTGATGTCGTCTGCCGTGACGGAGCGCTGCATGACGATGTCGGCGTCAAGTTTTACATGCTTGCCTTTGAAGTTGACGTGTTCAGTTGTTGACGTGCCATAGTCCTGTCTCGTCTCTGAGAAACCTTCCTTCACCTCGTATGCGAATGAGAGAAGTTCTTCGGCACAGGTGATGGTATAAGGGTCATCGAAACTATTGCCAGAATGCCCGTAAATATCCACGACAGAACCATCGGTTTTCTTATAAAGCCACGTAGCGTCATCAATGGTGGCTTTCGCATCGTTGTGGGTGGTTATCCTGCCTTCCGCCTTGCTGTTGTAAGAGAGAAACGTGGATTTCTTCTTCAGCGAGCCTTGGTCAGGAGTATCTGTAAACTCCCAGTCGTTGTATTCCGCTCCGATGGTAATCAGTTCGTCCTTATGGTTGAGGTTGATGTTTATTGTTGTCGTCTTGCCGGCATAGAACGTGACGGCTCCCGGCATTGTGGCGGAATAGGTGTATATCACATCTTCAGAAGGACGGATAGGGTTAGGGTATCTCGCCGTGAACTGCATGGTCAGCCTGTCAGCCACCGTCTCTCCAATGGTCTCTGGCACCACAATGCCGTGGAACGTAAAGCGACGGTTGGACCCGACATCCGTGCCCTCTGAGTCTGGAAGCCAAAGACGGATATCTTTCTTTTGGGCGTAGCTGACATTATTATCCCTGTACAAGGCATCAAGGGCAGTCTTGTCGTCCGCAGTCAGCGACGTTGCACTGCCGTTATTCTTAGTCCACTTATACATCGTGTGCATACCGCAAAGCCTGAGATCCGACACACGCGTCTGAATATCAGCCTGAGAACCTGTGTAACCGCTGATATTCACCACCACCTTGACGTTGGCAAGACCATGCTGAAACGTGACAAGAGCCTCAGAACCTCCGGAAACAGACACCATATCATCATGGTAAGCAAACAGGATATCCTCTCCTTTCAATGCGTCATTGCCTGCCGTATAGTCGATAAAGGCCGCAACTTCCGCATCATCCTGCGTCATTGTCGTAACGGTCGGGTCGCCCAGCGAGCCATAGAATACTGTCTTGCCGTCATCTGTGGCACGAGACATCCAGTCAAAAGCATTCTCTGCAAGCTGCTGTGGAACGCTGTAACCAATGAAAGTGTGCTCACTGTGGGCATCACTCCAATAGATACGTTCCGGATGGAGGTCAGGCTTTTCCTCGGTAGAGCCGGTATTGAGGTCACGTGTCCATCCTCCCTCTTCGCCACAATCGAACGCCATGTCGCTATAGTTGAATGCAGGAATAGGCTTAATGGTGCGACGGATGTCGGTGAGAGTCATCCTGTCACCAGCGACAAAGGCATCCCTGCCGATGTAGATACCACCGACAGAAGCACGCGTTGAAGCCTCGCCGATACGTGCGGAGACAGAACTTATCTCCACTGCCCCGCCATTCTCCGGAGAGGAGTTGTCGCCAGAGTCTTCAGAGCAGGAGGACATGAGAAGCAGAACGAATATGAATGGTATATGCCAGTATTTCATATAGCAGGAATATCAGGAAGAGAGTTTGACGGAATAAAGAGTTTGACGGGATAGAGCTTGCCTTCTTCAAAAGTCTTACGGTCAAGCTGTATGCTGTAGCGGCGGTCACCGTCACGCAGCCAGAACGTGGGATTAACCGTAAGAATGCAGGGTGGAACTATGAGGCGGAAATGCTTGTCTTCGTACTTGTATGCGGTATAAATGCCGGTATTGGCTACTGGAGTCAGCGGTGTCTTATTATAGGCATATCCGCCCGCTGGATTGGGATTTCCGGTCATGGGGTATGCCACGGCCTTGCCGTCAGCCTCGTCAATGACTGCAATACCGATGACCTTGCCGTTATTGTCATAGCTGCACACCGTCTTCTGCTGATAGCCGAACGGAGAATTGACCTTGCTGCGGTTGGCATAATAGTTGCCTACGCAGACCTCAGCCCTGTCTATGTCCGGCATTCCCTCAAGCGTGAGCACCGCATTGTTGGACAATTTCACGGCTTTGCCCTCAGCGTCCTGCATATTTACGTCATCCACGGTTATGTCAAGGCAAGCCATCTTATGCTGAAAAGAGAGGTGGATGTTCCATGCGCCTGTCTGCATGACGGTCTGCGCCCATAGTATGTCACTCGCACAATAGTCTCGCTCAAGTCTCTGGTCAGCATGAAAGACGTTGGTAAACTGGTCGAGGAGCTGATTTTTGGCAATAAAGAGTTTCTCTTCGCTCCACGTGACAGCCGTATATATATAAGGTGTCTGTTGCACCTCAGTATAACCACCGCCATAGATATCGGGACTATATCCAGGCGAATAATCGCCATTAACGTCGAAGCCGTCGGCAGTCGTCAGGTTTACCCAACTGTCGCCTTTACGCTTTAGGAGGAAGAAAGCATCGTTACTGCCGCCAGCGGTGGATTCTCCTATTTCCACAGAGGGGACAAACGGGCAGATAATCTTTATCATGATGAAATCCCCGTCCTTGAAACTGTTACCTGCTGCACATACACGTGTGCCTGAAACGTCATCCTGATACGGCTCTACGGACGACGTGATGCACAGTTGAGGGGATTCCTCCCGTTGCTGATCAGGAAGAGTCGTGTCGCTGCATGCCAAGGCAAGAGAGGCAAGCAGGAGAGGGATTATGAGTTTTGTCAAGTAGGTGTGCATAGTTTTTTTTATAATGGGGAGGTGTATGTTTTGGAGGTACTCTTCGACCTGGTCGAAGAGTACCAGGCGTTGTTGGGGGCTTGCTTTTTTGTTTTTGTTATTGTTTTTTGTTTTTGTTTTTTGTTTTTGTTTTTTGTTTTTGTTTTTTGTTTTTGTCTGCGACACTGCCAACCAAACAACCAAATCAATTATTCTGTTCCAACGGATTGATTTTGCTATAGTCGAGACCTGTTCCGTCACCTGGTGCCGCTGGATTGGGGACGAGTGAGGGATACCTGTGGGAGTAACTGGCAGATGCCGGCAGATAGTGAACGTTGCACGGATGAGTATTTCCTACGGATGATTTGTTGTAATTGTATATGGCATAGTTCATCGCCTTCCATGGTGCGAGTCCATAATATCCCTGCCGCATTGCCTCCGTCAGTATGCCGTAAGGTTCGTTATCCTGCAACAGATTATCGTTGACAGCATTCATTACATACGTCTTTGCTCCACGTATATACTCCAGGCGGGAATAGTCATCCTTTATATCCGATACGGCATTGGCATTAGGAGAAAGGGACTTGTCGTAATAATTACACATGAAACGTCCAAAAACTGGTTTCTGATTCCACTGCTTCGTTGAGACCTGCATGGCATAAGAGATTTGAGGGGACAGGAACTTGTCAGCGGCATCCGCATAATCGCCAAGCAATGCTCCGCCGACAATTCCAACGGCTGCCTGCATACACCCCTGCATCGTGAGGTCATCCGCTATGCCTACAAGAGCCTTTCCCTCGGTTCCGATATGCTGGCAGCCTATGACATAGGATGTTCCCATAAGGCGCGATGCTATACTTGCCCCGCTACTGTTGCCGAGAACGCTCACACCGACGATATACCCGCCGTTGGTTCCGTTGTCCAGAAGCATGACATTATGTGTCGAAGAGATAGTAAGGTTACGTATTGCAGCCCCATCGGTATATCCGAAGAGGTGTCCCTCGGCAGTGTATAGATTACTTATCGTATGCCCCTGTCCGTCAAAGTTTCCCTTAAAAGGCATTCCCTCGGTCGTGCCTATCCGTGATATCAGCCAGTCGCTCAGGTCAAGGTCAGCATCAAGATATACGGTGAAGCGACGATTCAAATCCTCATTATAGAAAGGATAACTGCCTCTCAGATAGTCCTCCTCAGAATATGCAGCCTTATCGGCATTTGCCGCATGATAGTGCTGATAGAATATATATCCTCTTTTCTCTGCCTCCTCTGTCGTTATCCACAATGTATCACTTCCGTCAGTTCCCTCATACCACCAGTTATATTTGTCAGATGTATTCAGGTCCTTGCGCTCCGGATTGACTTTATCACGCTTCGCACGGTATAGACCAGTGGTCATATTCGTCGCCGTGGCATTGACGAGATTGATAAACTCAAGAAATTCCTTTGCGTTCGTGATATGGAAAACGGGATTGAACACGTCACTCGTGCTTTGCGGGATAGCATCCTTTATAGCCTTCTTCCACCACAGATAATCTTTGCTTGCTGAGACAGGTTTCCCGAGTTGCTGTCCCTCAAGCGTCTTCTCTTCGCTATCCTGTTCAGTCCACGAGAAATTATCATCGGCTGTTATGGTAAACGTTTTGTATCTGTAGCCCACTCTGAACCTATAACTGTAACCGGCACGCAGGGGCAGACCCTCCCTATAAAGGGCATTTTCCTCCTCATCCTTAATATCAGAGAGGGTAAAGATATGATAGTTGCCCTCCTTACCTGTGGTATTCTCCCCATCACCGTTGTTCACATCCCTCAGCCAAACCCTGAATCTCGTGCAAGCAGGAAGAACAAGTGTCTCACCCTGACGTTCCACATCGTTACTCATGTCGTAAGGAATGCTGATGAGGTAACAACTGTTGTACAGCTTATTGAAAACAGGACGCTTCACTTTATCCCTGATATAATTGGCGTCTTCAGTACCATAACAGTAAAGTTCTGACACATCGGCATTCTCCAAGTCCTTGAAATCCGTGACTTCATCGTAATAGGAGGCAGTCATAGCCCTGAGGTGCAAGAGCTGAATATCTACTCCCGCCGGCATACACATTCTCTCATAGACCTCCCTGACGCGCTTACATTCTTCCTTAGCCAGCTCATCTGTCTTGCCTGCCTCATCGGCAGAGTTGTCGTTCTCCTCTGTGTCACTGTTGTCGGCACGCTTGTAGTCCTCCCAATCGGTGCATATCTCAACGGAATGCAACTCATTGCCACTCTCTTTTACGGAGAAGACGATACGACAGCCGAGATGTTTCATCACGAGGGGAATTGCCTTGGTAGGTCCCGAGACGTTGCAATAGTCGGAGATACAGAAATCCGGGTAATAGTAGTCCTTGTTGTCCGAATAAGCGGAATTGCCGAAGTTGCTTCGACTCCATGCCCTGAACCTTACGGTCTTGCCGTTGTCCCATGTAAGGGAGTCGGCATCTGTCTGCACAAACTCTTCCGCCTCTCCGCTACGTTTTCCTTTTTTCCCCGCTCTGACCTTCCAGTTGCGGTTAAGGAGAATGGACGTGCCGCTCGCTGTCTGCGTGGCGAGATGATAGGTGCGGTATTCCTCCGCTCCCCAACTGCCGTTCTCCCAATACTCCCTGAAGATGCGCATCAGTTCATAGTCATTGAACACGCCCGAGTCATCATAATAGCCACGCGTGCCAGAGAGATAGGCATCAGCGACAGAGGCATTGAAATCCACAGCCCTGCCTATAAGCTCCTGCTGCTCCGCGCTGAGTATCTCATCGCTTTCGTCACTGCACGATACCATCATGCTGCATAGCATCAGGAGTGAAGCAAAAGAGTATAGATATATGTATTTTGTTTTCCTCATAATTATTACTCTGTTTTCTTTGCAGGGTTGTGTTCTTGCTCGTAGGGCGGGAGTTCGGGAATGTGGTCGGGGTATCTGCTGCCGTTCTCCCAGCAGTTCTGCACATTACCTGTCATCTTCGCCCCGTCACTGAACAGTCTGCCATTGACCCTGAGATTAAGGATTTCCGCACGCCATCCGTTTCTGTCGTTACAATACGGAATCCAGAAATCATGTGCATTATATTTCTCGAAGTGGACATTTGCCTCCCATACCACATCGGTAGCGTTGCGGTCAGGAGCGAGTTCCTGATTCGTAATATAGTTGCCGTCAAGGCCCTCAAAGAGAGCAGTGCTGCCAATGCGCCTTGCATAGAAAGTCCATGAGCGAGGGTTGTATTCTTCGTATGTATCACCATTACAGATGTAGTAAGTGATGTCGTCAGCCATAATATCGGCAAGTGAAGGAGTAACCTTCTTCATCATCCCGTTGCCTGCCGGTATGTCAGCATCCGTTGAGCGTGTATGTATTTCCGAGGGCTTTGCCTGCGCTGTTTCCTCGCTGACATATAGTTCCGGCAACTGGTACTTGCTGTATTCACTTTCCTCCTTTATATATATGCCATCCGGGTACAAGGAATAATCCTTTGTCACCTCGTAGATAGGAGATCCCGCACCAGTAAAGGTTATCGTATGGTCCTGAGCGTCAAGATGCCCTGTGAAGACAAAGTCCGAGGGCAGTTGCGAAGCATCAATCGTGATGTCCTTCAGCAGTACGAAATAGTCACCGTGATGCTCTCCGCCCTTGTATGCCTGGGCAAAGCGTCTTATCCATTCTTTTTCCGAGATATATTGACCTGCCTCAGCAGCACCGTCACCGTTATACTTCCCGCCATCCGTAATATCGTCGTTGCCAACCTTCTCACCACAGATGAAAGCGCGCTGCCAACTTGAGCCTGCCTTTGAGAGCGTATTGCCGTTGGTGTTGTCTATTCCGTAATAGTCATCGGAAGAGACCGTCTCTATCCATTTCACGGCTCCCGAACTGCTGTAATCTACCTGCTCGCGTGAAATCTGGAGATACACCACAGTCTGATAGTTGGCATCGAGGTCGAAAGTAAACTCTTTCTCGTAGTGAAGACCATTGTCAAGACTTATCTCGAAGTATATCTTGTTAGTAAGATTATAGTACCATTGCTTTGTCTTCGTCTTCGTAAACTCCTCGTCATACATCACATTATCCACGGAAGTATATGTCGGGCGGACGATGGCATCATATACAGGTACCTTCCCATAGTCTATGCGGGAATACCCACAGGTTTCCTCCGCTATTCTGTGTGCCTGCGGAGTGTCACTGCCATTCAGCGCATTGCTGTAGGCTTCATGAATCTGTTTCCATCCTTTGGAAGAGGGAAAGAGAGTCGTCTGCGTGGCGGCAGAGCCTTGTATCTTCCTGTAGGCATAGAAGTTTTCTGCCAAAGACTTGTTGGATGAATAGTCATAACTGCCCATTTCTCCTTCAAAATGAGGTATGACCTTGCGGGCAGTTTCCCATATCGGTGTCAGCGTATGTATCTGTGTCGTCTCATTATAATCATCCTTCACCTCTTTCAGCACATCGACGTTACAGAATCTAAACTCTGTCGTAGTGGCATCCTCCGTCTTCGTGTCCTCTCCCTGCGCATTCTTTTTGTATCCTTTCAGCTTCACCCCCTCGAGTTCCGGGTCGATGAGCAAAAAAGTCAGCACACGTGCCAGACGATGCTTGAAAGGCAGTTTTATCCGCTGCACCGTGGCATTGATGTTACAGTTGGCAGGCATACCGAGATAGTGTGAGAGCAGGGTGTAGTTGCCAAGTTGTGCATCTGTGCCTGTGGATGTGTCATCATGCTGGTCTGTGGTAAGATTTTCTGCTTTCTTTATTGATTCTCCCATGTCATATTTGCAATCTCTCAGGCGCATCGGCACATGCACGCCCTCAAAGGTATGTGAACCGTTGCCATGCCAACAGGCATCAACATTGGTAACTTCACCGTTGTCTTTGTCACGGTATTTGAACGTATAGACAGCGTAATTGCTGACCTCGTCACGCACTACGCTACCATCTTCATGTGTCAGTAATTTCAGGATAGCCACCTGTCGGCTGTCATCTGCTTCGTTGGTCTTGCAGTATGTGATGTCCAGACCCTGGCTCAACGGCTGTATCAACCATGAGACAGAGTCGGCAGCCATGCTTGGGCGGTAAGTCTCCTCTTCCTGGTTTTCCACTGCACGCGTTATGCCTTCTGTCTGTCCGGTCGCTGACGTGAGGGTCAGGATGTCCGTCTCTATCCCTCCGAGACGGATAACGTCACCTCGTTCTTCCGTCTCATCTCCTGTATCTGAAACTATGTCGGAACAGCCTGCCATCATGATGGCAAGCATCATATATATTATTATGCTTCGGAGTGTGGGCATCTCTTTCTTTTTTTCTTGGGGGATTCTTCTTCTGTGTTCTTCGACCTGGTCGAAGAATACCAGATCTGCTATATTATTGGATATGAGGGGTGGGGAATTTCTGCTATCTGTTGTCATTCCGCTGTCCATATCGGTGTAATGCTGTTCTTCGCGCCAATAGCATCCTTTTCGGTGACAGTATTGATGCGATAGCCTGTTCCCTTTGACTCGGCTGTCCACCAGTTACCCTCATTGCCTTTTGCCATACCGTTATAAACATCGTTCGAGGACGTAGCTGAGATATAGGCAGTGAATCCTATTATTCCGCCTTTCCGCTGCTCATTGTCTTTACCAGTGTCCCACCAACTGCTGCAATCGGTGATGGTGAGTTGTGGGATATACTCTTTGTTAGCTACAACCTTACGTATCGTTCCTCCGACAATGCCGCCATAGTAGCATTTCTCAATATCTGAGGATTTGTTAGCAGGGAGGAGTTTCCCGTTGTACTGACAACGTGTGATGGTTGCCTTGCCTGCACATGCCACGATGCCACCGGCATAATTGCGGGCATCTTTGGTGCTGTTGCTGTTGTATGGCAACCACATCGTCACATTGACATCCAACCTGCAATCCTCCACCGTGGCATCATCATAAGCATATACCACGAGTCCGGCAGGCGTGGCAGACTGAACGTACGTACCATCAGCACCTGTCACTCTGATGTTCGACAGCCGTGCATTCCCGCCTTTCACCGCATATCCGAGAGGGGCTATAGCATCCGCACCGCTATACGCTGTCTGATTGTCGGCTATACCAGGATGTGCCACTATGGGTTTTTCAAGATACAGCAGAAGGTTTTTCACCTCACCCATGATATTGGTGAAGAGCATCGGAGCCGTTGTGACGACAGTCTTGTCTCCCTCATTCGGTGCTTTGCTCCAATACGTCACGGTACTATGCTCTTGGCCAGGAGTGCCGGTCAGCGTTATAGTGCAGTCGTTGCCGTCAAGCGAGAAGACCACATTGCCGCCGCTATGCTCACCCAGCAATTCCAGATTATCATCCTGCACACCGTAAATCCACGTTTCGCTGTTAACCGTGAAACTATCCGATATTCTGTAACTGCAGTCTGACCGATTATACTGTTCCGTAAGGAGCAACGCAAGTTCCTCCTGATTGTCAATGACGGCATTGAAACGAGTACTCCAGATGTTGACATTTGTCGCTGCATCATCGTCGATGCTGTTGAGTGCTATTGTAGGCCATGCGTTGTTGTATGCCCTCACGTCATTTGGATCGCCGTCAGTGTCGGAAAGGATATTCTTGAAATTATCGGGATTCTGGCTGATGGTCATGCCGTAGGTGAACGTATTGTTTGTGACGCGCCCTGCCGTGAGTCCGACAATACCTCCTCCTTTCACGTTATTGCTGCCCGATCTCACTGATGCTGTCACGGTGCAGTCGTCTATGATTGGCATAACGTTCCTGTTGCTTTCATTGTAGATATTCCTTGCTGCTATTCCTCCGATGTATATAGTGTTGGCATCCTCAGGAGTGCCGCTATAGCAGACGGGGATATCAGAAGTACAACGGAAAATGGTGCCGCGGTTTACCTCCACTACGCCTGCAAGAGTTGCCCTGCCTTTCTCCTCGGTATTCCCTGTCGTCGTTACATTAAGTCGTTCTATAGTGCCGTTATTGTTCAGTGCTATGGTGGCATCTACCGTTGCGTTGTCCACCAGCCTTACAGTACCATTGGTTATGGTACCTGATTGTAATATATTTGAGAACAGCCTTTTACTTGTGGAAAGCGTAGCCCCGGCTAAGTTCAGCGTGGCTTTCAGGTCATATTTGCTATCCCAACTTCCTTCGTAATCAAGGTTCATAGTCTGCGGTCCGATAATTCCCACCATGCCCGCCTTGTTGGTTTCCGAGGAACTGAGGAAGTCGATGAGTTCTTGCTTGGAGTTGATGGTTATCGGGTCTCCCTCTTGTCCGTAGTCATCACATACGGTGGATGTAGCCACCTCCGTCCAGTCCTCCACCCAAGCAGTGATGAGCACCATACGGCTTTTTCGGGAAAGTGTCGCCGTTATGGTAAGATGTTGTCCGGCTTTCAAGTCATAGACCTTCATTGCCTTCACGGCAGAGTCATAGTTTTCGTTGGCAGGGTTGAGTGAAGCCTCATAATTGTAGTCATTGGCAGGGGCGAAAGAGAATTTCTGTCCCGACAGCGACACCTCTGCTATCTTCTGCTCTGCCTCATAACGATGCGGCATCACGATGGCATCAAAGCGTGTAGTGCTGTCAGTACAGGCCTCGCCGTTCTTATCTTTGGTGTATTCTATTGTCTCGCCCTGCTCCCATGGTGCCGTGATGCGCAGTTCTTCATTCGTCTCATCATAGCTTGTGACAGAGGCCGAGATATTGTTCTTGCCTCCCTTATAATATAATTGTTCGCGCGAGACACCGTCGTCAGCCTTTAGGATAACGGTTATCCATGCCCTTTGATGCCTCATGTAAAGCGGTATCTTCTTGAAAGACTCACCAGTCTCTCCCTCCACCATAAGTCCCGACAACTGGTGCGAGAGTTTATTGTCTTCATACCATTCTTTCGCCGTGCGGTAGTTTATTTTATTCACATCGTCTTTCTCATTGTCATCACCGTCCAGCCATATCGGGAGATAGGAATAACCCTTGATATGGTCCATGCCGAGCCATTTCTGCTGGCTGTCCTGGTCGTGAGAAAGAGAGGAAGAATTTGCCTCGGCTGTAAATCCCCAACGGCTGACGTTGTCCTGCCAATAGAGCGGTGTCGCCCCCTCCTTCAACTGAAGTGTGCCGTCATAGTCTGCGGGTGACGTGCCGTCTGTGACCATGGGCAAGAAAGTGCTGCTGTGGGCGTTGTCGTCGCCTTCGCGATACATGCTGACCGTGAGCTCGTAGTCCCGGTTCACTGGTTTGTATGCCTTCACGCCCTCCTGCCATTCGTCCTTTGCCGAACGTGTGGAAGGGGCATGGTCAGGCACGAGAGTGGTGAATCTCACTTCCTCGCCCTCACTGATGGTGTTGTCGCCTCCGATGGCATCGATTATGTCGCTGCAGCTGTGCATCGTGATGATGCCAAGAAGCAGTGAGATGTATGTCAGCAGCCGGTGCTGTATCGTGTTTATGTATGGTTTCATAAAGTATGGGATACTTTCAGGGTTAGTTTTTTATCGTGCCGTCGGCAGAATATGCCGTAGGGTCTATCTCCCAATCAGCTATCTCAGCACGTATCACAGCGAGCGTACCTCTTCGCAGTTCCATGTTCCACACATATCGCTTGCCGCCTTCAAGGTTCTGCAGGTCGGTATTGGTGACTCGATAGACCACGGTATGTACGATGTCTGTCGAAGCCTCTTCCCATTTGATGCGTATAGCCTGAAGCATTCCGAAAGCTATGCCGTTGAAAGATTTCAGATAACCCGTGGCATAGCCGTTGTTGTCCTTTTCCATATCATACATGTCGAAGAGACTGAAAGCTGTGCCATAAGGGTTTTCCGCAAGTTGTTCGTCGGTGTAGTCGGTGACATTGACATCCTTATATGTCGTAGGCTTCACGTTGCCGTCCTTATCTGCCGTGGTAAAGAGGTAAGCCTCCTCACTGACTCCAAGGAGTTCAACGCTTATGATATCAGAGGAGGCAATCATCACGGAGTTGTCAGCGGAGTTCCTGATGTTCACTTCCACCTGCGCAAACTGATGTTTGAAATAGAGATTCACGCGGTTTGCCGCCTGTGTAGCGCCAAGTGGTGCCTGCACCGTTACCGCCCTCACCACGTCAGGCTGGTCGGTGATGCTGTTCATTTTCTCGGTGCGTTTCAGGCTGAACACGTTGGCAGGAAATTCCTCCGCATCATTCTCCTCCCCTGCCGTATGGTCCGCAGATACTCCATACAGGATATCCGCAGGTGCAAACTTCAAACTCCCTCTCGCCTTACCGTACGCCATCGTTGTGGCATGATTGAGGTCGGTCCATGCCAGGAATACGTGCCTTTTCCTGTTCTGCCAATAGAAGCAGGGTGCGTCATAGTCGTTTCCGTACTCGTCCGTCCTCTGAGCCTCCTGATAAGAACTGTTCCAATAGAGGGAGTTGCCGACATTGCCTTTCACCTTGAGAAAGGTTGTCTGGTCAGTACCAGTGACGTCAATATCGTCAGTCTCCGTATTGGCCACGTAGTACATACGGCATACGAAACGTGAGCCGTCAGGCATGTAATACGCCCTGGCTTCATTGGCGGCAGGGTCGTCCTCCGCCCTCGCCACCCCGGCGAGATTCTCCGTAGCCCCCACCGTGAAGAGCACCATCTCTCCCGTATGCGGTGTATTCCCATTCTCGGGTACGTCGTCTGTCATGGCATTATCGCTGCACGCTGCCGATGTCAATGCCATGAGGGAAGAGAGAATATATGTGGTGTATCTGTTTGCCATGTTGGTATGTGTGATTAGTCCCAATCAAGGTTGGCATTTCCGCCACCCTTTGTTTCTTCCCAGTCCTTTATCATCACCCTCAAGGTGATTGCCTCTTTCTGCAGGGTGATGACATACTTGTAGTGTGTGCCACGCTTCCACTCGGTAATCTTTCCACCCATGCCTCCGGCTGTGGTGACATCGCATAGGTTAAGCTGCGCCTTGTACGTCGTGCCGTCATCGAGTGTGATGCGTATGACGGCATTGTCGGTCAGCGTCTGTGGCACGACACAGAGTTCTTCTATCGGTGCCGACATGGCATCAATGGCTGTCTTGCTTGTTTCTGCCGCCGTGATATTGCCCGTGGCGAGGTCGATGACGCCTGTTGTCGCAAGGTTTGTGATGCTTATCTTGGCACTGGTGAGGTTCACTGCAGCAGCTCCTGCCACTGTCTGCAACTGTATTGAGAGACGGCTCATGGCGTGCTCCAGTTGCAGAGGTATCTGTCCCGTGCGTGGCTTGATGGCATCGCCTGCCTCATAACTGAAAGCTGCACCCGTAACGTCCGTACCGCTGTGCTTTGCTGTCGTTGCCCATACTATGTCATTACCCTGTGCTACTTCCGCATTGGCGGTGTATTTGCTATCCTTCAGCGTGGCTACGGCGCGGAAATAGAGGGCATCGTTGCCGTTAGGCCAATAGAGCACAGGCGTGCAGTCCCATTTCTTTGCTGTGCCATTGTATGTGGCGGTAGAACAACTGACAGCCGCAGTGGCAAAGGCTGCGGAAAGGGCATCCTCTGCGACACCGTTGGAGTTGAGGGCATAGAGAGAGAAAGCATCGCTCTGCGAGAAAGTGCCGTCAGTGAAGCTGAATGACACGACATCATTTTGGAAGTCGGACGTTGCAGTCGTTGCAGCATGGACGTCAACCCATGATGATATGGAGGCTTCCACCTGCACCTGCACCTTATGCAGGGTGACAGTCAGGGTGTAGTGAACGCCGGGACGTGTCGTATATCCCTTTCCCTGCGGTATCTCTCCGCTGCGTGTGACCTGCATTTCCCTGCCCTTTGCCTGTGCCACTCCGTTCTCTGTCTCGGAAGTTGCCTCATCGAGCTGTGCGCCCCATGCCGAGGGTGACAGTAGTGCTTCGGTCACCTTTATGTCATAGTTGTTGCCGTCAGCATCCATGATGCGTGCGAGGGTGTTGCCGATGCTGAGGTTTGTCAGCGGTGCCGTCATGGCAATATATGTGCACTGTGCGGCAGTCCCTGATGTCTGGACTTCTCCCTTGCACATCGTGATATTCTTTTTTTCAGACGCTTCGAGTGTTTTCTGCGGTGCGTTCAGCGTGGTTTGGGTATTCCATCCGTTCAGTATGACGGAGGTGCGTTCCAAGGGTTTGTCCTTAGCATCAAAGCCGTTGCCTGTCTTTATGATTATCGTCACCTCACTCATGGCGTGCGAGTAGGGCAGTGACAGTCCGCTTCGCTCGCCTGTCACGGCGTTGCTGTGTGCGTATGCCACTGGCGTCTGCTCTCCGCTCCACAAGAGGTCGGCGTGCTTCACGATGTCTTTTGTCGCTTGCTCTTTCGGCACGGTCCATCCGATGACTCCTGTTTCCTCGTTCAGCGGCGTGGTGATGTTTCCCTCTCCGCCGTTGTAGCAATAGCCGTAGTATGACTGCAGATAATGTCCGTCGGTGCGCAGGTCTGTCGCCTCAGACTGCGAATCGCTGAAGTCGTCCCAATACAGTCCGCCATCGACGGTGAGGTCGGTGGTGGCGTTGGTGTTCTCGTCCTTTGCGGTCAGTGCACCTCCGTTGTATGTGAAGGTCACGAGGCGTGGCGCGTTGTCTGCCGTGACAGAAGTGCGTGCGCCTTCTTCCGTCCCGTCCCACGTGACGTGGCGGATATAGGCGGTGAGTTTGTCGCCTGCCTCGAACTCCTTGTCTTTGGCACGTGTAGTGGCAGCGACATCGTCGATGGCTGCCGTCACCACGAGAGGTGTCTTCTGTCCGTCATCTCCGAGTGTATTCTCCGCCGTATCGCTGTCGGTGCAACTGACGATGGCGAGTGCCGTCAATGCTGCTGTCAGATAATTAGCATTCTTCATGCCTTTGCTGTTTTTTTTGTTTATGGGGAGGCTCTTCGACCTGGTCGAAGAGTACTGGTCTTTATTCCTTTTTCCTTGTCTCCTGTCCTTAGCTCCTGATTCCTGCCTTATGCCCTTGCATTCGGCTTCTCGGAATTCGGTCCTTAGAACCATACATCGTCCGACCCCTGAACAGGAATCCAATCGACTATCGAAGCGGAGACTTCCAGTTTCGTCTTCCTCATCAAGAGGCTGTATATGTAGTGCTTACCAGGCTCCCACTTCGTGATATTCTCAGACGTTGCCTCGGCACTGGTCTTCACCTTGATATTCTTTATCGTAGCATAATATATGTCCGTCGTGCCATTTTCGCCAGTCAGCGTGATGCGGAAGCGGAGGTCATTGCGGTCGCTGTTGGTCAGGGACTGTGGCACCACCGTGGCGTGACGGCAGTTGGCATCCTCCGTTGCAATGTGCGGCAACATATAGTCGGTGACATTTCCTGTCACGGCAACGCTCTTGTCATGGATATTGACCTCTCCTGCCGTGTAGCCATCTACGATTTCCACCTTTGCGTTAGTGAGCGTCACGCGGTCACTGCCTGTGTCGGGTGTTGATAGCCTCACCTCTATCTGTGTCGTCATATAGTTGAAAGTGAGGTTGACGGTTGCCTCACGGGCACAGACACCATGAGTACTCATATCTACAGGTGTGTGGCTGTCGCTGCCGCACATCTTACCAGTGTCTATTACCGGTGCTCCCACGAGGAGGTTAGAGGGGAATGCCTGGTTGTCGTATGTGGTGTTAGTGATGGTTATCTTTCCATCCGTAACGGTGGTCTCTGTGGGGAAGACACCACGCATGAAATAGTGGGTGGCATGGTTTGGCCAGTAGAGCGGTGAGGTAAATGCCCATTTCTCGCTGCCGTCTGTCTTTGTCCCGGTTGCTTTTGACATCTGAGTGTATGCAGTCTCGGCATTCACACTGGCTGCATCGCTGAGATAGAAGTCGAATGACGTGAAAGCATCCTGTTTCCCGGAAGTATTATCGCCCACAGAGGTTGTGACATTAATGAGCGGCTCTTCTTCCTCTGCCGTCACGTTCTCCCAGTCCTTTACGGCTGCGGTGATTTCGATGTCCGTCTTGCTCACGCGGAACACGAACTCGTAGTTGACACCAGCCTTGAGACATTTTCCGCCAGCGAGGACTGCCTCCTTCACGTTGTCACCCTCCACGTTGGCGGGATTTGCCTTTATGGCGTTATATAGTTGCGCCTTAGTGAGCACATATTTGTTGCCCTCGATAATGAAGCTGACAGCTTCTGTCTCAGCAGTCATGTCAGAGCCAGGCAGGAGGAGGGCTTTCAGCGTATGCGCCTTGGTCTCTGCTGTCGGTGTTGCTGCGTGACAGATGTCTTTGAAATCTACTACATCCTTAGAAGAGAACGTCCCCTCCTTGACGTTGAACGTTCCCATGCCATAGAAACCTTTCAGTTCAAAGCCAGTGGGCTTGCCTGTAGCATCGACGAATTTGAAATCATACACGCCATCGAAGCCATCGCCTGCTTTCAGTTTGAATGTCATGGACGCAAGGGCGTGGTTATAGACGAGTTCTCCTTTGTCGAAGAGTTTCGTCCCTTGGTTGTATTTCATTCTGCTGTCTCCACTCAGTTCGCTGACATTGTTGCTGAACACAAGGTCCTGCTGTGACACGGATGTGACATCCTGCTTGTTGTCCTTGCCGAGCGTGATGCTGACAGTCGGGGAGATGTCTGTTGTCTCTTCGGTGAAGGGGAAGCGAGAGGTTGTCGCGTTGAGCGTGACATCAGGCGAGGTAGTCGTCATACTCTCAGCCATACTATTTGCCATGGCGAGGGAATAGACAGTGAGCTTCGTATCGCGTGCGAAAGCATCGTCCCAATAGAGATAGTTGCCGCTGAACGCAACCGCTGACTTGCTGCCGTCTGCCGCATCAGCCACTCCTGCCGCCGTGCCGTAGTTGCATCCCCATTTCTTCTTTGCCGCACCATCCTTCTCCGCTTCCATATACAGGAAGAGGCGAGTGTCCTTTGTGAACGCCCTTGCGGGTTCACCACCCGACACCACGGTGCGTGTCAGCGGAGATACCCCCGTCTGCCCTACCGTGAACAGTATCGGGGTCTTCTCGCTGTCATAAGTGACGTTCCCCTCCTCATCCTGCGAACATGACGTCATGGTCAGGAGGACTGCAAGGAACGGGATATGTAGGAAGTTTCTTTTCATTCCTGTCAATGTTTGTTGGTCGTTGTCATTACACTCCTTCGAGGTCAATATTCTGATTATCACCTGTGACGGTAGTCCAATCCACGAGTTTTGCTGTCATGATTTCTATACCTTTCTTAGTGAGTTTGAAATTGTACGAATATGACTTGCCCGGCATCCACTGTGTTATTGTGCTGCCACCGAACTGTACATCCTTCACATCTACATAATAAATGTTTCCTTGTGCGGTGATTTTGAACCTCAGTGTCTCTAATGCCTGCGGAATGACACGGTAGGTGTGCTTGGATGATGTAGCACCGTCTTCCGTCCGTGAAATTGTTTGCGTCTCGGTCTTAACTCCTGTCATAGCAATCTTTGCATCGTAAAGGTCAAGGGTGGCGGTGTTGTAGAAATTCAAGAGCTCAACGGTAGCAGCTGTCAAATCTACCTTGCTGTCATCCTCGGAAGTGGAGAGTTTCACCTCGATGTTGCTCATCATGTGGAACTGCGTAATATGTATCTCGCTACTCGTGGCACCGATAGCCGGGTAAAGATAGGCTTCATATCCGTCATTGTAGGTGAACGTATGCTCTTCTTCGCCTGTATGATTTTCCTTAAGTGGCGCACCCCAGATATAGTCGTTGTCGGTTGCGATTGCTCCGCCTGTCATGGTGATGTGGTCACTCGTGGAAGAAGTGACAGGCGTGGTCTGCGGAGAAATAGTGCGGAAATGATAATTTGTGCTATTGTTCGGCCAGTACCATGTTGTGCCGAGGGTGTTGTCAGCAGCAAGGGTGTTTTTATTTCCTGTCACTGTATATCCGCTCTTGCCGTCAGCAGTTGAAGAACGGTATATGTCGGACGCAATATTGGTCTGAGTGCCGGCTGTCTTTTCCATCTCTGCGCTGATGTCTATGGCATTGCTTGGTGATTGTTCATCACCACTGATGTCATCCCAGTCTATGAGTTTTGCTGATGTAATGACCACACCCTTCTTGTTGATTGTGATGTTAAGGTTATAGTTCTTTCCCTCCTTTAGGGATTCACGGGCAGTCTTCTCCGCAGCGTCCTCAGTTGTATTGGCGAGAGCTTCATATATTTCACTACCTTTTATGTAATAGTTATTACCGTCGATGACGAGAGTCAGCATTGTGACATCAACATCTTTCAGCTTTACACCAGGAAACACCTGGGCGCAGAACGTATAGCCAATAAGTTCGTTGGATTCATTTTTATAGTCACTTCTCGTCCCTACAAAATCTACATTCTGGTTCTGAGTGGTAGGTGTCATGCTACCAGCAGAAACGTCTAACGTACCTGCTGTCGTCATTCCGCTGAACATTGCCTTAGTAACATTAAACTCCGTTGCAGAGATTTCACCGAAACCCTCGCCTTTCTTCACGTTTACGGTAAAGCGAGAGAGTGCATGGTTGAAAAGGAGGGACTTTTCACCCTCTGCCTTTTCAAACTTCTTTGTAACTGCATCAAAGCCGATGGTTTTAACGCCACTGACATTGTTACTATAAGCGAGGTCTTCATCAGCGATTGCATCCTTAGTCTGCGTACTGCTGACAGTCCATGCAATAGTTTGTCCGACAGGAGTCTCCGTTCCCACTTTCTGATTGGTATCCCAACCACTGAAAGCAGAAGAGTTGATAGTATTCGTGATGTTCGTCTTGTTTGGCACGGCGACGGCATAGAGCGCAATGAGAGAGTTTCTTCCGTGTGCATCATCCCAGAAACGTTGCTGTGTCGGAGTCTGCGTCACATCACTGTAGCTTTCCACCTTATTTGTCACATCTTTTGCTGCGGTAGCAGTAGAAGTCATATAGAGATCACCCTTTGCTACCGTCTCGTTCTTCATACCGTCGTTGTACGGGAAAGTCTCACTATTCGCCTTTCGTGTACTTACATAATGAATCTTGAGCGTTGTTTCTGCGTCAGTGAAGCCAGCGCGTGTCATATTGTTTTGACCTACGCCGCCAAGGCTTATGAGAGCCTTGCCGTCATCGTTTGATGAGACATCATCATCATTTGAACAAGCCGTAAGGCAGAGGGCTGTTGCCAAGAGAATAGGGAAATGTATTTTTTTCATATCGTGATATTTTTTTTTACTGTTTATGTCCGTACCTTATTATTTTACCACCTTTATGGTTCGTCCGTCGCTGAGACGTACGATGTTGAGACCTCTGACTGCGGCACTGCGTCTTACTCCTCCCACGGAGTAGCAAGCCTTTGTCGTTGCGGGAGCAGTGCCGGTCTCTTCGATACCGGTAGTGCCGTCACCGATGAAGAGCACGGAGGGCTTGGCTCCCTGCTCCTTATTATATATAATATAGGCTCTGTAGGCGGGCACTCTCAGCGAAGCTTTTGCCTGATGAAAGGCGTCGGAGTTGATATAGTATATGCTGCCGAGGTTGTCCGTAATCACGAGGTCGGTGTAAGTGCCTGCGAGAGAGGCCTTGGTTGTGGGCGACGCTCCTTTCACACGGGCATTCTCCGTGGTGAATGTCACCGAAGTGCTGTTAGTATGGAATATGACCGGAGTTCCTGCTTCCGCCTCTGTCTTTTTATCGAGGTACAGCACACCGTTTTCTATACGGTTGATGGTGTAGAGCGGTACATCCTCAGTTGATTTTATGTTGAAAGGCAGGCATACTGTGCCCCACTCCGTGCCTGCTGGCATCTCGCGGGTGTATGTCGCCGTGGTGACTGTGAAATCGTCTGTGGATGATATGGAGAGGGGTTTGCCGTCACTGACCGTGAACGTAGAGGAAACGCCATACGTTCCGTCGGCGTTCTGCGCCGTAGTGAAGCCCTCCTTGCAATATTCCTGACTGACGGGTGCGGAGTATGAGCCACCGCTGACTGCCACACGCTGTGCAGCGTCCTCTGTCTTTGCTATGACAGAGACAGGGGCAATACCATCCTCTGCAGTGAACGTACCTCCTGAAATCTCAATCTTCGACTCCTCTGTCATCGAAGGATAGGCGGTCTCCGAGTCGAAGACAACAGGCGAGCAAGGCACTACCACTCGTGAGTCGCCCACCTTGCCGGTCACCTTGCCTGTGCAGTTGAACGTGCCGCCCGTGACAGTCACCGTGCCGGAGCGTGACACTATGCCTGCACCGCCCGTGATGTTGAACGTGCCTCCGCTGACAGTAACATTGTCTTTCCACGGACAGTAGATGCCGCAAGCCACGTAGCCCGCCGACTTGATTTGTCCGTTGAACGTGCCGCCGCTGATGATTATCGTGTTGGGCGTTTCACGAAGTGTGCCGTCAGGCAATTTTGAAGAACCGTTGCCCGCAATGACGGCATTGTCCGTACAGGTGAACGTGCCGCCTCTGACGGTCAGCGTCGCTCCGGTGGCATAGCTCGTGATGACGCATCCCTCGACAGCCTTGATGTTTCCGGATTCTATGACGGTGGTGGAGCTGTTGCCCATCGCGATGCCTTGGTATTTTGTGGCGATGATAGCGCCGGCTTTGCTTTCGCTGTCGTCCTTGACGGTCAGTTTGCCATTGTTGATGATGACACAATTCGTAGTGCTTGTTATGCTGTGACCGTTGAGATTGAGCGTGATGTCTTTCCCTGCATCAATGGTCAGCCTGCCGTCGGCAGTGAGCGTAATGTCAGCAGTGAGCGTGACGGTGGTGGCATCGGCAGAAGCATATGTTATCGCCTGCCTCAACGCCTCTTCGGTAGTGATGTCCGTCTGTCCCCAAGTGGCAACAGGGAGCAGTGCCACGACTGCGAGGACGAACGTCTTTATTTGATTTGTGTAAAGCATATTATATATATTTTCAAATCTTTTTCAATCCGAAACCAAGAACCTATCGTTGGTTGTGGGTTTTTGGTTGTAGGTTTTAGGTTAGGTTACCTTTGTCTCATAAGGAAGACTCCATTGGAAAGACATTATATCCGTGCTGGTTGTAGGTTTTGGGTTTTAGGTTTTAGGTTGAGTTACCTTTGTCTCATGAGAAAGACCCCATTGGAAAGACATTACTAACCAAAAACCAAAAACCAAAAACCAAAAACCAAAAACCAGCTAACCCCTACTTCTCCAAATCAGTAGATATGTCCCCTCCTACAAGTTCTTCCCACGGTTTCAGCGTTGCGGTCATCTGTATAGGGTAGAGTCCATTCTGTTCGTTGGTGCGTGATGTCCACTGATAATAGAAACCCGACTTCATCGTCTTGTCGGCAAGCGGTTCTGTCACGAAATTGACTTCATTGCCGTCCTTATCCTTTGCCGTAACATAGACAAATAGGTTGCCGTGCTCTTCCTGCTTATAAATGATGGGATACATCATGAGGTAAGCGACGAAGTAATTGCTATACTTTTCATTAGGGTCATATTTCATTTCCACTCCCTCGAAATTCAGCAGGAGGTTATTTGTCAGCGTCCCCTTGTCAGGACTCATCTGCAAAGGAGCATCATCGCCCACGAGAGCAAGTCCCTTGCTCTCATCGTTCTTATATTCTCGTGACGTAAGGTTGAAAGTCCCTCCCGTATAGAATATCTTTGAGTCACAGATAAGACGCAATGATACCATTTCCAAGTCCTTGGCTGGTGCAAGCATATAGAACCTCGCAACAGATCCAAGGTGTCGGAGATAAAAGACGGTGTGAGGGAAACTAAACTTTGTTTCTGCCGAAATCAGCACATCTTTCTTTCCGAGATGAGCACAGGCCTCTGCTTCCGACTTCTTATAATCGGGATTGTCATAGCCGTTAGGTTTTGACGGACTCTTAAAAGCTCCTATGTTCACCCATCCCTTCTGTATCTGCCCTTTGAAATCAAAATGCAGGCTATCGTAATTCTGACTGCCTTTCAGTCCTGTCGGCACATAGTCCGCATTGTAAGGAGAATACAACGTCCATCGTGTGGTGTCCTCATTCTGCACGTCCCAGTTTACTGTACTCGTACCCGATGCCTCCAATTTAGCAAATAATCCACCCTGCCTCAATACTGTACAGCGGTATTTCGTCTGCTGTTGCTTTGTCGGGTCGGTAAGGAAAAAGGATTCGTTCGAATGCTTGGAGTTTGCGTAATGCCAGTATCCAGACTTCCCCTCTTCGTTGGCATTTATCAGTCCGTCGAAATTATACTTCCCCTCTGCATCTGTTTCCTTTTTAGGAACAGCCGCCGTGGGATACATTCCCATCTCATCGCCTACATTCCAACTGAACATCATGCCCCCCTCTCCGAATATCAGGGAAGAGCGTGTCGGTTCATCGCCAGCCTCAAAGCCAGTGCGATGGATTACCACTCCCTGCCAGTCAGCAGGTATGCCATCGTCCGACACGCCAATGTCATCACCGCAACATCCTGTCACCAGCACCGACAACATTGCCACCAGCAGAAAAGATAAGATTATATATGGTTGCTTAATGCGCATTTAGAGTTCCTTGTTAATATCCATCAAATACATTAATGTCCTCAATATCATATATATCCTCGGGGTCGTCAAATATAGAGAACGAGGATTGCTTGCTTAATTCAGGATTATCTGGCTTACTTTCGCTCCCCATACCTCCAGTTACTGCCCCCATAGTCCCACTCAACAGTTCGTTGCAGTCCGTCAAGACTACTATCTCTATTTGAGGATGTATATATTGTCGCTTCTTCATATCAGTGTCGTTGTTGGTTGTCGGTTGCTGGTTGTCGGTTTTAGGTTGGGTTACCTTTGTCTCATAAGGAAGTCTCCATTGGAAAGACATTATATCAGTGCTGGTTGTAGGTTTTGGGTTTTGGGTTTTAGGTTGGGTTACCTTTGTCTCATAAGGAAGACTCCATTGGAAAGACATTATATCAGTGCTGGTTGTAGGTTTTGGGTTTTAGGTTTTAGGTTGGGTTACCTTTGTCTCATAAGGAAGACTCCATTGGAAAGACATTACTAACCAAAAACCGACAACCCAAAACCGACAACCAGGTACTACAACCAGGTACTACAACCCAACAACCTATCTCACCCGTTTATAAACCATACCCTGCCGCAACCTCCTTACCGGCTTGCCGTCAATCGTGACATACCGTGCCGCAACCTCGTCCGCTCTTTTCTCTACGTCCCGCACCGCCGTCACAGGAGGCTTCTCCTCGTAGGTCAGTTTGTAGGACGTGTCAAACAGGATGTCATCGGCATGGACGAGGGGATTGCGCAGCGTTGCCGAAGCAGCAAAGGGCATGGGGAACGTCTTCGCCTCCTGCACTGCCGCTCTGCTTACGGGCAACGTAAGGTCAATGTCGTAGAGCATACCTCTCTTTATATCCGGAGCATAGAAACGGGGGAAAGTGTATTCGTTCGCACCACCCCATGTCCGCAGTGTCAGCGTCAGCAGTTCACTGGAGAGGCGGACAGCGGGCAGAGTGACATATACCGTGACGAGGTCGCCGGCACGGACGTTGAAGTCTTCGAGAGTGACGGGAAACAGCCTGTTGGCGGTCATCACGTACAGTTGTCCGCTGTTCAGGTCGGCACGCGCTATGGTAGGCAGCACTGCCCTGTCGCCATATATGTTAAGGTCGGCACTGCCGAAAGCGAACGGCGCAACAAACTCTATGCGGAGCACACCGCCAAGATGCGCGAAACGGAACTCCCCACTCGCAGAGGAAGTCACTGTCTCAGCTAAGGCATAGTCCATCAGCGGGAGATGCGCCGTAGAGCCGTTGCCACGCTGCGTCTGCCATACATAGTCGAGAGACAGCGTCATGCCGCTACCGAGAGCATCATTAGAATAAGGATAATAAGCATAGTAGCGCATCCCCGGCTTCAGCATGTAGCCTATGGAATACACCGTGCGGTCGTTAGGCAACGCCTGCGCCGTACTGCTCACGAAATATGCCATCTGCTCCGTCTTGCCGTCATCCTGTATTCCTGCCGTGATGCCAACGAGGTCGTCGGTCTGCCATGCGAAGAGCAAGCCCTTGCCCTCTGCATACGTATATGTGACACCAGCTACCTCACATATGTCTATAAGCGCAAGTGACATCAATACCGCCAATCTCTTCATGACATTATCATGGACCCACTTCATAACCGACAGAATGGAAAGCTAATTAAAAGATACAACCGGGAACTACTAATTACAAACTATATCAGTACTGCAAATTTAATATTTTATCCCTCCATTTCCAAATATATTCAGCACAAAACTGTTATGGGGGGGGTATTTTTTGATTTAGGTCATGAGGTTATGCGGTTATGCGGTTATGCGGTTGTACGGTTATACGGTTATACGGTTTTACGGAGATTTGTGAGGGCTATTGGTAACTTCCGCACAACCGTATAACCTTAAAACCGCACAACCGAAAAAAAAACTGAATAATTCATACCGTCTTAAGACAGTTTCTCGTTTCTGCAAAACGTGGATTTGAAGAAGGGTTGGGATATTTGTGATGATGACAACTTTCTGAATGAGGTGTATTGTCTAATGGATGATCTACATACAACATATACCGATATGAACAATGTCAGTGAAATGTAGTATCATTGTATTCATGTTTGTGATTCAACCTCAGTCTCTGAACGAAAAGGAAGTTCTTTGCCAAAAGCCTCTACTTCATCTGCTACCACTTTCTTTAATTCTTCTTGCGGAACTATCAGTTGATAATCTGCCACACCAATGGGTTTCCCCATATCTTCTAATGCCAGTTCTACTTCCACACGGTCTTTCTCGGCGCATAGAATAATGCCGATAGAACGATTCTCATCTTCCCTACGCTCCAAACGGTCAAGCAAAGACAGATAGTAGTTCATCTTGCCTGCATATTCCGGCTTAAACTCACCAATCTTCAGGTCAATGGCTACGAGGCAATGCAGGTCACGATGGAAGAAAAGCATATCTACCTTACTCCGCTTTCCGTTGTATTCGAGCACATACTGGTTACCAATATAGGTGAAGCCCTTGCCAAGTTCCAAAAGGAACTGCTTTACCTTCTCCACCAGTCGGGTCTCAAGCTCTGTTTCCAATATAGGGTCTTTAACTCCAAGGAAGCCAAGGTTATAACCGCTTCTGAACACTTCATTTGCAAACATCGCCTGTGTAGCAGGCAGAGTCTGCTCAAAATTATTGTCAGAAGGGGTGTCCTTCCTCATGTGCATTTTCAGAGATATGGCACTGGATAGAAGTTCACGGTTCCAGCCTTTTGACGTTATTTCCTGTGCATAGTATAATATGGCATTGTCATCTTCACCAAACTTACGCATCAAGGTCAGTATATGTCCCCATGGTATAACTGCGACAGCCTGTCGCAGTTTTGATTCGCTGTTGCAGAAACGTTCGTAGAATTTCTTCATATCCCAGAGATTTCTGGGAGAAACACCCATCTGAGGATAGCGTTGCTTCAAGTCATAGGACAGACGATTGACGACACCGCTTCCATGCTTGCTCTCGACTTTTCTGTCGTGAAGCAATTTTCCTATTTCCCAATGAGCAGTACCGATGGCAGAACTTACTGCTGTTGCCACCATTGCTCTTGTTCGGTCAATAACTGCGACAGCCTGTCGCAGAATTGCGTCATACTCTGATTCTTGGATTTGTGTAATATCTGTCATAACCTCAGTCTTTCCCCGTTATAAGTTCTCGCTTGTCAATATCAAGCAATATCGCAATCTTGTCTAAAGTGTACAGGTCTGGCTGAGACACATTAGTACACCACTTGCTTACAGTAGCCGGTTTTTTCCCTAATTCCTCAGCAAGCCATTTGGCCGTCCGCTTCTTTTCAACGAGTACAACTTTGATTCGATTCAAATCTCCCATTTTGCAAATCTATTTAATTTAAGGTGGGTTCTGTCAAGGTAAGGTAGGAGAAAACAACCTACAAAGTGCTGTTGTTTAGTTGTCTTGTTGTTTGGTTGTTTGGTTGATAGTATTCGACTCATTGCCACAGCCAACTAAACAACTAAACAACTAAACAACTAAACAACCAAACAACTGACCAACGGTGTCCAATCCTCGTTCTGCTGAACGTGTAGTCCGTGAATGCCAACAGCTTCCGCCCCACGCACGTTCTTTATACTATCATCAATGAACAGACATTCGTCTGCATTCATTCCCTCTGCTTCAAGGACATGACGGAAGAAGTCGGGATGCGGCTTATAGAGCTGCATCTCATAACTGCAATAGAGCTTGTGGAAATAATCGGAGATAGGCTTCCCCTCTGCACAAAACCTGCTGCTGCGCATATAGTTCATGATAAACGGATTGGTATTGGTAAGCAGACAGAGATGATATGACTCCTTGAGTCTCGTCAGACAGTCGAGGTACTCACGCCTCACCTCGCCCACAAAGCCGAGCCAGCAGTATTCCGCCTCCTCGTAAGTGACACTCTCGCGATGGCTCTCCTCAGCCATCCTGCGGCAGAACTCGTCAGTGTCTATCCTCCCCGTCTCTATGTCGAGGAAGAAACCCTTCTGCCCATGCTCTCCCATATACTTTTCAGTATCTATTCCCGCTTCAGCAAACCTGCGGACCGCCTCTTTCGTCGTCTGCCGAAAGATGACGCCACCCATGTCAAATAATATGTTTCTTATCATATTCTCCAATAATGTCATTCATGATATCTGCCACACTCCTTATCTCCGTGATGCCCGCTACAGCCTGTCCGATTTCTATCTCTCCTCCTACCACATCTCCTTCAAAGATACCTCGCTTAGTAGATTTCTGACCGAGAATAGCCCTCAGCTCCTCTACCGATGCACCCCTGTCCTCAGCCTCCTTGATGCGGTCGAAGAGCGCATTCTTTGCCAATCGTGACGGAGCCAGTTTCTTCAACACCAGCATAGTATCATTCTCCCCCAAGGAGAGACAGTAGTTCTTAAACTCATCTGCCGCCGAACTCTCCTTGCTCAGTGCAAAGAGAGTACCTATCTGCACGCCCTCTGCGCCAAGACATTCTGCTGCAGCCATGGCAGCACCCGACGCGATGCCACCAGCAGCAATGAGTGGCAGTGACGTTGCTTTCCTCACCTGCGGCACGAGTACCATCGTGGTCAATTCCTCTCTGCCGTTGTGCCCACCAGCCTCAAAGCCTTCTGCCACGACAGCATCGACTCCTGCCTCCTCACATTTCTTTGCAAAGAGACTGCTCGACACCACATGAGCCACCTTCATCCCTGCTTCATGGAGACGAGGGGTCAGTTTCTTCGGACTGCCAGCCGATGTGAACACTATCTTCACGCCATGCCTGACAAGGATATCCACCACATTCTCTATTTCTGGATACATCAATGGCAGATTGACGCCCCAAGGCTTATCAGTAGCCGACTTCATCTTTATGATATGCTCCTCCAAGGTCTCAGGGTGCATACTTCCCGCTCCTATCAGTCCCAGGCCTCCTGCATTACTCACCGCTGCCGCCAATCGCCAACCGCTACACCATACCATCCCACCAGCTATGATAGGATATTCTATTCCGAACAACTCACATATCCTTGATGATTTCATACTCATAATGTCATTAGTTTGTATTCAAAAAAAGTTTCACGACACAAAAATACACATTTCCATTCGTAGAACGAAAACAAGATTGCTTCTTTAACACTGATTAACAAGAAATCCTGCAGTCCGTAGCCCGCGGATTCAACTGTTGGCAACGGAGGTCAGTCTGATGGCGTTGCTAAGCCGTCATGCGCCATAGTCTTGTGTGGAAACATTACGCCCCAAGGTGCGTGTGCTCCACATCTGCTCCGCAGGCTTCATTCATATTCCGCCTCGTTGGAGGATTTGCTTGCCTCGGACTATAGCCTTCCCGCTATCAGGGCGGCTTCGGGACTTGCACCCGTTAGACAACACTCATGCCGAGCGTACAAGAAATAAGGCTACAATCCTGAGTCTCCGATTACAGCCTTTATCGTATCATTTCATCATGGAAAACCTCTGAGGGTTTTCCTCAACTTGAATCTTGTAGGCATTCTTTCCCACCTTCACTATATAGGTGGCTTTGGGCAGGCTGGAAAGGTTTACTGCGTTTTGATTTACCTCCGCTGTTGAGAAGAGCAGTCCTGAGATGGAATAGACATGCACAGGCGTGCCGTCAGGCACATTGAGATTGCCGAGTATCCCTTTCCTGAAGACACCCCCTTCGGGTGAGGCGTCTGTCTCCCGAATATCATCGACAATCATATCGTTGCTGAAGATGAGCATCCTGAGGTCTATCTGGTCAAACTCGCGTATGCCCTCACTGGAATACACCTTCACCTTGCCATTTCCGAAAGTGATTTTCCGGACCGTTGCCCTTTCGTACTTGATATTCCTATCCGCAGTCAGGACATTCATGTATTCATAGTCCGTGACGGTGCTGTCACCCTGTGCTGCTGCCGGCATTGCCGTAAGCAACGCCAAGGCTGCTGCCATGATATGATTTGTATGTTTCATTGTTCTATTGTCTGATTATTGAACTGTCATCTGTCTTCTTTCACTATCTTCATCTGGAAAGTGTCTTTCCAATCACAAGTTCCGCTGATTGACCATGGGTTGGAGCAAGCATCGGCTTTACGGTAATCCGACATCTCTGGCACGTAGTCCTTGATTTCGAGCGTATTGCCGTCAATGGTGAATGTTCCGCTGCCCATGAACGTATATGACAGGCGGTAAGGCGTCACCTGCTCAACGGTGAAATTGCCGGTAATCTTATGCCCCACCGTTCCGTCGAGTAAATTACCGTGGACGATCCAGTCGGTATCGTCCCAGGCATCCGGCACTATGTCTATACCTTCGTAGAACGAAATCCACCAGCTCTTGGCTTCTTCCGCAGTGGCGTACTGGAAGAATTTCTCGCAGTCGAGTGTGAATGTTCCATCGCCTGTCCCGGTCTTTTCGCTGAACGTTCCAGTCAATGTCAGCCCGTCGCTCTTGATTTCAATGTTTCCAGAAGGCAACCTGCCGAGCAGTGGAATGCTCTGCATTATACATTCGCGGATGTCATCCGTGAACATTCCCGGATATACATAGGAATAATGGTCATACTGCTTGAACACCTTTGAATAGCTGCCGTCATAATGATGCCTCAGCGTCTCGCCGCTCATGGGTGTCGTAATTTTCAAGGTGTCGGGATCGGTAGTGACATGCAGTTCCATGTCGTCTATGTATGCCATCGGTTCATAATCCTCGGCACCTTTGCTTACATCAATACTCCTGGGACCATAACCGAGCGAGAACGTAATGGCATTGACCACCCTGTCTTCCTCGGGGTCATAGACTTCAAGTATAGGTTCTATCTGATTGGCGATCTGTGCGAAGGCTCTGAACTGAATCTGACCATTTCCATCTTCGTCGAGACGGCATTGCCAATTCTGGGGATCGAGAATCGTCTCCGGCAACTCCTGGAAACGGACGATGCAGCCTGCAAACTCGCTGCCTTCAGACGTGGAAGTGCGGTCGTAGAGATTGAGTGTCATGACCTCATTGAGTATATCCGTATATCTCTTTATCTGCTTGTAACATTCATCCCAGTTCATCTTCATGGCTTCATCATTGATGCTCTTTATTGCAGGCGCAATGGAGAATTGGTAAACCCATGCCTTTCCTTCGTTTGATATTTCATTTTGGAGAGACTCCGTCATACCTCCAAGTGCCGTGAATTTAAGGTTACGGGCCTCGTTGAGATAGTATCCTATGACTCCTGCGTCTTCCCAGAACTTTCTGGAGTATTCGGTCACCATTCTGTCGATTTCCTCTTTCATCTCGTCCTCGGAAAGGTTTTGGGTGGTAAACAGCGGTTTAATCATCTCCACCCACTTAGGTCGCGAACGATAGCCTTCCCGCGAATGATAATACATACTGTAGGCTGCACGATACAGGTCCTTGCGACCATTCCATGCCTCTTCACCAATCTTATTGAGTGCATAGTTGATGAAGGCAACCGATGCGGCTGTCGCATACATTGCCGAACCGCCAATGATGGTGCAGAGGTAACTTATTCCTTGGTCGAGTGCAAGTTTCAGCATCCCTGCCGCAGCATCGTAGTCCTTTCCGTCCTCAATGTTGCGGAGAATCTGAAATGCGCTCACAGCCGCTCCGAAACGTCCGATAGCATCTCCAAATCTCTCAAGGAACGCATTTTCATAGCCGGCCGCCTTGACCAGGTTATAGCCGATGTCTAAGCCCCACAGCGATGCGTTGCCATACTTCTCTGCAGCCCAGTCGCGGTAGCCTTCGGTGTCCCAAGAATCGATATTCGACAATTCAAGAAGCAGCTTTGCAGCCTCTTGGCTCGATATGTCATTTTGCAGCATGAAATTGTCGAAGTCTGAGAGCACGATGTATTCTGCCCTGGTGTCCTTGCGCTTGACGTTAAAGACAGAGAACTCAGAGAGGTGGTCGGTAAGAATCACTACTTCACGTGCCTTCCCGTCATAGAATGAACATATGGATTCCCAGCGGGCAGAGTCCTGATTGTACCATGCCGCCCCGGGGGCATAGCCCTCAGCCATCTCCAGCGGAATCCTTATCCTTGCCACGCCGCCAAGCTCGTGAGTCCCGTCGCTCATGCTGACCTCGTATGACTTCACGTCTCTCAGATTCTTTCTGAAAATCATGGCGTCACTGCGCATCGGCTCTACGGTGACTGTCTTGCCCTCACCCAGATCAATGGCTGCTCCGAAGTCGATGCGGTAGGAAGGCGTGACGATTTCACGGCACATGTCGCTTACCTGGAACACTCCCTTCCCTGCTGCCGCAGGACGTGCGAACGTGATGCTGTCAATACTGCTCATGCCGTACTCTTCATCGTCAATGAGCAGGGCGACGCCATCCGACAGCACGGAGTCGCACTCAGCGATAGGTATTTCCTTATACCCGTTACCCGAGTGTACATACATCTTGGGAGAATTGTCCCCCGCCCAATCTGCATTACGATATGAGGTGAGGTCATAGTCACACAAAATGATGTTGCGCAGCTTCTTGGCATCGAATGAGTTTTGCAACTCTCCATCATAGCCTATTACGTTGGCAAGACCATCCTTGAAAGTGAGCTGCGCAAAGTTCTCCCTTGGAATAGTGATTTGGTTGCCGTTGCGGAAAGATACGAGAATGTTGCCCCATACGGGATAGTCATCAATGCGCGGCTTGGGGACTGTGAGTTCCTTCAGGTATTTTCCCATGTTTATATCCGGAAAAGAAGTGTCAAAGAGTACGAAATCATCCTCTGCATGGAAAGCGACATATCTGGTTAGTGGTACCGACAATTCAGCGTCAATCCATTCGTTATACATCGACAGATATTTGTATTTGCAGAGGAATACGTCTGAATATGAGTCCGTCGTAGTGAATGCACATTCAAAATATTCGTCAACATTTTTGCCCTTGATTACATTCCCCTTGCTGTCCAGAATCTTCAAGACGCGGTTCTCAATCACCAGCTTGTTGATATCTTTCAGGGCAACCTGACTTTCAACTACCATCTTGCCGTCTTCCCAGTGTTCCAGAGCCAGATAACGGAAGTTTGAACCATCAAACACTCCACTTAGCACAATGCTGTCGAGCTCTTCATATCTTATATCCCCCATGAATACGGACCAGATGTTATCTTCTTCAAAACGTATTTCACTGAAACCAATGTTCTTTTGCAGATTCTTCTCTACCCAGGCCATGCCATCCCATACACTGTGATGATAATACACTTTCATCATCTGCACCTTGCTTGCATCAGGATAGCCACCATAAATGTCATCCTTGAAATAGTAGCTGTCCCTCCATCCTTTAGCTTCGCGGTACTTGTCAAGACATCCGTAAGGCATGTGTATCTCAGTGTGACAAGTCAAGCTGTTTTGTTTCTGATACGTTGGCGGGGTCTGCGAATAACAGTATATACGATAAGGCGAATTAAAAGCCGTAGAATCTATCATCGTGACGGACTCTGGAATATGAATGTAGTTATGGCCGGCAAGGGCACCCTCCATGATGTGAGTCACGCCTTCCGGTACACTGTAGCAGCCCGGTCCGCTACTCTGGTTTATAGGCTGTATGTTTTGGCAAGGCACGAAACAAAGGGTTTTCCTGTCCTTTGAAAACAACGCTCCATCTATCGACACATAATCAGGATTATCCTCAGCCACCTCTATGTTCGCCAGATTGCTGATGTTGAAGGCGCAGGCACCGATAAATTCCGTACATGACGGTATGACGACCTCGCGAATATCGTTGCTGCTGACATTGACGCCATCTATGGGAGTGAAGTCAAAGGCACCGACGCCAACGTACTTGACCTGACTGAACACAAGCTTGTTGCGGAATATCTGACAGTTACAGAATGCATAATCTCCTATGGAACTGAGATTCTCAATGTTGAGGTCGTATGCGTCCAGATTTTTGCATCCTATGAATGCACGGTCGCCTATTGCGGCTCCGTCCTGCAGGGTAATGGACCGCAACTCATTACAATTGTAGAAACTTCTCGCTCCAAAGTATTTTATCCCTGAAGTATTGATTTGTCTCAGGGCAGAACAGTACATGAAGCAACTGTCGCCCAACTCTGTCACCCTTGAGTTTTCCAATCCCCTTACGGTAGTCAGTTTTGTGAGATTGTCAAATGCCGCACTGCCTATCTTTTCCAGCGTGGAAGGCAGGGTTATGGTCTCAAGTAAAGGGACAGACATAAAACACTTCGGCCCAATCTCCGCAGTGCCCTCACCAAGGGTGATGCTCTTTATCCTTCCGTAGTAGTTCCTGAACCATTCCCGCCTGACCGACTTAATCGAGCCAGGCAAGGACAACGACTCCACATAAGCGTTTTGGAAGGCAGTTTCATTAATTCCGGTCACCTTCCTCACCTTGCCTTCTATAATCACCTCGGAGGGAATGACCAAATCCCTGACTTCGCTGCAAGCCAACAATTCTGCTTCATCATCACCCACCGCACGATACACACAACGCTCGTGCTCTACCGCCGGAGAAAAGTCCGGGATAAAGACCTTGGCTGTAAACCAACCACTGAAATTGTCATATCCCGGCCGCACCCATGTCGTGAGATAGTATCCATTATAATCTCCGCCCCAGCCAAAGTTGAAATGGAAAAAATCGTTGGAATCATATCCGTCACATACAAATGAATGTATATTTCTTGGCGAACCGGGGCTATTTCCCTTTCCACAATAATAGACGGGGCGACCAGCGTCGAGAACTTCCTTCAGATGTTCGTCCGAACGGTACATATCATTTACGGAGTACCTGAAATACATGCGTAAGGCACGGAAAAGAGACTCTTCCTCCGTACCCGTCAAAGATATGGCATATTGCGTGTCAGCAGCCGTGCCAAGGTCTGCCATCAGCCGTGCAACTCCGCTGTCGCTCCAATCTGTATAGTCTGACTCAGAGAAGTGACCATACTGCCCCGTCGTCCAGGTTGAGGTATGCTCGCCCAAGCCGCTCTCAGGCCAGTGATAGTATGCCATTATCTGGGCTGCGGCGGTAGGCACACAGCCTGTGGTGCAATTCTTGCCGCTGACAACAGGAGTGAAAGCATTGAAAGGCTCACTTTGATTGTAGTTCACCTTAAGCAAGGGACCGACTATAGGCCTCACCTCAGAACTTTCCGATTCACCGGACGCAACCTTGACATCCAGCCGGCGCATCTGCTGCACGCCGCTCTGGAATCCTTCCAGCAAAAAAAGTACAGTCTCCGGAGTGTTCCCGTCAATGACCAGACTGTTTTCGTCGCTGTAGGCAAGGACACTGCCCGGCACGGCATCTGTTCCGGCCACGATGACGAAGCCCTTGCCGTCATCTTGGTTGAAGACGTAGAGGTCTGCCAGTGCATCCGGCGTCTTTCGTGCCACGTAGGCAGGACGGAGCGCGTTTTCGTTCATGACACGTTTTGCCCGGGCGACACCGCCGCTCCCAGACGACAATCTGTTGTTGAGGAACCTTGCGGCAATCTCCCTTGCCTGTTCAACCGTCACGTCATCTGCCCACACATGGTGTGCAATGAGCAGGACAGACAGAAAAGTCAGTAATCTTCCCATAAAGACAAAATTTTATAATTCAACTATCTTAACTCAAGTTTCGCTGGGCTGCAAATATAAAGAATGTTTTTCATTTCAGCCTTATGGAAACCAAAAAAACACGCCTTCATTAACCCGCTGATTTTTAGCCGTTTGTACAATATGTTAGTAAAAAGATACGATATGAAGGTCAAAATGTACGATATGAGAGTCGATTTATACGCTTTGTCGTCGCACAAAAACGAATATCCTGCTCATTTTCCAACATATATCAGACATATGGGTCATTTCCAGCTTCCATGCCCGCCTGCCTGCTTGGCGGATAGGACAAAGACAATAGGACAAAATGATACAAAAACAAACTCAATGACTTCACACCACAATATCATTGAGATTAGACGACAAAAGCGTTGATATTACCATGCAAAAGCACTGCTTTCGCACGATATTATCAACGCTTTCTATATTCTGTTGAAAACTAATAAGTTGCGTTAGTCAATCAACCGACTGTCATATAGGACAAAATGCTACTCCACCTTCGGCAACTTGGCGAGACTCTCGCGGATGACATCATCGGTAGGGATGATGTCGGACATTGTGCCGTTGTTGAACTTCTCGTAGGCATAGAGGTCGAAATATCCAGTGCCAGTGAGACCGAAGAGGATGGTCTTCTCCTCACCTGTCTCCTTGCATTTCAAGGCCTCGTCTATAGCTGCACGGATGGCGTGACTGCTCTCTGGTGCCGGGAGGATTCCCTCTACACGGGCAAACTGGGTAGCAGCCTCGAATACTTCTGTCTGCTCCACTGCCTTTGCCTCCATATATCCGTCGGCATAGAGTTGGGAAAGGATGGTGCTCATGCCATGGAAACGCAGTCCGCCCGCATGATTGGCTGAAGGCATAAACTGGCTGCCGAGGGTGTACATCTTAGACAACGGACATATCATGCCCGTATCGCAGAAGTCGTAGGCAAACTTTCCTCGTGTGAAACTGGGGCAGGATGCTGGTTCTACGGCGATGATGCGATAGTCTGCTTCGCCTCGCAGCATCTCGCCGACGAATGGAGATATAAGACCACCGAGGTTGGAACCACCTCCAGCACAACCGATGACAATGTCGGGCTTCACTCCATATTTATCCAACGCTGTCTTTGCTTCAAGACCTATGATAGTCTGATGGAGCAGCACTTGATTGAGCACGGAGCCGAGGACATATCTGTAACCCTCCTGTGTCATTGCAGCCTCTACGGCTTCGGAGATAGCACAGCCGAGACTTCCCGTCGTATCAGGATGCTCGGCAAGTATCTTGCGACCTATCTCCGTGGTCTGACTTGGAGATGGAGTTACCTTGGCACCGTAGGTGCGCATGACCTCACGGCGGAATGGCTTCTGCTCGTATGAGCATTTCACCATATAAACCTGACAGTCGAGGTTGAAGTATGAGCACGCCATGCTTAGTGCCGTGCCCCACTGTCCTGCTCCTGTCTCAGTGGTTACACCTTTGAGTCCCTGCTTCTTGGCATAGTAAGCCTGCGCTATGGCAGAGTTGAGCTTATGGCTGCCGGAGGTGTTGTTGCCCTCAAACTTATAGTATATCTTGGCAGGAGTGTCGAGTGCTTTCTCAAGATAGTAGGCACGGATGAGGGGTGAGGGACGGCACATCTTGTAGAAGTCCTGTATCTCTACTGGGATGTCAAACCATTTCGTGTCGTTGTCCAGTTCCTGGTCGCAGAGGTCGGAACAGAAGATTGGTTCCAGTTCTTCTTTCTTCAACGGCTGGAGCGTTGCGGGGTTGAGCAACGGTGCTGGTTTATTCTTCATGTCAGCACGCACGTTGTACCACTGTGTGGGCATCTCATCTTCGCTGAGATAAATCTTGTAAGGAATTTTGGTCATGATTTTATATTTTTGGTTTTTGGTTTTAGGTTTTTGGTTGTGGGGTGTAGTACCTGGTTGTGGGTTGTGGGTTTTTGGTTGTTGGTTTGTAATGCGTTGCCAATGGAGATTTCTCAAGAGGAAAAGGTAACCTAACCAAAAACCAACAACCCAAAACCCACATCCAAGTACTACAACCATCATCCTACCTCCCTATCCACTTTTCAGGATTGAGTTTGTCACGCTCGCGCCGAAGCTGGAACTGCAGGATGTTGTCTCTACCGACAGTGCCGAGAGCCTGGCGTGCGGAGACCTTCTGTCCTCGTGAGACGCTGACGCTTCTGAGGTTGCAATAGACTGAGATATAAGCTCCGTGGCGCACGAGGACGCCCATCATGCCTCCTGCATTGAACACCGCACTGACTACTCCGTCGTAGATGCTGCGTGCCACACTGCCTGGTTGCCCAAGGATATTGATGCCTTTGTTGTCGAGGACCACGCCGGGGAGTCCATCTACTCCGTGCTGTCCGAAATGGCTTACTATGCGTCCGCCCGCCAATGGAGAGGGCAGACGCCCCTTGTTAGCCTCAAAGCCACCACTGATAAGGCGGTCGGCACTACTCAGCCGTGCCACTTCCTCGGAGGCTTTCTTTGCTGACTCCACCTCCTTGGCTGCCCGTTCTTCATCCATGCGTGCCTTTTTCTCCATCGCTATACGTGCCGACTCTGCCTCACGCGCTACTTGTTCGGCACGGGCACGCTCCTCTGCATCCTTGTTGACTGAAGCCTTGGCAACCGCCTTGGCACGGCGTTCCGCCTCCTTTGCTTCCGCCACGCGACGGGCATTCTCACGTGCGGCAGCCTCGGCAATGGCCTTTTTCTTTGCCAGCAGTTCTGCCTTGCGCTTCGCTTCCGCAGCCTGCTCTGCCTTGCGTTTGGCTTCTGCTATGGCAGCCTGACGTGCACGCTCCACTTCTTCCGCCACGAGACGGTCAATCTGTGCGTTGATGGCAGCGTCTTTCTTGCGCTGTTCGTCGATGACGCTTTGGATGGTTTTCTGCTGTTTCTGCAGAGAGGAGACCACCTTTTGCTGCTCCACTTTCTGTCCCTCAAGGGCGGCATGCTCTTTCTGTCCCTTGCGGAGGAGTGTAGATTTCTCGCCGCGCGTCTGTTGCAGTTGTTCACGCTTATCAGTCACTTTCTGTTGTTGCATCTGCAATGCCTTGCCCTGCGTACGCTGATAGGCTGCATATTGACGCATGAAACGCATACGACGATATATCTGTTTGAAATCCTTGCCAGAAAAGATAAACATCAGTTCGTTATGAATACCACGCCGCTTTGCCATATACCTCAGAGATTTCATGTACTCCTGTTTACGACCATCAAGTTGGCTCTGCAGTTCGTCCAACTGTGACTGCAGCAAAGAGATATTGTTGTCGATGCGATTGATGTCATGGTTGATGGAGTCGATGCTCTGACGGCGGCGATCCATCTCCCCGTTGATAATCATCAGGTTCTTCAGTTTTTCCTTCACCTGTGCTTTGTTGGCACGCAATGCCTGTTCCTGCTTGCGGATATTACGCTTTATCTTCTCCTGCTCACTGCGGAGACCGGAGATTTTGTTGTTTTGTGGTTTGGTTGTTTTGCTGTTTTGTGCCTTTGCGGTTTTTGTTTTTGTCTTTGTTTTTGTTTTTGTCTTTGTACTTTGTTTCGTACTGCCCGAAGTCCTGCTTTTCTGCGCGACTGTACGTGAAGACGTAGGCTTCTTTGTCGCTGTCTTCGACTTCGTTTGGGCTAATGTCGGAGTCAGGAACATGACGAAACAGAGTATTATGATGAGTAAGCGAGACATTTATTTTTTTTGTTGTTTTGTTGTCTGGTTGTTTTGTTGTTTGGTTGTTCTGTTGTTTTTGTTGTCTGGTTGTTTTGTTGTTTGGTTGTTATGTTGTTCTGTTGTTTAGTGATTTAGTTTACAGTATTCGACTCAATTGCGGCACAGCCAACTAAACAACAAAACAACTAAACAACAAAACAACTACATTCCCATCAACTTGCGAAGCACATCATCTGCATTCACCTTAGTGTACTTGCCTGATACCGTGGTCCTTGATTCCCAGTCGCTATCTGTAGTCATCTTCTTCATCTTGATAGTCATCGACAAAGAAGCTTCTTGCCGCATGGCTTCGGTAGAGAATGAGAGAACCTGTTGGGCAGGAAACGATTTCTTGCCTACGGCAGTAAAGTTACTGTACTCCCAACTTGCCACTGAGGAACGTGACGTTCCTTTAGCATATTCCACTTTTGCTGATGTGATATGCGCATCCTTTGGGTCGGTAGTCCACGTGAAATGCAAATCTTTTGACTTCATCGTGACAGTGCGATAGTTCTGTGTCAGCATATCCACATCGAAATTACGGAGCGCCGCATCGCTTACCCTTTGCACGTCAGGAAGGAACAACTGATTCCAGAACAAAGCCTGCAGTGAATAGAAATCGAGACCGTTGTCACGCAGGAAATCAAGGTCGGAATAGGAGGCTTGTACGTACTCCTTATTAATACGATCCACGAGGAGCACTCCGTCAGGGGTAAACTCCAGTCTGCCCACCTCCATAATGCCAAGGGGCGAGAGCGTGATACGCACTACTTCATTTTTCCTCATCTGCAGTTTGCCATCTACAGAAGTCTTTTTCCCCATGGCATTGAGGGTAAAGTCTATCTTCGACACTATGTTCTGACTATATACAGCATTATCCATCACCTTGCGGAGATAGTTTATCTTCTGCACTGCAAGATTGTTATCGACAAGTGCCGACGGTGTGTCTCCAGCATCCCCCACCCTCTTCTGAGTGGCACATGATGCCATTAATGTGACTATTACAAATATATAAAGGTATTTCTTCATTTCTTTTTCCTCGCTTTTGTTATCTTCTTTCTTATTTCGGCAGCATTCTCTATATCGTCGTCGAGAGCCTTTTGCCAAAACTCCGTTGCTTCATCTCTAAGCCCCAACTTTATATATATATCGCCTGCATGGTCATAGAACACGGCAGAGATACTGTCCATATCAGCTCTCACCGCCTGATCGATGTAGATACGTGCCTCCTCATACCGCTGCTGCTTGTAGAGTATCCATGCGTAAGTGTCGAGATATGTATAATTTTCCGGCTCAGCCTTGATAGTCTTTAGACTCATCTGCTCAGCCTTCTTTAGATCAATACCCTCCTCAGAGAGGTAGTAGGCATAGTTGTTGAGACACTCCACCTTGTCAGGACTGAATACAAGGCAACTGTCATAGGCCTCGTATGCCTCCTTTGGGCGGTTCATGCCATGGAGCAAGTCGCCCATCAGCATATATGTGTTGGACTTTATGACTATCGGTGTCTCTTCATCAAAATGCTCCGTACCTCGACGGAAAGCCTCTAATGCGCCATTGTTATCCTCCACGAAGTAGTGTGCCAAGCCGAGATAATAATACAAAGCCGCTTCCTCCGGGTTATAGGCTATGGCTTCCTCGCATTCCTTTATCACCTCTTCACTGACAGAGTCACGCCATAGCATATCAATAAGCGTGAGACGTGCCTGAGTATTCTCTGGAGTAATCTCCAACACCTGACGGAGAGCAACCTTTATACTGTCCTCCGACATCTTTTTCTCCGCAAGATATGCCACTTTCATCTCTGCCATCTCCGACGTGCGCTGCGGAAGAGAGAGCACACGGTTGAAGATATTGAGCACGCGCAAACTATCTCCTCCTGTCAGTTCGCTGTCCTGCACCACCTGTCGCATCAGTGTGATACGGGTATCGGCTTCTGTTCTTGGATTTTCAAGAATAGCATACATGAGACTGTCAGCGTCGTCTGTCTTGCCAATACTGCGATAATAATCCATCAGCGACATCTGAGCCAGAGCATTCTCTGGTTCTTCCTCCAATACGGCTACATACTCTTTATAAGCCTCGTCCTTACGTCCTACGCTGAGAAGCCAGTTGCCTGTCATCACCCTGTAATTGAGGTCATTGGGATTATTCTTCATGAGGCGTTGCAACTCATCGTATGCTCCCTGCTCATCACCCATGGCTGAATAGACCTGCATCTTTGTCAGAGTCAGATCTTCGTTCTGTCCCTCCTGTATCTCTATGCGATTGAGGACATCCAGCATCTTGGCATAGTCACGGGTATTACCATATATCTGAACAAGAGCCTGAAGATATTCTGTACGGTCGGGATATGTAGTCGAGAGAGTCTCATATACCTCTGCCGATAGTTTCAGATATTTCTCATCTCTCTTATTATTTTCCTTTGTAGCAATATAGAAATACTGTTCTGCCAATCCCTCCAGAAAATCATCATTCCATGGTTCAAGACTGACTGCAGTCTCCAAATGACTTATCGCTACAGAGTCATGTCCTAATATAGTTTCATAAGCAGAGATAGAGAAATGCGCCTCGGCAGCCTGGGGATTTACCTGCAGGCAATGACGCAACAACTCATAGGCTTCTGCATATTCCCTCGCCTCCTCATGTCGGGCATATTCCAAGTAATAGTAACGGTACTTGAGCATCTCCTCCACAGAAAGGCCTTGCTTCTGCGTAGTTATCTCCGCCCCTTTACCCTGCTCTTTCTGCTGTGAGAAAGAGGGAACGGCGAAGAACATGAGGAATATGATGGATATTATGCGCATGTGTGGTTTTGTTGTTTGGTTGTTTTGTTGTTTAGTTGTTTTGTTGTTTGGTTGTTTGGTTGTTTTATTGTTTGGTTGTTTTGTTGATAGCATTCGACTCATTTGCGACACATCCAACTAAACAACTAAACAACTAAACAACCAAACAACCAAACAACTAAACATCTAAACAACAAGCATTCACTTCCTCCCTGTATGTCCATAACCGCCAGCGCCACGCTCCGTGTCGTCAAGTTCATCGACAAGGACGAAATCTACCTGCTCGTGGCGTGCCACAACCATCTGTGCTATACGCTCACCAGGATTGATGACAAAAGGCTCTTGCGAGAGATTGATGAGCAATGTCATCAATTCTCCGCGGTAATCCGCATCTATAGTACCAGGAGAATTGAGCACTGTAATGCCATGTTTCAAGGCAAGACCGCTACGAGGACGTATCTGCGCCTCATAACCTATGGGCAGAGCAATGTGCAATCCTGTAGGTATCAGCCTGCGCTCAAGAGGATTGAGAGTGACAGACTCAGAGATATTCGCACGGAGATCCATGCCTGCACTCTGCGGCGTGGCATACTCCGGAAGAGGTTGTGAACCTTTATTTATTACTTTTACTTTCAACATATTCTATATTATCTAATGAAGTTTCGCAGGCTCAACTTCTTCGGTTTTAAGGTTATATGGTTGTACGGTCGCTTCGCTTTTACGGAGGTTACGCTATAATCCGCATAACCGTATAACCTTAAAACCGCATAACCGTATGAAACTGAGCAAGTCAATAACAAGCGAAAGATGAATAATCTATTTTCCAACAGGATGACCTTGATGCCTGATTCCCTATACAATAGGCAGGCTGGTGCCGTTGAGCTTCTGGTAGAAGTCAAGTGCGAAGACATCAGTCATACCGCTTACAAAGTCTATTACCGCCATGATACGCGTCTGAAGGTCAGCAGAATGTATGTCATACTGACTGCTTACCCTTCGCAACAACTGCTTGGAATAAAAGCGGTCAGGATGCTCTGCTGCATCTGTCATCTGCTCCATAAGCGTGTTGATAATGTGATAACCCGCCAACTCTATGTCAAGAACAGGCTTGCTGCAATATATCTTGGCAAAGGCAGTCTCTGTACAACGATGGTATGCCTGCCGTTCACGCTCTGGAATATGGTCGATAAGACACCCTTCGAAAGTGCCGTCAAGTATCTCCTGTTCATGATTCAGAAAGGCTTCGACACACACATTCTCCAGTTTTCCGATGACACTGGCACGCATATACACCACCTGCTCATTCTCATCCAGCAACTCCTCGTCCGTGATACGGTGGAGAATGCTTTCCCTTACATCGTCATCGAAGAAGCCGAGGAGCAGTTCCTTCGTCTCCTCAAAGGACAATATCCTGAGCTTGTGCGCATCCTCGATGTCCATTATCTCATAACATATGTCATCGGCAGCCTCGACAAGATAGACGAGAGGATGACGCGCATAACGCAATGGCTCACCATTTGCACTGAGACACTTCATTCCCAACTCTTCTGCCACGCGATAGAACAATTCTGATTCTGATGTAAAGAAGCCGAACTTGCCATGTTCCCCAGCGTAAGCCGAAGCGAAAGGATATTTCACTATGGATGCAAGCATTGTGTAGGTCATGACAAAGCCTCCCTTCCTTCTGCCGCAAAAGCGATGGGTAAGAAGACGGAAAGCATTGGCATTGCCCTCAAAATGAGTAATGTCGTCCCAGAATTCCTTGTCCAACAACTGACGGAGACGAGCACCCTTTCCCTCCGTAAAGAACGCCTGGAGTGCTTTCTCTCCTGAATGTCCGAAAGGAGGATTGCCCATATCGTGAGCCAAACAAGCTGTTGCTACCACCGTGCCAATCTCTTCCATCAATGTGCCGGCAAGTTCAGGATGGCGACGTATCACGTCACGAGCCACATCATTGCCAAGCGACATACCTACACTTGCCACCTCAAGACTATGCGTAAGGCGGTTGTGAACAAAGATACTGCCCGGCAAAGGGAATACCTGTGTCTTGTTTTGAAGGCGACGGAAAGGGGCAGAGAAGATAAGACGGTCATAATCTCGCTTAAACTCCGAGCGGTCATCATGTCGCTCCGTATGCCGATATTCCTGTCCGAGTCGCTTGCTTGATATCAGTTGTTGCCAGTTCATGCAATCCAAGAATGAGATAAATTATTGTCAAAAGGGTCGCTCTGCGACTTATATTGCGCCTGTCTTACTACGCAAGGAGGAAGATTTCATGCCTGTCTTACTACGCAAGGAGACGCTTTACGACCTCAGAAATCTTCTTTCCGTCAGCCTTTCCGGCAAGTTGTTTGCTTGCCACTCCCATGACCTTTCCCATTTCCTTCATGCTTTGGGCTCCAGTTTGGGCGATAATGTCACGCACTGCGGCTTCTATCTCCTCCTCTGTCATCTGCTTTGGGAGGTATGACTCAATGACTGCAACCTGTGCCAACTCTGCCTCTGCAAGGTCGGAACGATTCTGAGATGTATAGAGGTCAGCGGAATCATGTCCCTGTTTTGCCAGTTTCTGGAGTATCTTGAGTGCCTGTGCATCATCAAGAGAGTCACCTGCACCAGGGGCTGTCTTTGCTTCTATGAATACTTTCTTAATATTACGCAATGCTTCGAGGCGCACTTTGTCGCGTGCCTTCATTGCTTCCTTGATGTCGTTGCTTATTTGATCGAATAACATTTTCTTGTGGTTTTGTGGTTTGGTTGTTTTGTTGTTTAGTGGTTTAGTTGTTTGGTGGTTTTGTTGTCTGGTGGTCTGGTTGATAGTATTCGACTCAATTGCGGCACAGCCAACCAAACAACTAAACAACTAAACAACTAAACAACTAAACGACCAAACAACCAAACAACCCTAAAAATGAATAATATCAGGAGCGATGTTACCGCTCTGTATCGTTTCTTCAGGTATTACCTTTGTAGCACGTGACTGACGACTCAACTCTTCAAGCTGCTGACGAGTACGCTTTGCCGTAGGAGTATTCTCTACAGCGAGGATAACATCTTCGTTATCAAGGTCATCCGGCTCAAAGAGGAACACCTGCGGGCGGCTCTTGTACTGATGGTTCTTTTCGTTAGGACCGTAGTATCTGTCGCGACGCTCATTGCGTTTAGCGCGTGCTTCCTCCTCTGCCGCCTGCTTTGCTATCTCCTCTTGACTCTGATGAGTGCGACGATGTGCGCTCATACCATCAATATCGTTGATGCCAAAGCCTGTAGCAAGGATGGTAACCTTGACTTTCTCTCCGAGTGTCGGGTCGAGAGCCAATCCCCATTTTATCTCAAAGTCACGTCCGAACTTATCCATAAAGTCATTGACATCGCTCATCTCGTCCATCATAAGTCCCTCGCAGTCCTTGTCATTGCTATGGAAAGAGATAGAGAGAAGTATGCGCTTGGCATTGAATATATCGTTATCGTTGAGCAACGGTGAGTTGAGAGCGTCCTCAATAGCAAGCTTTACCCTGCCGTCACCCTCGCCAAATCCTGTACTCATGATGGCTACGCCGCCGTCTTTGAGCACAGTCTTCACATCGTTGAAGTCGAGATTGATGAGTCCGTGCACAGTGATAATCTCCGCAATACTCTTCGCTGCCACGCTGAGAGTATCGTCAGCCTTGCCGAAAGCCTTGAGTACGGGGAGCTCTCCGTAGATGCGACGCAGACGTTCATTATTGATTACGAGAAGCGCATCGACGTTCTTTGCCATCTCCTCTACTCCGTCAAGTGCCTGATCTATCTTCCTTGCACCCTCAAAACGGAAAGGAATAGTGACAATACCCACTGTCAGGATACCCATATTCTTTGACTCTCGCGCTATGACAGGAGCGGCTCCGGTACCAGTTCCTCCACCCATACCAGCAGTAATGAAAGCCATACGTGTGCCGTCATCAAGCATACGACGTATGTCCTCAATAGTCTCTTCAGCAGCTTCACGTGCTCGTTCCGGACGGTTTCCTGCTCCAAGTCCCTCTTTTCCCAATTGAAGATGCACTGGAACGGGAGAATCATTCAGGGCTTGGGCATCCGTATTACACAGCACAAAACTTACATCATGTATGCCTTCACGATACATGTGATTGACAGCATTGCCGCCTCCGCCACCTACACCAATGACTTTGATAATGCTATTTTCTTTTTCCACCTCACCGAAATCGAGGATATTATTATTAAAATCTGCCATAATCTTTTAATTCTTTATATGCAATCATTCACGTTACGCTCGCTCTTTACTTCCTGACCTCGTGTCATAATCATCGTTCGCTTGCCTTTTAGTCATTGCCTCTACGGCCGGAAGATATTGTAGGGACGAGTCGAAACAATAGTAAAAATCTCTGTGTAGATGCTTATTCCTCGTCAGCAACGATGAAAGTTTTCATCCAATTTATGAACTTTGTCTTCACTCCAGGTTTCTTTTCCTTCTTCTCTTCCTCAGCAGCCTTACGCTCTTCTTCCTCCTGTTGGCGGCGAGCTTCCTCGGCAGCACGTCGTTCTTCCTCCTCTTTTGCTTTCTCTGTAGGAGTCTTTACCTTACCAGTACCAGGTTGTTCCTCCGTTGATTTGATGGCTTTGGGCTGCTCTTCTACTGTGGTAGAGGTTGCTGTTTCTTCAAATATATTCTTCTGTGCCATAACATCCGAGCCGGCACAGTTGATTTCACCCTTGGCAAGGAGACTGAGAATAGTGTTCATAGTGCCATTTGACGAGGAAATCTCGCTGTTGGAAGAATGCACCTTAAAGTTGACACTCTTGGCAATACGCACCTTGGAGATATGCGTATGATTGCGGAAAGCTACGTCCATATTCTTCATATTGCTTGCACCTCCCGTAAGGATGATGCCCGCCACGAGCTTGTCAGTGAGTTCCTCCGGCACTTGATGCCAGGCATTCTGCACGATTTCCTGCACACGTCCTTCTACCAACTCTATGAATTTGCGGCTCTCTACCTTTCTTTCATTGTCGATATTATAAGACAATGACGCATCAATCTCATTGTTCTCTGTATATGCCGAAGCGTGCCGCAGCTTCATCATCTCTGCATCAGCCTCTTCCATCTGGAGATAAGCGATGTCCTTAGTGATGTTATTGCCTCCAAGCGGAATGACAGCAAGATGACGCAGTATATTCTTGTTGAAGACAAGCACCGTGGTAGTCTCTGCTCCCATATCGACAAGCATACATCCAGAACGCTTTTCTGCATCAGTGAGCACACCGTCAGCGAGAGCAATAGGGGCGAGATACATCTCTGCTATCTTCACTCCTGCACGGTCGAAGCAGTTGTTCAGACTATGGTAATATTTCTTCCTTTGCAGGATATTTAGGAAATTACCCTCCAAATGCGTGCATTCTATTCCTACTGGCTCCAGTTGATACTGGTTATCCACCTTATATTCATGGGCTACGAAATCTACGATCTCAAAGTCCTTGTACTGCATTGCACGGTTGGAGTCCATGAGTTCGTTGACCATATCGGTAGAAACAATAGCGGGCTCAGCAAGGTCTCTGACCATAACATTACGTACAGAGTGAATGGACTGTCCCCCTACGCCGACATAGACCTGAGCTATCTCTGTCTTCATAGCGGTCTTTAGTCTTGAGATGACATTTGTGATACACTGCACTGTCTTGTCAGCGTTATAGACTACACCCTTTCGGATGCACGATGTAGAGTCCTCTCTTACTACTGCATTGACAGTAAAACTGCCGTCATGGTTCTTTTGTCCGGCAACTCCCGTAATCTTTGTGGAGCCAAGTTCGATGGCTACGATAAAATTCTTTGAAGGCATATACTGATCCGATAATTATTGTTTTGTCTTGTTTTTTGTAGAATTCCCTGTCTTGGTACCAGTGTTTTTGCTACTGACAACAGTACTTTTGGAGGATTGCACCTTTTTTTCCTGCTTCTTTTCGGTAGTAGTTTCCTGCTTTTTCTCGGTAACACTCTCCTGTTTCTTCTCCTGTTTTTTGTCTGTCTGCTCTTTCTTTTCTTCAGCAGAAGCAGGTGAGTCCTGAGTTGTCTCCGAGTCCTGTTTCTTTACCGCAACAGGTATAGGACGTTCATGTTTATCCAATTCCCTACGAGTACAGATGACCTGATTAGCATATTCTAATGAGATATACGAGTATTTATTCCACCCTGCTTCCTTGAGACCATATCGATAGAAGAACTCAATACGATGGAGTTGGTTGTCGATGTATTGTGTGACGAGTTCCTGCCTGCGTTCAGTTCTTTCGCTTCTGGGCAGTTCTCCTATATTTATAATATGGTCACCGACACGTGGAATAATCTCTATTGTATTATCTTCGAGCACATTTATTTGTTCGATCTGATTTCGCCAAAGGTCATTCTGCATTATCTCTTTTGCCATAAGACTGAGGTATTTGCACGCAAAGGCACGGTTTACCTTACCCGTTACGATAATCATATCTGATGTATATTGCGAGTTTGGCATGACTCCTCCATTATCATCTATGTAATAATCCTCCCCATTATCAGCCTTTACCCTCATTATCGGTGTCCTTTGAGTCATGGAAATATAGACGAACCCCTCTGTAGAAATCCAACATTCTGCTGTCTTGACAAATGGAGTCTTGAGCAGTACGTCCTCAATATGTCGGGTATTGATGTCCGTAATCTTCTTTGACAGAGGATAGATAGAGCGTGATTCCAGTAGTTGCTTTATCTCAGCAGTCTTTAGGAAACCATTCTCATTCTCATCTTCGATATTTATTTCTACTCTTGTACACAGTTTCTTAGTCTCATCGGGCTTGTTCCATGAGACCATAGCGAATCCGATGTAGATAAAAATGCAAATATCTACGATGACTAAGAGACAGTATTTCCAGTTTATTCTCATAAGAATATGCGTTCAGAGAGAGTGTTGTCTTGGAATGAGAGGTTTATATTATGAAAGGAGAAGGATTATTTTTTCTCGATGACAGAGGTTATGTCCTGCATATAGTTGTCGAGGTCGCCCGCTCCGAGTATTACGAGGACATCGAAATCCCTTTGCTTTATGAGGTCTAAGACGTCCTTTTTCTCTATCATACTCTTCTCTATACCTGGGCGGAGGTTGTCATATATGAGTTGCGATGTGACGCCCTCTATTGGCAATTCCCGCGCAGGATATATTTCTGTAAGTATTACCTCGTCGAGCTGTGAGAGGGCATCAGCGAAGTCTTTGTAGAAATCTCGTGTCCGAGTATATAGATGCGGCTGGAAGATTGCTGTGATATGCCTGTCACGATAGACCTCTTTTAGGCTTTTCGCACTTTGATATATCTCTTTCGGATGATGGGCATAGTCAGATAGCAGGACGTGCTTGTCATTGCGTATGCGGAAATCAAATCGTCTGTCCACGCCCTTATATGTCATCATTCCATACTTCAATTCTTCTGCAGAACATCCATTCAGCTGAGCCATTGCCATTGCAGCGATACCATTGTCAATATTGATAGGCACCGGTTGTCCGAGACTTACACCTATGACGTTCTCCACTGGCGATATGAAGTCGAAGGTAATCTCTCCGTTCTCTATCTTGATATTTTCTGCATGGAAATCTCCTTCTTCTACAGAATATGTATATATGGTGACTCCTTCCTGCACATCGGGCTGCATCTCCAGTCCCTTATGTATGATGAGTGCTCCCCCTGGTTGTATCAATGACGAGTAATGCGTGAATGATTCGAGGTAAGCCTCTTTCGTACCATATATATCAAGGTGGTCTGGGTCGGTGGCTGTTATGACAGACATCCATGGTCTCAACCAATGGAAAGAGCGGTCAAACTCATCTGCTTCTATCACTACGTAGTCAGAATCATCGGAGAGAATGTAGTTAGTGCCATAGTTCTTGGATATTCCTCCGAGGAAAGCGTTGCAGTCAGGGGTGCTTTGGTGCATGATATGTGCGCACATCGTTGAAGTAGTCGTCTTTCCATGAGTACCGGCGAAGCATAGTCCTTTGTGGGATTGCGTCAGTGTACCGAGCACCTGCGCCCGTTTTTGTATCTCGAAACCTGCGTTGCGGAAGAACTGCAACTCTGCATGTTCTTCAGGAATGGCAGGAGTATAAATGACGAGACACCGCTCTTTATCCCTGCAAGCCTGGGGTATCTCATCTACATTCTCCTCATAATGTAAGAGCATACCCTCCTTTTCGAGCTGCTTAGTCAGTGCAGACGGAGTCTTGTCATAGCCTGCTACGACAAGCCCTTTTCTGATAAAGTAGCGTGCTATGGCAGACATTCCTATGCCGCCAGCCCCTACGAAATATACTGATTTGAGTTTCTTCTGATCCATTGGTTTGGGTAATATGTATGATTGTCGTAGTATGATATGTGATGAAGCCTAATTGTCGTGTTACTCCTCACCTGATTTCTCTGCAAGAAGAATTACTTCCTTGGCAATAACCTCTGCGCTGTTGCGGTATGCAAGCTGATATACTTTCTTCTCCATGTCAGCAATTTTTGCGTTATCACGTATCAAGGAGATAGCCGTATCCACGAGTTTCTCGCGTGCCTCCTTGTCAGCCACGAACAGAGCAGCGTCTTTGTCCGAGAGAGCTCGTGCATTCTTTGTCTGATGGTCTTCGGCAACATTGGGTGAGGGCACGAGTATTGAAGCCTTAGCAAGAATACATAGCTCACTGATAGAACTGGCTCCTGCCCTGCTTATGACGATGTCTGCGGCACGATAAGCTGTTGCCATGTCAGAGATAAAGGCCTGCGGTCTTACTAATACAGCATTCTTTTCCTTTGCTATGCGCTGACATTCCTCTGCATAGTAGTTTCCTGTCTGCCATATCACCTGTATTCCAGCCTTTTCAAAACGCTCTATTCCTGCGGCTATTGACTCATTAATGGTGCGTGCTCCGAGCGATCCTCCTATGACGAGTATTGTGGGTCTTTCGGCTTCAATCCCCATAGCCTGTCTTGCCTGCCCCTTTGTCATGGTATTATCAAGGAGAGCCTGCCTTACGGGGTTTCCTGTCTTTACTATACGTTCTTCTGGGAAGAAACGCTCCATGCCATCGTATGCCACGCATATCTTCTTTGCTTTCCTGGCAAGCGACTTGTTGGTCACTCCTGCATACGAGTTTTGCTCCTGAATAAGGCAAGGTATTCCCATGCTATAAGCAGCGTTAAGCGTTGGTGCAGAGGCATAACCTCCTACTCCTACCGCCACATTGGGCTTAAACTCCTTTATGATACTCTTCACGAGCGAGCGACTTTTCAGGAAGTCAATCATCACTCCAATATTCTTGGGACTCCACAAAGGGCGGATAAGTCCACGTACTGGCAGCCCCACTATCTCGTATCCTGCAGCAGGCACTTTCTCCATTTCCATCCTTCCCTTAGCTCCGACAAACTTTATCTTTGCATCGGGGCGTAGTGATTTGATGGCATTCGCAATAGATACGGCAGGAAAAATATGTCCTCCTGTGCCACCTCCACTGACTATGACTCTGAGTTCCTTATTCATGATGTTTTCCTTCTTTTCTGTTTGTTTTCTTGTGGGTTGGTCCACTTCGTTCTGGTCGTGTTGCACTGATGATGCTACTGCTGCCTATGATGTCAGCTGTATTGCATCGTGAATGCTATGCCCTTGCCAACTGCATCTCTACGTTTTCCCTGACAGGAGTATCTCTCTTGGCAGCCGTTCTGCTTATGCTGAGGATGATACCGATGTACATACAATTGATGACCGATGAAGAACCTCCTCTGCTTATCAGTGGCAATGGTTGTCCTGTGACGGGTAACAATCCTACAGCGACACACATATTGATGAGTGCCTGCATGACGATGAGCAAGGCAAGTCCCATAGCGAGGTATGCGGGGAAAGGGTTTTTGCAGTTCTTTGCTATATGATTTGTGCGGTAAAGCAGTATGATATAAAGCATTGCGACAAAGAAAGCTCCAAAGATGCCAAACTCTTCAATGATGATAGCGTAGATAAAGTCGGAATAAGCCTGCGGTAGGAAATCACGTTGTACGGAGTTTCCTGGTCCTTTTCCTACAATATTCGACGTTGCTATCGCCACGTTGGCATACCCTTTCTGCCTATTCTTGTCGAGGTCATATTCGCTTGATGCCACTTCCTTGTCATCAAAGAACTCAAGCATCCTGCGTTTCCACGTTCCGAAGCGGTGGGTCAGTTTGTCGAGTTTGGAGACCTCCTCCTTTTTCTCATATTTCTTCAAGTGTGACTCGGGTATGGCAGAAATGTCAAGTCCCTGTAGTTCTGGCGTTGCAGACAGCTCTGTGAGGTGCATGCTTTCCCTTGCTTTCTCTTCCTCTGGGGTGGTAGTGTCTCCTACGAGGAACACCATTCCGACAACAAAGATGAGAAAGATGACCACGACCGAGAAGAGATAGCCAAGTTGTCGCAACGGTACTCGTCCGACAAACATCATTAAGAAGACTACGACACACATCATTGCTGCCGTAGAAAGGTTCTCCGGAGCGACAGGAAGTATGAAGCAAGCCGCAGCAGTAAGGACGTATTTCATAGTGTTGGGTGCCACTCCTTCCTTTGTCTGCATAGCACTTAATATCTGCGCCGTGACGAAAACCATTGCAGCCTTTCCTACCTCCGAGGGCTGAAGTTTGAACAATCCGAGGTCAATCCATCGTGAAGCGTCATTCTCCGAGACACCGAAGAAGAGGACAAAGATAAGCATTGGCAAGGCTATGAGGGAGAGCACTGGAGTGAGTAGCTTGAAATATCGGCACTTGACATGCAGCAGGACCACCATCAAAAATATGCCCACACCAAGCAAAGCAGTATGCTTGAAAGCCGCAAACCAATAGTTTCCTGTCTTATATCCAAGGCTGGATGAAGAAGAATAGACCTCCACGATACTGATAACGCAAAGCAATAGGAAGATAATCCATATCACTTTGTCGCCCTTTATCAATTGCAGTTTGGATAAAAATCCCATGGTCGATTTCCTTTCTGTTTGATTACTAATCGTTTTCACTTGCTGTTGTAACCTCTGCCACCCTTCTTTCGTAAATAAGAATGACTATCCTGCAGGTTATAGAGCCTTGACATTCTCACGGAACAGTTCGCCTCTTTGCTCCATATTCTTAAAGAGGTCGAAGCTGGCACAACACGGACTGAGCAATACTACGTCGCCTTGCTTTGCCATTTCGTGGCAGGCTCTGACACAATCCTGCATGGAATGCGTATCAGCCTTTGGCATATCGAGGTCGTCGAAGGCAGCATGCAGTTTGCTGTTATCAGCTCCGAGATATACGATACCTGCGCATTTCTCAGCCACGAGGTCGTGTATCGTAGAGTAGTCATTGCCTTTGTCCTTTCCTCCTACGATGAGAATGGTAGGTCTGTCCATTGCTTCAAGAGCTACCTTGCAGGCATCTACGTTTGTAGCCTTTGAGTCATTGATGTATAATACTCCGTCTTTTTCCTCCACTCTCTCCAGTCTGTGTTCCACTCCCGGGAAGGTATCGAGACACTGGCGTATGATATTCTCGTCAATGCCTGCCTGCATCGTGGCGAGATAGGCAGCGAGAGCATTTCGCTTGTTGTGCTGTCCCATCTGGGTGAAAGACAGAGAGTAGCGTTCGAAATCGCTGTCATCAAAGCCTAAAAGCGAAGGATGCCCTGGTTTTGCTGGTCTTGAAGTGGGTGTCGGCTGTGGTGCATATCCCTGCTGTCGCTTTGACAATTCCTCTATGATGTGGTCATCCTGCGCCCAATAGACGAAGCTCTGGTCAGGTGTCTGGTTCTGTATGATGCGCATCTTGGAGTCGGTATAGTTCTGCATAGCCGTCTCCTCTCCTTCCTCTGCCAGTCCGTAGCGGTCGAGATGATCGGGGGTAATATTCATCAATACACTTATGTCAGCCCTGAAATCGTACATGTTGTCAAGCTGGAACGAGCTAATCTCCAGCACATACCACTCATGGTCGCCTTCTGCAACCTGCAGAGCGTAGCTTCTTCCTATGTTGCCAGCGAGACCGACATCCAATCCTGCCTTCTGCATGATGTAGTAGATGAGGGTCGTGGTGGTTGTTTTTCCATTGCTTCCTGTGATGCAAATGGTCTTTCCCTTGCTGTATCTTGATGCAAACTCGAGTTCGCTGAGTATAGGAATCCGCCTTGCATTGATTTTTTCCACCATTGGCGCATTGTCAGGAATGCCGGGGCTTTTCACTACTTCATTGGCTGACAATATCTCTTCCTCGGTGTGCTTGCCTTCCTCCCATCGTATCTGGCATTCGTCAAGTCGTTGTCTGTACTTCTCCTTTACAGTGCCCATGTCAGATACAAAGACGTCATAGCCTTGTTTCTTGGCAAGTATTGCCGTTCCTACTCCGCTCTCTCCAGCTCCTAAGATTGCTATTTTCATTGTCGTTTCTTTTCATTTTGTGGTTGTAGGTTTCATTCCTTTGTGCATCTTGTGTTCTTCTATGTGGTCGAAGAATACCAGCCATCGCAACACATAAGTTACCTTATCTTCAAGGTAATGATGGCAAGAGAAGCCAAGAGGATGGTGATAATCCAGAATCGTGTCGTAATCTTTGACTCCAACCAGCATCCTTTTGGCCACTTGAGGATATAGTGAGCATCAGGAATGAGTTGGTCGGGCTTGACTCTGAATGTATCATGTATTGGTGCCCGCTTGAAGAATCTTATCTTCTTTCCTCGCTTATTTCCATATTTTGCTACCTGCATCTGTATCATGACGCTTAGGCTTTCCATGAAGAAGATGAAGCAGAGAAGAGGAATAAGGAGTTCCTTGTGGATGATGATGGCGGTGACAGCGATGATACCACCGATGGCAAGGGAACCTGTATCTCCCATAAAGACTTGCGCCGGGTATGCGTTATACCAAAGGAAGCCTATGAGCGCACCGACGAAAGCGGAAAGGAAGATGACGAGCTCCTGCGACTCTGGGATATACATGATGTCGAAATACGAGGCATAGACCATGTGACTGGAGACATAAGCCAGTATTCCGAGCGCAACGCATATTATGGCAGAGTTGCCTGCACACATTCCGTCCATTCCGTCATTGAGGTTACTTCCGTTGCTTACAGCCATCACGATGAATGTGGTAAGGAGTACGAAGAAAATCCATGTCGCTGCACTCTTGTACTGTCCAAGCCAGGAGAAGATGTTGGAATAATCGAGATTGTTGTGCTTTACGAAGGGTATCGTGGTGATGGTGGATTTGACTGGTTCACTCTTGTGTACGATAATCTCTGTACCCTGCTTTTCTCTTGAGATATTTTCATGCACTACAGCATCAGGACTTGCCCACAGTGTGAGTCCCACGATGAGTCCGAGAGCCGCCTGCCCGAATAGTTTATATATAGGACGAAGCCCATCCTTGGTCTTCTTCATCTTGATATAGTCGTCAGCAAAGCCTATAGCTCCAAGCCATACTGTGGTGACAAGCATCAGTATCATGTAGATATTGCGCAGTCTTCCGAAGAGCAAGCATGGCACTATCGTAGCAACAAGGATGATAATACCTCCCATAGTAGGCACTCCTTTCTTGCCTACATTGTAGGGGTCAATGCTTGCGTCACGCTGTGTCTCTGTCGCATTGTTGCGCTTCATCCACTTGATGAAATACTCTCCGAACCATATAGAGATGACAAGGGAGATTATGAGCGCAAGGATGGAGCGGAAAGAGATGTAGCTCCACATTCCTGAGCCTGGAATGTTCCATTGTTCGAGAAATCTAAAGAGATAGTATAGCATTTCTTTATTGTTGTTATTATTTTCTTGCGAGGCTTCTTTTGGTATGGGGGATGGTGTGGTTTGGGGTTCTTCTACGAGGTCGAAGAATACCGAATCGGCGGCTTATGCGAAGGCTTTGCGTACCTCTTCCCTGTCGTCGAAATGATGCTTTACGCCCTTTACATCTTGATAGTCCTCGTGTCCCTTGCCTGCAATGAGGATTACATCACCTTTGTCAGCCATCATGACGGCAGTGCGTATTGCTTCACGACGATCTACGATGCTTACCACCTTCTTCATCTGCTTCTTGTCAAGCCCTGCAAGCATATCGTCGATGATGGCCTGTGGCTCTTCAAAACGGGGGTTGTCGCTGGTTATTATCACGCGGTCACTCTGCTTGACAGCCTCCTGCGCCATGAGTGGACGTTTGCCTTTGTCACGGTTTCCTCCTGCTCCACATACGGTGATGACTTGTCCTTGCTTGCCTTCCATGACTTCATGTATGGCATTGAGCACATTCTCCAGAGCATCAGGAGTATGAGCATAATCGACAAGGGCTGTAACGCCGGCTGAGGAACGGATGGGTTCGAGACGCCCGGCAACGCTCTTCAGCGTGCTGAGGACTACGAGTACTTCCTCCGGGTTCTTGCCAAGCATGACAGCTGCACCATATACAGCGAGGAGATTGCTGACGTTGAACTTTCCGATAAACTGCACTCCTACCTCCTGTCCGTTGATTTCGAGGTACATACCTTCAAAGTGGCACTCGATAATTCTTGCATGGAAATCAGCGAGGGTACGTATAGAATATGTCTTGACAGCGGCTTTGGTGTTCTGTGTCATGACCATTCCGTTTCTGTCATCAGCATTGGTTATGGCAAATGCCGTCTTGGGAAGGTCGTCAAAGAATTTCTTCTTCGCATCTCGATAGTTCTCTACCGTCTTGTGGTAATCGAGGTGATCACGTGTAAGATTGGTGAAGATTCCTCCTGCGAAGGTCAGTCCTCCTATTCTCTTCTGTGCGATGGCATGGCTGGAACATTCCATGAAAGCGTACTCGCAGCCTGCTTCCACCATCTTGCCGAGCAAGGCATTAAGCTCTATCGGGTCGGGTGTGGTATGGTCGGTGGGGTATGCTTCGCCATCTACATAGTTGCATACGGTAGATATGAGTCCGCATTTATGTCCCATCTTGCGGAACATATTATATAACAAGGTGGCGATAGTAGTCTTGCCATTAGTACCTGTGACACCTACGAGTCTTAGCTTTGACGTCGGGTTGCCATTGTATTCCGTCGCCACAAGACCTACTATATCTTCGCAATCGCTGACTGTAACGTAGGTGACAGTCTGGTCGATAGTCTCGGGCAACGTCTCACACAGGATGGCTACAGCCCCTTGTTCTATAGCATTTGGGATATATTTGTGCCCGTCAACCTGAGTTCCTCTCATTGCGATAAAGAGAAATCCTTCCTCTACGTTACGGGAATCGATGGTGATGCCCTTTACCTCGCAGTCGGGATTACCAAGGATTTTCTTTGCTTCTACTTTGATTAGGAGGTCATTAAGTTTCATAATACTATTTTTGTTATGGTGGGTTCTATTAATTCGCTTTGTCATATTTTGGATTTATTTTCGAGGACAAATTGTAAGTTGAAGAGGGAGCGTAGCGGGCTACGTGACCGATGAGACTTACGATTTGTACCGAAAAGAAACCAAAAGATGACAAAACGTCAAACCTACAGAATTAATATTTTTGACGGTGGGAATTAATAGAACCCACCTTATATGTATGGTTTGTCTTAAATGCCACTATTGACAGTCTTGGAAAAGAGAAGACTCTGTATGAGAGCGTAGGTACTAAAGCATTTCGAGGAGTACCCTGTCTCCTTTTTTGTATGTTTTGCCGTGAGCAAGACTTTGCTTTTTCACCTTTCCTCTGCCTTTGATGCTTACCTTTAGTCCTTTTGATTCAAGGAGGAAGACGGCATCACGTGCTCCCATACCCGTGACATTTGGCATAATGCCTGGTTTCGTATCTGCAATACGTGACAGCCTCACCTGCGACTTATCGCTCTCGGCAACGCCCCATATAGGGTTTCCCGTAGCGTATGAGCCAGTCCATTCCGTCGTCTTCTTCATGCCGAGACGTGAGAGTACGTAGTCTGCTGCAAGGATATTTCCACATTTCACCTCTGGTATGAAGCATGACATGGAGTCCTTTGACGATGACACGTCATAGCGCACGTTGCGTGCCATGATGCCCTCGGCAATGTCGTGGAACACCTGTCCACTCATGAGTCCTCCCGAAGCAGGCAATCCTGACTTCTGTATGCAGACGATGCAACTATATTTTGGCTTCACGGGGTTGCCATCAGCGTCCTTTCCAGAGGGGAAATATCCGCAGAAACTGAGCAGGTAATCCACTACTCCTGACTTGTATCCGCCTTTTTTTGCCTTCTGTGCGGTACCCGTCTTGCCTGATACGTGGAACGACTTAGAGCCGGCAGTCTTGCCAAGTCCTACATCTACTACCTTATACAGAATGTCCTGTATCACTCCTATGGAACTGGGATTCTTGCATATCTGCTCCTTGATGACCTCCACGGGGTACTCCTTGATGACCTGTCCATCTTTCTCTACCCTTGTCACGAAACGTGGTTTCACCATTTTTCCACCATTTGCTATAGCGTTGTAGAAGGTCAGTGTAGATATTGGCGGCACTTGTGTCTCATATCCGATGCTCATCCATGGCAACGCTGTCTTGCTCCAGTTAGCCCAATGTCTGCCTGTCTTATCCATCTTTGGGTGGCGTATTCTCGGGGCTTCATATTCGGGGAAGGGCAGGTCAAGGTCAGCAGCAAGTCCCAACCTGTGGATTCCATCCACGAATTTTCCTGGGTCTGAGCCATAGAACTTGTCAATGAGAACGCTGACACCAATATTGGAACTCACCTGAAGAATCCGCGATACGTTGATATCTCCGTAGCCCCCCCTATGCCAGTTGTGGTCACGCATCTTTGCGCCGTGCATCTCCATGATGCCACATCCGGTATGCACTATGCAGTTGGCAGTGTCCTTGATATATCCGTCGTCGATAGCGGTGAGAATACTTGCCGTCTTAAACACGGAGCCTGGCTCCAAGAGGTCAGCGATGGCATGGTTTCTTCCCTCATAGTATCGTCCGAGAGAGTCACGGTCAAGGTTTACCATAGCCTTGATATCCCCTGTCTCTACCTCCATGACGATAGCGACGCCAGTATATGCATTATCCTTTATAAGTTCCTTTTTCAGAGAGCGTTCCGCCAGGTCTTGCATAAAGACGTCAATGGTAGTAACCACATCATTTCCGTCAATGGCAGCCGAGTCGCTGATGTCGATGAAGCGGCTGAGTACCTTTCTGCGATGCTTGATGCCCGGAGTGCCTGAGAGAGCTGTGTCTAAAGCAAGCTCAAGTCCTGAGAATGCCTTGCCACTCTCTTTATATACGTCACCGACGATAGAAGAAGCGAGACTGCCGTAGGGGCGTTTTCTGACCATAAACTCCTTGCCCACAAATCCACTCTTGTTGGGTCCGAGCTTGAAGATAGGCAGAGCAGCCACCCTCTTGTAGGTCATATAATCGACACGTCGTGGCCATATAGGATAATAACGCCGATGTCTTCCTTTGTCATCTACGTAAGAATACGCCGACTCAAGGGAGTCGAGGAAAGCTTCCGCCGACCTTGTAGGGAAAATGCGGTGCAGTCCCTGGCATAGTTCTATAAGATGTCTGGTAGGTTTTCCTACAGAGTCATGCCAGAGCGTGTCACATTTAGAGTCGCGGATAGCCTGAAAGTCCATGCAGAGGCGATATTCTGGCAGGTTGCAAGCCAACGGCTGGTTTCCGGCAGCGAGGATATCACCGCGCACGGGATTGATAGTCACCCTATCCTTTTTTACCCTTGAAGCCACATCCTGCCAATAAGCTTTCTCTGCCGTCATGATATATGCTGCCCTTGCCACGACACATACTGCCATGACAGCGAAGATAGCCGCTACAATCCTGTAGCGTTTCATCGTATTGCGGTTGTCATATTCTGGTTTCTTCATTCGGGTATGTTAATTTTGTAGGGTGGTTCCTTGGGTATTACGAGGGTGCTGTCGCCTCTCTGTGCGAGCATATCGAGGATATTGCTCTCGCGGCTCATCTCTGTCAGTTCGCAGGAATAGACGGTAGCCTTGTACCTTATCGTGACGAGTTTCCTTTCCAGTCTGTCGATTTCTACCATCTGTTTCTGGCATTGGTATCGGCAGGTAATATATATAATGAGGAAAACCGTAATGAGCAACACGAGTTTTACCTGTCTTTGGAAGATACTTAATATCAGCGTTCCTCCCAGCACTCTGCTCATGGTAAAATTACCGGGAGGTACTTCCTCCCCCTCTTTTACCTCCTGCCTTATCATCTCTCCGATACTTGGCAGCGACTGAGGACTGGCATCGGCATCTCTTTCCGCCATTGTCTCTCCCTGCTGCTCCGATGCTCCAGTGGAAGTATTGTCAGGCTTGTCCTCCCTTTCCGTCGCCATCTCAGCCGACATTGCCTCGCCTGTCATGGCAGACTCAGAACTCCTTGGTGCAGCAGCTTCCTCTTGCGGTTCCTCATTTATGACGAGCTTTACATTTTTCTCTTCGTTGTTCATTGTTTTTCTGCCAATCTGAGTTTTGCGCTTCTGGAGCGCGGATTTTCCGTTTGTTCTTGTTCATCAGGTACGATGACCTTGTTGTTGACCGCCTTGAACGGTGCAGTGACCCTTCCAAAGAAGTCCTCATGGCGTTTTCCCTCGGGATTACCAGTCTTGATAAGATTCTTCACTATGCGGTCTTCGAGGGAGTGATAAGTGATGACTGATATTCGTCCACCCTCGCCAATCCATTGCGTTGCCGCCGTAAGCATCTCGCGCAGGGCATCCATCTCGTGGTTTACCTCAATGCGCAGAGCCTGGAAAAGCTTTGCCATCTCCTTCTTCTCTTTTTCCCTCTTGAAGAAAGGTTCCACTACCCGAAGGAAATCATTCGTTGTCCTTATCGCTCCGACGCCCCGATGCTTGACGATGGCCGCCGCTATCTTGCGAGAGGTCTTCAGTTCGCCGTAGAGAAAGAAGAGGTCAGCAAGGCGTTCCTCATCATAAGTATTCACCACATCAGCCGCAGTAATACCTGCTCTCTTGTTCATCCTCATATCGAGAGGAGCATCGAAACGGAAAGAGAACCCTCGCGTCTCATCGTCAAAATGATGGGAACTGACTCCGAGATCTGCAAGCAACCCGTCGATATGATCTATGCCATAATAGCGCATCCAGTTGTCGAGATAACGGAAATTGCTTCTCACAAACGTAAAATTATCAGGGGCTTCACCAATATTACTCTCAGCATCTGGGTCTTGATCAAAACTGAACAGCCGTCCTGTACCATTGAGGCGTCGGAGTATCTCCCTGCTGTGCCCCCCTCCTCCAAAGGTGACATCGACATAAATGCCTCCCTGACGGATATTCAGGCCGTCGATGCTTGCGTTGAGTAGGACTGGGATATGGTACATTTTCTTATTGTTTTTAGGTGGGTTCTATTAATTCGCTTTGTTATATTTTGGATTTATTTTCGAGGACAAATTGTAAGTTGAAGAGGGAGCGTAGCGGGCTACGTGACCGATGAGACTTACGATTTGTACCGAAAAGAAACCAAAAGATGACAAAACGTCAAACCTACATAATTAATATTTTTGACGGTGGGAATTAATAGAACCCACCTTTATTGGTTGGCTACAACTTTTTCTTTCTCTTCGACCAATTCGAAGAGCGCCGGACGGCAGAGCAGAGATAACGTCATCAATCTCCCTGCATGAGGGACTCGAGAGCCTTGCCAAACTCCTCCTCGTCCATGTAAGGTCCGGAACTGTCATCAGCCGCCCAAATCTCTATCGTATCTCCGACTCCGAGAAAACGAACCTGCGACTGTATTCCCACTTTCTCTAAAGAGCGGCGAGAGAGCAACAATCTACCACTCGCATCAAGAGTTATCACTTCCACGTCAGAGACAAACTGACGATATATCTGCTGATGCTGTTTGTTCCAGCGGTTGAGACGCATACGAAGAGCATCAACCTGGTCGTTCCATACACTCTCGGGATAGATGACAAGGCAATCCTGAAACGCATCCTTCCTCACCACCACCTGACCTTCGCCCAATGACTGCATCACCTTGCGGAAGGCTGCGGGGAGGAAGATACGCCCTTTGGCATCAACCTTTGCTTCTATGTTACCAAGAAATCTCATTTGAAATTCTTAACCCTTTTTCGTATTAACGACTAATTATCAATGCTTTGCGCTTATTATCTAACACGCACGTACTTATCTATGAAGTTTTGTGGGACAAAGGTACAATTTTTTCCCCACTTTACACCACTTTGCCCCACTTTTTTTTCAACAATCTTGATTTTAATCATATTTAACACTTTCACGAAAGTCAAGACACGCCGACACAAGATGCCCAAGAGAGGCAGAGAGAAGGACATCCGGAAAAATCGAACAAAAATTTATCAAACGGCATTCATGACGGGTTGTGAGTAAGAAATTCACGGAGAAGTGTCAGCCAGCGAGCAGAAACGAGAAGACCACAATTGTCGGAACATCAGGAATTATCTGCAAAGTTTTCGGACAAAAATACCATATTCCACGATAAAAGCACTGCCTTCATGAGATAAAACCTATCATTTCGCAAGACAATATCATAGATATTACATGACAAAAGGGGCGTTATCACGACCCAATATCAACGCTTTTGCAAAGAAAAGAAAGCAAAAGACGTAGGCAAAGGCTGAGAGACAGAAAGAAAAAGACTGGTATAAGCAGGAAAAAGACCGAAAAGAGACAAGAAAATCACTTGTAGGCAATGTAACAAAATGTTTCAGAAAAAAAGGACATTTTCGTCAAGCTAGCAGAGCAGAGGCAAACTTGATTGAGATATGCCATGGCGAGAAAAGGTCGGAAAAACCAATAATTATAGTAAAAAATTGGATAATATAAAAAAAATCATTACCTTTGCAAAGTTTTTGCATCCGCACAAGATGATAGAGATAACAGAAAAGACCATAGACATCAGGGAAATCCTCGCAGGAAAACTCGGCGAGAAAATGAAATATGTGCCGGGATTTGTCATCAAATGGCTCACAAATATCGCCCACCAAGACTTTGTCAATGAGACACTTTGGGAGAACAGAGGACTGGAAGGCTACGAATGGCTGGAAGCAGGATTGCGCAAATTAGACGTCACGCTGAACATAGAAGGCAAGAAGAACCTACCAGCTCCCGACGACCCCAAGCGTTACACCTTCGTCAGCAACCATCCGCTCGGTGGAGCAGACGGCGTAGCCCTCGGAGCAGTGATAGGACGACACTACGACAATAATTTCAGATATATCGTCAACGACATACTCATGTCACTACCAGGACTCGCCCCCCTCTGCATCCCTGTCAATACCACAACAAAAAAAGAACGCTCATTTCCCGCCCTGATAGAAGCCGGCTTTGCAAGCAACCACCACCTGCTGCTCTTTCCTGCAGGACTTTGCTCACGCAAAATAGACGGAAAGATACAGGACCTGGAATGGAAAAAGACATTCATCACAAAGAGTGTGGAGACACAACGCGACATCGTACCCATCTATTTCAGCGGACGCAACTCCGAGAAATTCTATCGCATAGCAAACATCTGTAAAGCATTGAAACTCAAAGTAAACATAGCAATGCTCTTCCTCGTAGATGAAATGTTGAAAAACAAGCACAAAACATTTACCATCAAAATAGGAAAACCCATACCCTACCAGACATTCGACAAGTCAAAGAAACCCAACGAATGGGCCGCCTGGGTACGTCAGAAAGTATATGAGCTATAGGCAACACCTGCCGTCAGACAACATACACCACAGGGCAACGGTAACAAAGAACACATCATACGCCCCACATCGCACACGGAACCACCCCGAACTCAAACTACAACCAAAAAGATGAACGAAGAAGAAATCATCCAGCCGATTCCAAAGGAAGTGCTCATGAGCGAGCTGACACACGACAAACAGCTCCGGATGACCAACAAGAGCAACAACGAAATATACATCGTCACGGCACACGATGCGCCCAACGTGATGCAGGAGATAGGCCGTCTGCGCGAGATAGCCTTCCGCACGGCAGGCGGCGGCACTGGCAAAAGCGTTGACATCGACGAGTTTGACACCTGCAAGAACTGCTACAAGCAGCTGATAGTATGGAATCCAGAGGAGAAAGAGATAATCGGCGGTTACCGTTACCTCATGGGGGACGAATGGGAATTCGACGAGAAAGGACAGCCCATCCTCGCCACCAGCCACATGTTCCATTTCTCTGACAAGTTCATCAAAGAGTATGCCCCTCAGACTATCGAACTGGGCAGATCATGGGTCAGCGTGGAATACCAAAGCAGCAAGATGGGAGCGAAAAGCCTTTTCGCACTCGACAACCTGTGGGACGGACTCGGAGCACTCATGGTCATCAATCCCAAGATGCGCTATTACTTCGGCAAGATGACGATGTACCCAAGCTATATACGCTTCGGACGCGACATGATACTCTATTTCCTCAAGAAATACTTCGATGACAAGGAAAACCTCATAACGCCGACAAAGCCTCTCACGCTCGACACACCGGAGGAAGAACTCGCACAGGTCTTCTGCGGACGCGACTTCAAGGAGGACTACCGCATACTGAACGGTGGCATACGCGCCCTCGGATTCAACATCCCGCCCTTAGTCAACGCCTACATGAACCTCAGTCCGACAATGAAACTATTCGGCACAGCCATCAACTACGGCTTCGGCGACGTAGAAGAGACTGGCATCCTCATCGCCGTAGATGAGATACTCGAAAGCAAGCGGGTACGCCACATCGAGTCTTTCGTCAAGGAACACCCCGAAGCAATGTGGGTGACAAGCGGCGCCAACAAGGTTGTCTATAAGAACCGCAACGACGGGAGCGAGGGGGCGAAGTGAGCAAAAAAGCAAAAAAGCAAGATTACATACAAAACCGCAGTACATAATATCGCTTATAAAACATTGACTATTACTTCATGCTCTATATTCATCGGAATGACAGAGTAGCACCATAATCGGGTTTAACAAATCATTTTGGCAGATAATCTCCCGACTTCGTCACTTTTGTTCATCATCACGTAGCGCATATTGAACATCGATTAGTCATGCAAAAAAATGAAGACTTAGGGTGACGCATTGATTAAGTCAGGACGTAGGGAGCGACATCCAAGCAAAGCACCTTTATCACCAGCCTTGATGGTTTCAATCCACGCTCCCACGTAGGGAGCGACTATAACACCCCGGTTCGGGATAAGTTGGAAGGACACGCGACTTTCCAACTCCACAAAGCGGTTATAAGACACGGCCTTCGGGAAATA